>JAZRXT010000023.1:0-32382 GCA_045600365.1 Kiritimatiellia bacterium | reverse complement strand
GCTCCGCCTGGAAGTTCGTGGGGCAGCTGGCTTCGCGATTGTAGAGCGCGTTGTTCCAGGTGAGGATCAGCGAATTGGATGAAGTGTGTTCGTGCCAGAACACGCTTTTGCCGCCGTCGGACAGAAGCCCCCAGTTCAATCTCGGGAGAAGCGACAGGTTCACCTCAAACGGACGCGGAAAGAAATGCATCTTCACGTTGGGGCGAAAATCGCCGTTCTGGAACACGGTGAGGCCCACCGTCGCATTGTCCCCGTACGGAAAGCGCCATCCCTCAGGCTTTATCCGGAACGAAGCGGACATTCCACCGTAATCGCACCAGGCGGCGTTCGTGACGGCGTTTACCGTCGGTGCGGCAAGATGGCCGGCGGCGGTCGTCGAAGAAATGCGCCACATCCGTGCAATGTCCTCGTCGGTGATGGACGGCGTAACGTCCAGCGCCGGATTCGGCCGCCCGAAGAACCCCATCATCAACGGACCCGGCGCCAATCCCGTTCCGTTCGTTCCGCCGCCGTCAGTCTGGCCGACGGCGTTCGTGCCCCCGACATTCGTCCAGTCGTTCGTGTCCCCCTCGATCTGTATCACCGTGTTAGTGTCACCTTCAACCTGGTTGACGCCATTAGTGACATCCTTGACGCTCGCGAATGCGATCCATGCGCCAACGAACAGAGCGAGGAACGTCTTTTCCCAAACGGGAATACGGCGAAGGCCACGACGCGCCTGGTGGAACGGACGACTCCCCTTCTCGACGTAGAGCGCGAGCAGGGACAGGAACACCACGCCATAGACGGCGATCACGCTGGCAATCGACGCGGCATGCATAGCGCAACCCCAGTGGAAAAGCCAATATTCGTCGTCACCTCCGTGTCGGCGTGCACGGCGGGCGGCAACAAGGCCAGAACCGGCGGCAGCGCCAGAAGCGGCAGCGCGAGCGCGACTACGATCAGGGTGGTGAATGATTTCATTATGCCACCATTATACCATTTCACCAGTGGATACTGCAAGCGGATTGTGGGTGATCTCAAAACCATTCTGGACAGATCTTGCGGCCAAGGAGATAGTATTTCATGTCGTTGAACCAGAGGACTCCCTGGCCGTCGAGTACGGTATACGACGTGTAGAAGCTGTTGCCGCCCGAACGCGGAGCGAAGAGCTTCGGCGCGGCGAAGCGGATCGGCTGCTCACCCGTCGGATCGAAAACCCCGGCAATCAGGTAGAGCGGACCGCGATGCTGGTAGGCCGTCTTCTGCTTCATGTCGAACGTCATGTGCACGAGCGCGAAATACGTGCCGCTGCCGGCTTCGGGACCCTTCCAGTCGTAGAGTGGACAGGGACTGCGCGGATGCGGAAACGGCTTGCCGGCGGCGTCCAGAAGCGCCTTTGCGCCGCTCCACGTGCGGCCGCCGTCCCGGCTCTGACTCCAGACGGGGCACCCAATCGAGCTGCGCATCATCGCGAAGAGCCGTCCGTCCGGCAGCTTCACGATCGCAGCCTCCTCGACGGCAGGATCCTCCTGCGGCACGAAGTAGGTGACGCCCGGCACCGGCTCAACCTTCGACGGCGAGATCATGTCGCGGTTCTTCGCGAAATGCGAGAGACGAATCTTGCCGACGCTCGGATTTTCGTCGATGTTTTCGAACTGCCAGAACTCGATCTTGCACGACCACTTCTCATCATACGGAGCCTTGCCGTGACGCGAACACCCGACGAAGAACCTATTGCCCTCACCGAGGCGCAGAGGACGCTGCCAGTTGCACCAGTAGGGCGGCACGAGCGGATCGGCGTCGTCCTGATCCATCCGCTCGCGGAACGGCACCTGCTCCAGGCCCTGCCACGTGTCGCCGCAATCGTCGGAATAGACGCCGAACATCAGTCCGCAATGGGGCGGACGCGACGTGGTCTGCTGGTTCCAGAGGCAGTAGAGCCGGCCGGACTTCGCCAGCATCGGCTGCTGCCAGCTCGCCCGCAGCTTCGGCGTCGCCCGACAGGCGGAACCGGCGAGCACGACCGGCGTCGTCCAGGTCAGGCCCCTGTCCGCCGACTTCGAGAAGGCGATGTGCTGGTCGACGCACCCTTCCCACGTCGCCTGCGTCCAGAAGGCGTAGAGGAGCTTGCGCGCCGGGTCGTCGATCACCTGGAAGTGGTCGTTGTACGTGTCGCCGCACTCGGCCATCTCCGCAGGCGTCAGCTTCGCCTTCCGGTCCCGATGCGGATGACGCGGCACGAAGACGACGTAGTCGGGATGGTTCACGAGGATGTCGCGCGGCGTGCGGGCGGCAGGAAGTCCCTTCAGCGAGGCCATGATCTCGCGATCCCGAGCGGTCGGCGGCGCGAGGCGATTCGTCTGGTTCACCGCGTCGAAGCCGCAGACAATCGACCAGCATTTCGACAGCGACAGCCTCTCGCCCGTCGCCATCGTCTTCTGCCATATCTCCGCCCGGTCAGCCGGATTCTCGCCGAACGGCATGAAACCGCCTTCAACCCGCCGGAACCCCTGCCGCCGCAGTTCTGCCGCCTTGGAAAGCCCCTTTGACTTCTCCTCGGCCGTCACAACCAGCACCTCGCCTCCCGCCTCTGCAACGAGTGAGATCGCATCCTGGTTCGAGAACTGGAAGTACGCCTTGCCCCGTAGCCGCTCGGCCGCCTCGGCGGAAAATGCGAACGTGCGGTTGCTGAAGACCGGTCCATCGCGTTCAATCGCGCCTACGGGCGTTTCCACCGCGGCAAAACGCACCCCGTCTGCAGATGAAGCTCCATAGGCAACCAGACCAACAAGGAGAAATATTATTTTAGACATTTAGCACCTCTTTGATTTCACAATCCGACGCGGACTGAAGCTATAACCTGTGCTCTCCACAACCAGTTTGAAACCTAACCGACATGGACCTCGGGTCAGAATTCTGCGAAGGCGTTGAGCCTTGCCTTGGCCCGGAAGGTGGTGGTCACGTCCTCGCCATTGAGACGGATGTTCTCCAGATGGATGCCGCGAATGCGATGTTCGGCATCAAAGCCATGAAAGTAGGCACCGGGCAGACGTGATGAGAAGATGTCGATGTTTCTGAACGTGATGTCGCGCATCGAACCACGACGGTCCGGCAGCGAATATTCTGGAATGTACGCGATTCTGGCGGAAAGTACATCCGTCAGGCACCCCCGCCTCGATGAATCCCACTGCGAGGCATGCTCGGCATAGCCCGTGTACGGCATGTCATCGTCGTACTCCACGCGAATGCCGTCATAGACGATGTCGTGCACAAGGGCCTGGTCGCAATGCTGCACGTTCATGGCGGAACCATGGTGCCAGATCACGTCGCAGTCGCGGAAGACCACGTTCGATATCTCCCTCGCCCTGGTTTCGGCACCGATCTCAAGCGCCAGGCCCCAGTCGGTCCAGAGCGTGCACTTCTCGACCAGCACGTCGTCGAACACATCGTGCATCTCGCCATCGTGCAGCATGTCCGCTTCGTTCATTCGATAGTCAAAACCCTTGACGCAGATGGAATCGTCGTAGGTGCGCAGGAAGCAGTTGCGGATCCTCACCTGGCGGCAGTTGTGCATGTCAATGCCATCCGAATTGTAGCGCCAGTTCCCGATGATCTTCACGTTCTCCACCGTGAAGGAGCGCGAGCAGATCGGACGGATCGTGTAGAGCGGTGCATCCCGGATGGTGATGCCCTCGATCTTCACGTCATCACAGTAGCTAAGAAGGATGGCGTCGAAACGCTTGACGTTGGTGATCGCCCACCCTTTCTTCCGCTGTTCGGCCGCCAGCGCCGGATCGATGACCACCGGCACCGCCTTGACTCTGCTGCAGTCGAGAATGCCACGTCCAACTATGCGAATATGGTCGGCATCTCTGGCGAACACCCTGCCGTACACGGTCGCACCCTCGTCAATGAAGAGCGTGTCGCCTGTCTTGAGTTCGATCGGTCCGACATCGTGCTCACCAGGTCCATAGTATCTGACGGATGGCGATTTGCGGTCAATGCCGGAATAGTCGCCCGGAATGTCCGCAAACACGTGCAAGTTGCGGTGGCGTCCGTCGAATTCCACCGAATACGCCCCCGGTTCCTTCAGCGTGAAGGACACGGTTCGTCCGCTACGCGTGAAGCCCACGCGCTTCGACAGCGGACGTATCACCGCCCGTTTGAAATCGGCGGGCGCAGTCACCGTCAGCGTGACTGGCCTAGACAGGTCAAAGCGCACAAAGGTGCAGATCTCGGTCTGGTCCAGTTCCCGCTGATGTCCGGGCCAGCGGATGTTTACCGGCATCGCGGAACAGCGCGCCGTCTCCACCTTGAGCGCACGCCCTTCAAGCTCTACCCTGGGAAGCCCAGCGCAAACCGCTCCCGAGTCGCCGCCGTCCATCCTGACCACCAGCTCCGCCTTCGCTCCTTCCGCCACCACTACCAGTTCGCCGCGGAACGTGCGCATCCTGGGCTGCACAAACGGCTCCAGTGAAGTCGGGTCGCCATTGCAAACGCCCCTGAACGCACCCCTGGAAATCTCGAAGGTCAGCTCGCGGTCGTCATCCGGCACCCAGACACCATTCTCGTCGACGAGCGTAACGCGAAAGTAGGTGAGATCGCCATACGTCTCGGAGGTAACGCGCATGGCGGCGGCCCTGCCGGAAGTGCGCACCGTCTCGGTCCGCTCGGTTCCGTCGGCATAGCGCACGGCCACCCGGAGCTCACCTGGCTCGTAGGCAACGTCGTTCCAGCGCAGACGGTAGCGGTCGAGCTGTGACGAACAATTCTTCCGCCGACTCCCCAGCGAACGCCCGTTCAGGAACAGTTCTCCCTCGTCCGCATCGGTATAGACGTAGACCGGCACGGTCTTCCCCATGCGTTCCCTGAAGTTCCAGTGCGCGGGGCAGATGTGCACCGTGTGGTCGGAATTGTTCCAGTGCGAGCGGTAGAGCCAATAACGGTCCTTGGGCAGACCAGCCAGATCGAAGATGCCGAAATAGCTCGAGCGGCTTGGCCAGTATTCGTTGTATGGCGTCGGCTCGCCGAGATAGTCGAATCCAGTCCACACGAACTCTCCAACCGTCCATGCGTGGTCATCCTGCATTGCCCAGTCATCGTCGGGCAGATTGCTCCATGGACAGCATTCGACATCGTATCCGCTACAATGGCCATCGGCTCGCGTCACTCCCTTGCCAGGCACGACCGGGAAGTGGTAGGTGGCACGGCTCGACACGGTGGATGCCGTCTCGGCGCCGAGAATGAACCGCCTGGTCGCGGCCTTCCAGGCGGCTTCGTAGCGAGGAAGGCGGTAGTTGAGCCCCGGCACGTCCATCACCTGCAGCATGCCGCCCCGGATCGCGTCATCCACTCGGTCGAGTCCCTGCGTCACCGGACGCGACGGATCGAGCCGGTGGCAGAGATCCTGCATCGCCACCGCCATCTCGCGTCCGCCAGGCAGTGACTGCTCCGGGACCTCGTTGCCGATCGACCAGAGGACAACGCTTGGATGGTTGCGGTTGGCCTCAATAAGATTCGTCAGATCGCGCCGCCACCATTCATCATAGAAGAGAGCGTAGCCGTTCTTGCATTTCGGATCGCGCCACATGTCGAAGCTCTCGGCCATTACCATCACGCCCTCCTCGTCGCAGACCTCGAGCTGGTCGGGGCACGGCGGATTGTGCGAGGTGCGAATCGAATCCGCGCCCATCTCCTTCAACAACCGCACCTGCCGGCGAAAACCATCCTTGGAAAATGCGGCCCCAAGCGGACCGAGATCGTGATGCAGGCAAACACCCTTGAACTTGCGGCGCACGCCATTCAGCCGGAACGAGCCGTCCGAGAAGTCAATCGTACGGAAACCAAACCGATCGCGACGCGTCTCGACGGTCTGCGAACCGGCCAGCACCTCCGTCACCAGCGTGTAGAGAACCGGCGATTCCGGCGACCACGCCCTCGCGCCGGGAATGGAGAATGAAGCCTTTGGTTCGCCCGCCGCACGCTGGGCTATCGTTCTGCCATCAGCGTCCAGCACGCGGTATGCGACCTTCCCCTCGCCGCGCAGATCGGTGGACACTACGACATTCGTCAGGGTCGGCGTGACGATTGTCTGCCCCCACGGACGCACTCCAACCGCGCCCCCGGTCAGCAAGCGCACCGGTCTGAAGAGACCCGCTCCAGGATACCAGCGTGATGAGAGTGGCCTATTGTTGAGCCGCACCTCGAGCCTGCGCACGCCATTGCACAGATCGGTCGGCACCTCGACCATAAATGTCGCATATCCAAGCTTCCATTCGCCGATCTTGCGACCATCAAGGAACACCTCCGGTTCGCTCATCGCCCCCTGGAACTCGAATGCCGCCCAGGCACAGTTTTCCGGAAACCGCACCTCCCGGCGATAGACGCCCCTGCCAATCCACGGAAGCGCACCCGTGCGGCCGGTCTTCTCCGTCGCCACCTTCTCGCCGTCCTGAACAACGGCCACGGTCTGCTTGTCGATCTCCTTGTCGAAAGGTCCGGCAATCGCCCAGTCGTGTGGCACGCGCACATCCGACCAAGTGCCACCATCACGCGAGAACTGCCAATCCGTCAGGGGGATGGACAACCGACAATCCGCCGCCGGCCCCATTAGAGCCACGATGCCGGCCGCGACCGCCAGGGCGAACGAATGCGGAAAGGGAGAAAACGAATGTCTGCTCATGACTAGTTCCTTCTCAGGGGCTGGGTCCACGCTACCTTATGCTTAGGATGCTGGTGACTCGTCATTCCGTAGGGCGTGGCCGGTTCGGACGACTCGACAACCGCCCGCACGTAGAGGTCATCGGGCTTGAGCACGTACGACGCCTCGACACGCTTGCCTGGCTTGCCTGCGACGGACTTGAAGGTGGCGCCGATCGTGTTGGAATAGAGCGGGTAGTCCCTCGGCCCCAGATGCTGCCCGGCATCGCCGGCAAAGTGCACGGTCCCCTTGACGCCAGCATCGAAGTCGCGCTTCGTTCCGACGAAACGGATCGTGTAGGCGACACCATCCTTCGCCGGCACGGCGACCACAAGCCGCCCCGTCTCGGGATCGGCCTGAACATCCTCAAGATCGACTCCACAGCTCGCATAGAAATCGCCGCGGTCCATCGCCGCGATGAGAGAATCTGCCGTCAGCGCCTCGGCCCGCACCTGGATGTAGCCGTCCGCGAACGGGATTGGATTCTGGGGCGTACCAGAGTCCGGATACCAGTGCGCGTCATCCGCCCCCATGCCGTAGAGGAGCTTGCCACCGGCGCGGCAACGGTTCGCGAGAATAATGTCCCAGAACCGGTCGCACGAAAAATCCTTCTCGGACATATTCGCCGGCAGCGGAACATCCGACCCGCAGTTACAGACCTCGAAGAAGCGGATTTCCTGATGGTCGATGACATCCTGCGGCAGCACATCCCAGAAACGCCAATGAGGATGGTTGACGATGAAGAGATGCGCGGGGTCGCCCAATCCTGCAGCCATGGACTTAACCTCGTCGAAAGTCCTGCCGATCACCGCCGACACCTCGTTGCCATAACCCTGGATGAGCCCACCAGCCTCGGCAGTGGCAAGGCCACGGTCGAGGTTCACGTAATTCATGTGCACGTGGCGCTCACCGGCCATGCGCGTGATCTCCATGCCCGGCAGCACGAGGAACCGTCCGGGCACGTCGAACTTCGCCTTGATCTCGTCAAAGGTCTTGATGCGCACCTGCGTCTTGCCATCCTGCTCGCGGATTTCCGCGTCGGGGAACGTTTTGCGATAGCTCTCGAAAATCGGCCGGAACACATTCTTCGGCCAGTTGCCCTCGTCTTCGCAGACGTCCCGCCAGTAATTCCGGTTCTTGCCCAAACGGTTGTGATCGCTCATGCAGTAGAAGTGATAGCCGTAGTCGAAGTAGGCCTTTGCGCCCTGTTCGGGGAACGCCCGCCCATCCGACCAGTAGCAATGGCAATGGAGCATGCCCTTGTACCATCTGGAATTCTTCGCGAAACCACGCTTCAGCGCCTTGAGCCGGGCCGTCTCGCCATTCGCCTTCCGGAAATGGCCGACCTTGAAGTCGCTCGTCGGCTCGTGCTCGACGCTCCACGGCGGCCATTCGCGGAACGCATGGTACGTCCAGTCCCATCCGTACTCGTCGAATAGCTCGACGCAGTCGTTGATGTAGCCATCGGCCCCCTTCGCCCAGAGGATGCAGCTGAACTCGCCGATGTAGATGCGCGCGCCCGGATGCTCGAGCTGGAAGCGGACGAACGGCTCCAGTGCCTCGCGGATGCGGTCCTTGTTCCAGAACTCGCCGTTGATCCAGTTGTTGTAACTCCACCTGACGCGCCCAATGCCGCCAACGCCGAAGTGCGTGAGCGTGTGGGGGCTGTAGTAGTGGGGAGAGTAGATGACATTCTCGTCAGGATACCAGTACTTTATGGACTCCGTGATAACCGGCGTCGTGCGGTCGATCTTGCGGATTTCCTTCACGACGTCGCGGAACACGCGGTCCCAGGTCTCCGGCGCGCAGGCTGGCTCGTTGAGAATGTCGTAGCCATAGATCGTGGGATCCTCGCGATATCGCGTCGTAATCTTCCGCCAGGCGCACTTCAGATTGGTGGTGTCGTAGTCGGCGGGCACGACGTTCGAGGCGTACTTCGTCGCCTTGCAGCCGGGTCCGCCGTGCAGATCAATGACCATCTTCAGACCGTACTTGCGGCAGAGCGCCAGCACGCGGTCGACTTCGACGAGGCGCTGTTCGAGCGCAACGAACCAGTCGTCAATCGAATTCAGATTCTTCGTGCCGATGCCGATCTGCATCCGGATCAGATTCGCGTTCCAGGCATGGAGCGTCTTGAATGCGTCCTCGGAAAGGTCGTTGCCGCTCATCACCCCGCGATATGCGCCCGGACGCCCCGCCGCGCCCCACCTTCCCCGCGGTACCGCGTCCGCCCGCGGGTTCTTGGGCGCAACGGCCACCTCGCCATCGGGAATCTCCTGCGCACGATATATTCTCACCGCATCGATATAGAACTCGCCAGCCGCCTGCTCGAGACCGAGAACAAGCGCAAAGCTATTGGCTTCCGGCGGCAGATAGTCGACCCTTACCCACGTCTTCCAGTCGAAGGTGCCATATTCGGATGGCAGCTGCGGATGGCTCTTGCGGCCGCCGACACTGAACGGGAACATGATCTTTGGCCCGTTGAAGTCGTGTGGGCCACGCTGAAGATCAACGCCCTTCACATCCGCCTCAATCTGGATCATTCCCGCGAACTTCGCGACCGGCAGGGGGATCCCAAACATGAAGCCCGACCTGTTGCTGCCACTCTTCACGTACATCGCGCCATCGCCAGAGGCACCTTCGTTGGCAATCCACGTGCGCCCCTCGCGCAGGTAGGAGTTGGTGCCGTTCACCATCGGCAGCTCATCCCGCGTGAAGTCGCACTTCCACAGGAGCTCGCCCTTCTTGTAGCCCGCTTCCACAGGTGCCACCGCTGCGAACAGCGCCGCGACAAGCATCATCCCAATTTTCCTATTCATCATACCATTTTCCTTTCATTCTGAAATTCGGCCAGTCCAGTCCTAACGCGTCATCTAAATTTCCATTCCAACACCGATCTGCCACGTGGCAGCGACCGGGAGAGATCCGGGGCGCTGACGGGTTGGCCAACCACGGTGAAACGCGGGTTGAACGAGACGTCAGACTCAAACTCGGCGCGCACCGTTCCCGCATCCTCGTCCCAGACGAACGAGACCAGCTTCGCCGGCGAACACGCCTCCAACCTAACTGGAGAGCGTCCACCCAGCCAGTACGCATAGAACCCGGCGCACTCCGCAGCTGCATTCGGCGCCGGCAGGAACAGTTTCTGCGCCTCAAGGTCTTTCTTCACCGACTTGCGGTCCTCACCAAGCATCAGCCGCATCTCGAGATGGGGCGTGATGTTGGCAAAATGCCAGTTACGCCGTCCCGGATGGCTCTTGCGCCAGTCCACGAGCACGCGCTCGACGAACGAATACTCGAAATCCCGCCAGAACTCCCTTCCCCCGCGCTCCAGCAGCAGCGAGAACACCTCCGGGAAGTGTCCGACCCAGGCGAGACAGAGCGCGATTTCGCTATTGACGAGATTGGGCGCACCTCTGGACGGGCCCATCATGTCAAAACCGAACTGCTCGTTGAAGCCAACGCCGTATTCCTTCCATTCCGCGCGCGGGATCTCGGGCGTCTTCCACGCACCGGCCGAGAATTTGCACACCAGCGACAATGCGTAGCGCGCCAGCAGCATTTCGGCAACTGCGGCCGCGTCGCGGTCACCAAGCGTTTCCGCCATCCGAGCAAGCGCGGCCGTCCCCTCATAGGTGATTACGTCCATGTCGATCGCACTTCCCGCAGTATGCTCCCTAGCCCCTGCCTGAAGCATCGTCCAGTCGTGCCCGTAGAGGAAGTAGAGAGGAATGCGACGGATGCGATTCCAGTTGGCGCGGATGAAATCCCAGTCGCCAGAGACTCTTGCGTATCCGTCCAGCCCCGACAGCGCGCCTCCGATGCCGCTATTGGCGTCGCCAAGGATACCAAGCGACTTGTCCTCCCAGGCGAAGGAAATCGGATACGACTTGCCGCTGAACGGTTCGCGGCGGAGATGCCACACCCGATCAGCGACGATGCTCCTGGCGTATGGTTCCCAGACGGCGACGAAACGCCGGCGCTGCTCGTCGCTCCAAAGCGTCTGCGCCGTCGCCGCCGAACCGAAGTGGAACCACCCGGCAAGCGCATCGGCGCCGCCGTCGGCCCCTCTCTTCTCCTTGAAGTGCTCGAGCATCGCCGCGGCCACACGGTCCGCCTGCTCCGACCGCACCGGCCGCGGATAGAGCGTGAGATTCTTCAGCCCGCGCTTCAGCCGATAGCGGGCGACGGACGTCTTGTCCGCCAACCATCCGCGATAGGGACCAAACCGCGTGTCCGCCGCCACTCGAACTGGCGCCCCACCGGGGAATGACACGGGATAGCCAAGATCGGCAGCGAAGGATACGAGGGGCGGGCACGGCACGCGGGGCGTGCCCGATTCGCCCCAGTCGTTGGTCCAGCGGAGGAACGCCGGCCGTTCCTCGAATTCGATCTCGTCACCGACCTCGCGAAAGCGCATGTCGCAACGAATGGGGTAATTGCGCAGAATCTCCGCCTGGCGCCCGGCGACGCGCGCGAGGGAATCCGCATCCGCGCCCGTCTGGCCCGGCACACCCTTCCAGCCCTCATAGCCGAACACGGGGGCAATGCCGATTCTGCCACGCTCGCCAGGAAAGACGAATCCGTAGCCGCGCCCCTCGCGCACCGCCTTCAGCGGACGCCGTTCAAACGCCGCCACCACTGGCACCGCCGCCATTTTCTCGCAGACCAGTGCCACCCAGCCCTCCGACATCGCCCCGAGATCCACCTCCGCGTCGGTCGTCCACCGCACTCCGTTCCTGGTCGGGATCAGCAGATGCAAAGCGCCGCGAACCGCCTCCGGTGCCAGGGTGAACACCCTGTCGTGCGAATCGAGAACAAAACCAGGCGCCATGGTGCCGGCAATACGCCGCTCCGGCAGGCGCGACTCGTCAAAAACGCCGAACGCCCTGCTCACCACCTCCTTGCCAGCCACGCCATCGAACCGCGTCAGACGCTCCGTGAAAAGCGTTGTCGAACATGCCGTCGAACGTCGCCAAACACGGTTCTGCGCACCACCGTTGCCGAAACACCAACGCATGTAGTTGCCCTTGCCGCGCGCCGTGCAGAAGAATGAACTCTCCTCCAGCGAGCAGGTGAGCAGCCCATTACCGTCCTCCTGCCAGCCGAAACGGCCAAAGCCATCGGACGGAATCGCCCGCCGCCACCCCCGCGCGTCAACCGGGGAATCGAATGGCGGCAGTTCGAGTAGCGGGGAGATCGCGTTCGTTCCACCGAATGGTTCCGCCGTCACCGACAGGTCGACGCCGGGTGCGTCGGAGCGTAGTTCAAGCCCAGTGACGTTCACCGGCTCGAGTACTAGGGCGGGATCCTCCGCACATACGAACTCGCTCCACCCCACTTCCAGCGTCGTCCTGCCCGCGTTCAGGGGCGGTAGCCGACGCCTGAACACGATCTTTCTCCTGAAACGGGTGATAGTAACCGTCAGTTCGCTCTTCGCCACTGGGGCCGATACGTCGATGGCGAGCGCCACTCCACGACCGTACGCACCATCCTGCAAACGGCAGCCAACCACCGGTCCCTCGGCCAGAAACAACTTCAGCGCACCATGGCGGTTGACCTTCGTCTCGACCTCGACCACCCTCACCACAAGCGAAGTGACCGCAGCTGCCCCGGCAATGGGAAGCCGATCAACTTCGAAGAGCCTGGCGGACGTGTTCGGGGCCGTCCTCGGCGAGGTCAGGTCGAAGAATCGCTCGTCACCTCCATTTGCCGAAACAGCCAGACGCTTTGGAATCGCCCAGTCACCCCATCCCGCCCGCAGCACGGCGAGACGGGTGAGGTCCGTGGGTACGGTAAAACTCAAGGCGAACACGCCGCCCTTCAGCGCTCCGGGGCTCACATCGGATATTCGCTCCGACACCACCGAGGCGGGATTGCGCGTGACGGTGTCGCCGACGGTGGTCACGGTGACATCCCTCAGCGGCGCAAGCGAGTACAGCGCCGCGGCCAGCATCACGGCAATCACTACTTTGCCCCGACCTTTCTCGCAGTGATGGTGAGTGCCTGCGGACCGGTTATGCGCCGGTTCCACTCGCGGAAGAACGGGAACATCGAGGCTGGTTCGAAAACGTCCTTGTCGCGCCCGACAATCCACCTGAGCTTGACGATAAGCTGGCCGTCGCGGACCTCATGCGCCACCTGGCACTCTACTCCACAGCCGGTTTGGAAGGATGGCGGCAGCAGTTCTGGCTCGACGTATCCCTTCGGGAATACAACCTCCACCTCCTTCTCCAGTGGTTTTGACTGCGTAGAAAGCAGAATCGGCGTGGTACGGTCGGGGCCACCCACGCTGAACGGCGAACCGATGCCGCCGAGCCGAACCGTCATCGAATCAGCGGTTAGCGCCGCATAGCCAGGCGCATACGCCTTGAACGAACGGCGGAATGGATACCCAGTCACGTCGGTCTCGAGCTCGGAAGTCGCGGTGGCGCTCTCCGCGATGTCGCCGACCAGCGAACGGTAGTGACGCAGACGCTTCTCGGGCAGCATCTCGGAATACTGGCGGCGCAGTCCACCCACGTCCCATCCATACTGCTCGTATTCAACATCGAAATCGGCGGCACCGTTCTCCCGCAGCGCTATCTTGGTGTATCGCCTGACGCGCCGGACGAATCCCGGTGCGTATTCCAGCTTCACGAACGAACGGTTCTCGAGGTCGAACGCCGTCTCGCCGCCGTGGGTGGAGCTGCCGACGGGTACGTGCTCATTCTCGAGTTCGAGATGGAAGACGCGCTTCTCGCCGCCAAACCAGAGGAAACCGCCCTCGCGGAAGGACGCCCTTATCAGCAACTCGCCGTAAAGATCCGGACGTGGCACCACTTTGTCGCGCTCCCTCAGCTGCGGCAACGCCCCGGCATCGCAATCGGCGAGTTCGAAGGAGCAGTCAAATCCCACCGCCTCGAGCATCGTGCGGTAGAGGTTGATCCAGTCGGCGTGGCTGGCGTAGCCGTCGTCCAGCGAACGGTCGGGCGGGAAGAACGCCTTGTCAAACGGCAGCGAATAGAGTCCCGGCCCGACGACACGCACCTTCCTCACCAGGTGGTCACGAATCGCCTTTATCCGAGCTTCGGCGCCGTCAATCCCGTCCGTCAGCTCCCGCGCCAGCTCCCGCGCCCGGGCGCTGCCGTCCGCACGCGCCCTTGCCAGCGCACCGTCGAACCTGGCGGCGAATTCCGGCCATTTCACGGTGCTGAAAACGGCATAGTCACGCCAGGCCGATGACGGCGGCTGCGATGGCTCCGCCTTCAACGGCACCGGATTGGTGACCGCCCGGCACCAGTCCTTTGTCTGGACCGTCACGCCATTGAGATTCCTTTCGGTCATCGCCATCCGTGTTCCACCCACGCGGTACGACTTCGTCCCGACAGGGATCATCGAATCGAAAAGGACGAAGTCGGTGAAGCCCAGCGGCGAGTTGCGCACTCTGCGCACCGTCTTCGCCGTGATCACGCTGCCAACCTCTACGCCCGGCAGGTTCACCACCAACCGCTTCGGGGCGGGATAACGCGGTGCCGACGCCGCCCAGCCGCCATCGAGTACGTTGATCTCGTTCCCGCTCACGGTCAATACCCGCCCGTTTCGGTTGGAGACCGTCGCCCCGACGAATTCGAAGTCCTCGAAGAGCGGATTCCAGGAATACTTCAGCTCCGACTGCGACTTGACGCCCTGGGCGGAAAGCACCTCCCTCGTCCAGACGCAGGTGCGTTCATACTTCAGCGGCGACTCGAGACGCACGTCGGTCGTCTCGTTGACGACGCGCACCTCGGCTCCGGAGGAGTCGGGCACCTTTGCGAACAGCGGCTGCGCACGGGACTTCTCCTCGATCTCCTGCCGCGTCGCGCGCAGGCGCACGTATTCCTCGGGCGAGAACTCCAGCGCATCTATCCGCCGGCGCCGTTCGACCGTGAGCGTTCCACCCTCTGCGACATACGAGCATTCGTACGAATATCCTCCGACGCGCTCGCTCACCTTTCCCGGCAGGAACACCGCTGGGCCAAGAGCCTCGCCTGTCGCGATGTGCACCCGCTCAACCACCTCGGCGGTGGAGGAAAGACGCAACGGGAAGCGGCGTTCCTCCAGCGCGGTCTTCGACGAGGACAGCACCATGTCGACCAGCGAAACGCCATCACCGGCAAAGGGAATGGTCAGTTCGCAGCGGGTGGCGCCACGCAGCACCAAACTGGGGAATCGCGCCATCACCTCGACCTTCAGTGGCGTTTCTGTGTCGCGCAGGTCTTCGGGCGCGATCTTCAGCTGAAGCAGTTCGGCGCCGGCAGTGACAGAGCGTAGCATGGCCTCGAAGCGATCCCTACGGCGCGCCGGCGGTGCCTTGAGCAGCCATCCGCGGAAAATATGGTCATTGTAGCCGCTGAAGTCGAACTCGATGATGACGGCGGCATTGCCGGACGCATCGAGAATGGCGGTGGTGTCGATCTTCATGGAATTCTTCGACGCCTCCTCCACCGGCGAGGTCTTCAGCGTCTCGCCACCGGGCGTGCACACCACATAGGACCGGTCCATCAGATAAGCCGGAAAGAGCTCGCACGTAGTATCGCATGTCGGGTCCATCAGCATGTCCAGCTCGCCGTCGCGCACGCACACCACCGCGTGGTTGAAAGCCGCCGACGGAATGTCGCGGTCCTTCTTCGGGCCAACCATCACGAGTACTGGGTACGCCTCGATGCCGGCGATGCGCAGCAGGGCCACGAGCAGTGCCGCCTTGTCGCGGCAGACGCCATGGCGGCGCTCGAAGGTAAGGCATACGTCATGGGGAGCGAAACCTGGGGATTCCTCTTCCAGGGTTACTCCCATGTAGCGCACTTCCTGCGAGACGAAACGGAAAAGTTCACGCACCTTCGCCTCGCGCGATGAGTCCTTCCCAAGCGCGGCCAGCGTCTTGCGCACATGGTTGGTCATCGCCGGCGAGGTGGCGGCGATGTGGCCGGCGCACAGGTTCCAGTACCAGCGGGACACTTCCTCCCAGTTGGAGAGCGTAGACATTCCGAGGCGCTGCACCTGGGTGGAGAACGAGGGCATCGAAGGTTCGGGGAACGCCTGCGGCACGTCGCGCGCCGTCCAGTGCCGCAGTGTGCGGCCATCGGCCAGTCGTTTCGGTTCGGCGCATTCGACGGTCTTGCCGAATGGCTTCATCAGCTTGATCGACCGCAGCGGGAGGTCTGATGGCTCGATGATAGTGAAGTCGTCGCGCAGGAGGGGCGAGGTGAGTTCGAACTGGGAGCCGCTGTCGAACGCGCCGCGCATGCGGGGGCGGTCGATGCGTTCGCAGACGACCATGCGGCGGGTTTCGCCGATTTCGATACCAGGCACGGCACAGGACAGGTTCTTGTCCAGCGGGTCGTAGATATTGGCACCCTCTGCAGAGTCGTCTGTAGTCTTCTTGAGCGTGCGTGCGAAGTCCACGCCCCTCATGACGCCATTCGTGCCCAGAATGTCCACACTCTGTATCTCGGCCCTGCCGTAGCGTTCGCTCACGCTGTAGGAGAAGGCCAGCAGGGAACGCCGCCCCTTCTCGGTAAGGGCCTTGACCCAGGCCTCCTCCCAAAGAATGCCGGTACCGTCGGAATTGTATTCCACATGGGTGGCGTTGGCGACGACCACGGTGTCCGCATCCGGGAAGCGCGCGGCAGTGGCACCGCGGGCGCGCTCGATGGCCGCCGCTCGGTCAACCCCGTATTCGCGGGGAATCTCCGGAAGTTCTGCGGCGCCAGCCGCCATGAAGGCAACCAGCGCCGCGGTGCCCACAAAGATATACTTCGTCTTCATGGGCGTATATTATATCAGATTTCGTCAAAACACGCCAGCGGCGTCTTCAACTCGCGAACGGCGGCGGCGGGCAGCGGACTTGCGGGCCTCCTCGCGCAATTCGTGGTGTTCCCGCTCCGCCTCGTGCGCGATCTTCGCGTCCCAGGCAGAAATCACGGTCTCGTATTCCTCGCAGGCCCCGGCCAGGCACACGGTCACGCAGCGGTCCGGCGCCACGTCGAAGGCATAGTATGGAAGGCGGATGCTAAGCAGACGCGCCCAGGTGCCGTAGCGCTTCTCAAGCGCCTCGACGAGGTAGTGGCGGCGCCACGATCCGCCGCCCGACTCGACGGCGTTCTTCGCGCAGGCGCACACCCGCACGACCTTATGGGACTTGGGGGTGACGTAGACCCAGTAGTCGTCGAACCCGGCCAGCTTCTTCGCCGGCTCATACTTGGCGCACAGCAGCTCGGGCTCATCCGCAACCTCGACGAAGTTGGTGGACTTGAACTCGGTGCCGAACTTAAGCCCCATGAAGCTATCCGTATCCGGTGCCTTCACGTCCTTCGTCGCCTTCGCCGGCGGCAGGGTCCAGCCCGTGTCGCCCACATTGTAGCTCTGGGCGTATTCGCTCGTGCTGGATTCGAGGACGTTGCCGTCCACATCCATGTCGGTGCGCGTCTCGCGCCGGCGTTCGGTCACGAGATTGCCGTTGGTCGTCACCGTGCATTCGGTGAAGGTGCGCGACACGCGACCGTTTTCGTTCGTGGTCACCGAAGACTCGGCGGTCTTCGAGGTGACGTCCTTCTTCTCTGCCGCGTTGGCTATTCCCAGCCCCGCAAGCACCGCCGCCGCGAACACCGCGCCGGCAGAGCCGATCGTCCTTGCGTTCATGTTGTTTTCTCCTGTTTTCGGTTGTCCCTGAACTGTCGTGGAAACGCGCCGGCACTCCCGACACCTCTCCGCAACGCCACATATTCTACCAATCCGATATTAAGCGATTGTTAAAACTCTTCAACGATTTAACCATTTAACTCTATTGTCTTTCCGAGCGAGATTTGATAGAATACTGGCTATGGAAAATGAAGTTGCGAATGAGGGAAATGCGCGCAGGGCGCGCGGACTTAGCCTAGTCAGCGGCGGGCTCGACTCGCAGCTGGCGGTGTGCGTGCTCCGCGAGGCCGGCGCCGAGGTTGAGGGCGTCGCCTTCGCCACTCCGTTCTTTGAACCCACCGCCGCCAAGAAGGCCGCCGACGCCCTCAATCTCAAGCTGCATGTCGTCGACTTCACCGCCGATGAAATCGAACTGATCAAGTCCCCGCCCCACGGCTTCGGCGGCGCCATGAACCCATGCATCGACTGCCACGCCAAAATGATCTTCCGCGCCGGTGAAATGATGACCGCCCTCGGCTACGACTTCGTCGCCACCGGCGAAGTCGTCAACCAGCGCCCGATGAGCCAGAACCGCCAGGCCATGGGCGTGGTGGAGAAATGCTCCGGGCTCAAGGGACGCCTGATACGACCGCTATCCGCCCAGCTCCTGGAACCGACGATTCCCGAAACCGAGGGTCTACTCGACCGGTCAAAGCTGCTCGGGCTTTCCGGACGCCGCCGCGAGCCCCAGATGGAGCTGGCGCAAAAGTTCGGTCTGGTCGACTACCCGTCGCCGGCCGGCGGCTGCAAACTCACCGAAAAGGGTTTCGGACGGCGCCTGAAAGATCTGCGTGACCACGAGGGACTGGATGAACGCCGGCTGGTCGAACTGCTAAACATCGCCCGTCGGTTCCGCCTACCCGGCGGCACCGGCGTGATCCTCGGGCGCGATGTGGCGGAAAACCACCGCCTCGCCGCCGAGGCAACCGCCGCCGACACGCTGGTCGCCCCCGTTTCCGTACCCGGTCCAACCGCGATTCTCCCAGCCGTCAGGTGCCAGGATGATCTGGAAATGGCCACTCGCCTGGTCTGCGCCTGGAGCCGCTACGACCGCTTCGAGGGCGACGTCAAGGTCAAAATCGTGACCGGAGGCTCCTGCGTCGAACGTGACATTCCCCGCCCGTATTCGCGCGAGGAGTTCCTGCCGATGCAGATTCTATAGGCGGTCGGTCAGACTGCGGTGCCGCACCATGCTCGGGTGCGCTGGGGAAGACCGTTCTCGAAGTACTTGTTGACGATGTTGACGTTCTCCACCATCTGGAAGTCAAACATCCCGGCGCAGATCATGTCCGCCCCATTGTTGTACGCGAACGGAAATCCGTCGCGCGGATGAATTGCACCGGCGCCAAGAACCTTGAACGCGATCCACGGCTGCTTGACCTCTGGCATGTACGCCTTGAGGCCATCGGGATCCGTGCACCAGCAGTTGTCGTGATTGGTGCCGAACTCCGGAGTGGCGCTCCAGTACTTGCGGCTGTTGAAGGTGAGCATCCAGTAGTCGGGCACGATGCCGTGCTCGAGGCAGAACTTGACCGTCTTCCACTCGTGGCAGCCGATGCCCATCGGCACGCCCAGCTCCTTCATGCGCCCAAAGCTGTCGGCAAAGAGCGCTGCCTGGTTGTTGGTCGCCATGTCGTCAGTGTATTCGCCGCGCATGAAGCAGCTAGTGGCGCCGGCGTCGATGCTCTTCTTGGCGCCCTCCACGAGGCCGACGGCTATCTTCTCGGCGCCATCGCCACGCGCACCCTGGTAGCCGCAGTTGGTGATGAACTGGATCTTGCCGCCCGTACGCTTCCAGTAGTCGGTGACAGTGTTAATCAGGAGCGGGTTGATGATGATGGTGTTGATACCGGTCTTCTCCGCCATCGCCAGGGTGTGGCGCACGCGCTCAGGCGAGTTGTACGCCTTCATGAGCCCGTTGGATCCGCCAAGGTACACGAGATCGCGCGAATGGGCATAGCCGGAGATCATGCCGCCGCCGAGGATCAGCCGACTGAGCTTGAACGAACCCTTCGCTCCCTCCGCGCCGATCTGCACGAACTTGTCGATCGGGTGCGAAAGCTTGTCCAACCCGGTGAACTCGAACGCCTTGGCGGTGGCGCTGGTGACGGCCTCCACCCCGCCGCCCCATTTCCAGCGGACGAAGAGCGCACCGAAGACACCAAGAACTCCGCACGAGGCGAGCCCGCCCAACCACTCGCGGCGGCCAAGGCCACCTTCAATCTCCTCCGCGATCGCATCCTTGCGCCGGAAGAGTCCGCGCAGCACGTCACCGATGCCGGGACCGGGCATGCACGCCACGACGCAGAGCGCGAGCGCCTCGACCAGGCGCACATCCAGGAAGAGGTAGTGCGCATCACCGGTGGCGTTGAGCCATGGCGGCTGGCACACGTAGTAGAACGCCATCAGCAGCGCGCCAAAGCCGGCGGCGAGACGCGGGAGCACGCCCGCCACAAGGCCAAGCCCGATCAGCACCAGCCCCCACTCGTTGGCTAAATCCGTTACCCGCATCAAGGTCGGGTCGGACGCGATCGTCTTGAACAGCGAACCGGCGAACCATTCGCTCGACGCGAGGAAACCCTTCGCGCTCCAGGATTCCTGGGCCAGCTTCCACACGCCCTCGTAGAGGAAGTGCCAGCCAATCGCCATGCGCAGCACAGCGCACGCGCATTCCTTCACATCTTTCATATACCCTCTCTATTTAGAAATCACGTGATCGACGACGGTTGCCACCACCTCGTCGAGCGTCAAATCGGACGAATCGATCTCCACCGCGCCGTCCGCCTTGCGCAGCGGAGCGTGCTTGCGGGTCGAATCGATGCGGTCACGCGCCAGCAGGGACGCCTTCACCGCCTCGGCGGACTGACTGGCGATGCCCTTCTCGACCTCCTCCTTCTGCCGCCGGCGGGCACGCGCCTCGGCGGATGCCGTGAGATAGAAGCGCCAGGGAGAGTCGGGAAACACCGCTGTGGTGATGTCGCGTCCCTCCACAATCAAGTCGCCGAACTCCGTCAGCGAGCGCAGGATCGCGGTTATGCGGTCGCGCACCTCTTTGACCGTCGCCACCTGCGAGGCGTGGGCGTTGACCTCGGGCGTACGCAATTCGTCGCCAGGTTCGGCCCCGTTCACAAAATAAGCGATTCGACTGGGCGCGCCACCATCCGGGCCAACTGGCCGGCATTCGATCGGCACCCTGCCGGCGAATTCAGCCACCGCGCCCGGATCATCGGTGTTCACGCCCTCGACAAGCGCGCGCCAGGTCATAATCCGGTAAAGCGCGCCAGAATCAACATGAAGAAACCCCAGCTTAGCGCCAACCAGACGCGAAACCGAACTCTTACCGGCCCCACTAGGCCCATCAATAGCAATAACTTTACTCATTTTTCAATTCACCGCCATCCGATAGACAAGGCGAACCATTCGCCCCGTCAGTGCCAAGTATGATATCACACTTGATGTTCGCTGTCAATAGCCTGATTTGGGCCACACCCGAGCGGACTACCACGTCCGCGGTCGACCCGTCGGGAAGACGGAGCCCCTTCAACGTACCGCCGAAGCCCGGCGCAGGATCGCCGACAAGCCCCTTCTCGGCCGTGTACGAAAGGCCGAACAACTCCTCGAAAAGGATGCGGACGAATTGCGCGGCCGTCCAACCATACTTGAGCATCCCATTTCCCCTGCCAGTGTCTGGGTTCAGAAACTCCGCGTAGTTCGACCTGAACTCCGCTAGCGTTCTGCGGGCGAGTTCTCCCGCCACCTCTCGACGACGCGAATCGCGCAACGCCCGAATCGCCGCGTCGTTCATCAACGTCCATGTCGCCCCCTGCCAACTACTATTGCCGCGGTAGTCACCGTCATGCGCGTTGAAGGTCGCATCCGTCCGCGCAACCGAGGTAATCGGAAATCGGTCCCAGCCGAAATCAGGTCCCATGAGCGTCTGCAGCAGTCTAACATTCCCCAAGGGTTCCGGCACGCGGAACGCCGCAAACATCGCTCCGCTCCTGAGCTCGGTCATCCGCCGGCGTTCCTGGATTAGATATGGATAGTAGAGCCCGTCGTCCCCCAGACAGAACTTCGCCACCGCCGCCAGCACGGCGGCGGAATCGGCACGATAGCGCAGAGCCTTCTCGCGCTCGCCCATGGCTTCCGCCAGTTCCGCAGTGTTGCGGAAACCGAGTGCCAGCTCGATGTTGGTGTCAATCGGCGCGTAGTGGCCCGACCGCCAGGTCGTGTTGGGAACAAACGTCTCCTCGAAGACGGCGGAGTAAAGCCCTGTCGCGGCATCCAGGCGCTTCCGCTTCCACCATTCAAGATTGCGCTCAAGGAGACGCAGGGCCTTCTTCCGAAGTTCAGCGCGCGAACTCATCAGCGCCACGGCAGGGACCGTCTCAAAGAACTTCGGCAGTGACCCTATGGGCTCGCGGACGTTCTGCCAGGCACCAAAACGATCCACGGACCACAGGCGGATGCGCCCGTCCTCCCCCTGCACGGCGCAAAGGTTCTCCACAAGATCATCGCCAGTCGTAAAGTCGAACCACTTGGTCCCCTCCACGATCAGGGCGTAGTCTAGACTCCACCACCGATCGCCGTAGTCGTTGCGTCCGGACGGACACACCCCTGGCTTGAAGTAGGGCCTGGGCATGCCCTGTCCCGCCGCGACACGGCAACGATTAAGCACGTCAACGGCACCGTCAAGATCCGCCTGACTGCACAGAGAACAGTCGATCAACGGGGCCTTGAACTTCGCGTCCGCCAAAGTCTTCCATGCGCCGTCCGCATTAACCGACAGAACCGCGGCAATCGCCGCTGCACAGACAACATCCTTCATCTTCAGACCCCGTCCATTTTCCAGAACATCTTGAAGCTCTCACGCATCATTCCGATACGGCTGCGTCCAAGCCATCATCACCTTCGGATGGTTGAAGGACTTCATACCATAGGCCGTCGCCTTGTCGTCGGACTCGATGACGTCGCGCCAGCAGACCTTGTTCCCGGCGAACCGATTATGATCGCTCAGGCAGAAGAAGTGGTAGCCGTAGTCGTAATAGGGTTGGGCGGCGTGTTCTGGAAACGCCCTCCCATCAGACCGGTAGGCATGGCAATGGAGCATACCCTTGTACCAACGCTTCACCGGCCGCGCCTCCACTGCGACCTCCACCGCACCCGATCGCCCCGCAACCGTCGCCGCCAGCACCGATCCGCAAAACATTCTACGTGTCAGATTCATGTTCGGTTCTCATTTAGAAACATACAGTAAATAACAACATGTCCAATCTCAGTTTCGGCCGACGCCCCGACTAACATAGCGAACCGTTCACCGCGCCGACACCAAATATGATATCACACCTGAAACCCGCTGTCAATAGCGTCACCTCACGTTGTTGTCAGCTTGAACCAGAGCCCTGGCCTTGAAGCTGATCGTGACCGGAACGCCCTTCTTAAGTTCCAGCGTTGTGAAGAAATTGAGCATATCATTGCCGCAGGCCATCTTCACACCATCCGCAGCGGGAACATGCGCCTGGGACGCGTCGATGACGCCGTAAGGTGGTTCGAGATTGCAGAGAGGCGCACGGTGATCATTCGGATTCGGCCGCGGCAGATACCATCCTCCCGTCCTCTCAAAGCTTCCGTTCACCATAGTCGTACCCGTTACGCGGAAGTCATCGTAGAGCGTATCCTCGCCACGCGCACCCATCGTCACAAGCTTGGCCCTGCAGTCGAAACGCGGCGTGAAGGTGAAGGCGAAATCCTTCCATTCCTTCTGGTCGGCAAGACCGAAAATGGCCACCAGGCGCTTCCCATGGCTCCACGCCGGCAAATCGCAGGCATGCAGCGCGTCGGCCATGCCGTCCATGCCCTCCGGCAATTCCCCTTCAAGAGGCAGATCGATGCGAACCACCGCCGGATCGTACCGCTTCTTGATCGGTATGGGGGGCGTAACATCGGACGCAAACCTGACAGCCGGCGACGCTCGGTCGGAGCTTGCGTAAAGGCCCATCTTAGCGAATTCCGTGCGACCAACCAGTTTCGCCGCAGAGGAGTTGCTACGAAGCTCCCAGTCGAACCCGTTGTAGTTGGCGAAGCCAGGGTCGGACGGCAGCTCAAGGTTGTTCGTGACCGTGCAGTACTTTCCAACCTTCGCCCAATTGCCCTTCTCGACATCGCCGCATCCCGCGCAGACATTGTTGGTGATCGTGTTGAAAAGCGCATTGTGGGCAAAGACGCCATCCGCGAAATCATACACCTTCAGCAGATTCGGATAGCGCTTGCTCCAGAGCTCGTTCGAGAGAAGCGGCTTCAGACTGTCGAGCCGCCTGAACATCCCGCTCTCTCGTCCGCGACCCGAGATGTCCTTCGCGAAGGTCTCGACGCCGCGGCTTCCGAGACAGATACCGCGGCTGCAGTTGAGAATCACGTTGTTGTAGACAGCACAGTCCTGCCCACCACCTATATACACGCCGAGCGTTGCCCGATTGATGAGGTTGCCGCGCACGACGACACCGCTGGAGAAGTCGTCAAGGTAGATCGCCTCGGTGTGGGTAGGATTCGGCTTCTTGCCGGTCATGTGGATGAGGTTGCGCTCGATCACCGTGCCACGCTTCGTCCAGTCGCGCTGGCAGCAGTAGATCGAACCGGCGTCGTTGTTGAACGTGCACATGTCGTGGATCACGTTCCAGCCTATGTAGTGATCGTTGCCGCCGAAGGCAATTGCCTGATGGCGGGAGTGGTGAATCAGATTGTGCGTGGCGCGGTTGCCAACGCCGAGCAGCTGCACGCCCGGCTTGTAGTTCGGCACCACGTTGCCGTAATGGTGGATGTGGTTGTTGTCGGCAACATTCCCAGCCGGCGAAAGCGTCTCGAAAACGCCGCCCGAAAGATACACGCCGCCCTCGCCAAGATCGTAAAGGTCGCAGCCGCCCACCCGGTTGGAGACGCCTCCCTCGACACGAACCGCCCACGCCGAGGTACGGCGGACGGTCGTGGCGCGAACTGTGCAGTTGGAACACCCCCGGAGACAGACAGCATCAGTACGCGCACAGTCGAAGACGAACCCGTCCAGAACGAGATGGGATGCACCACTGACCACAAAGAGACCCGGCGCACAGGCGAAGGCGATCGTTCCCGCGTTCTTGAGCGGCCAGATGTAGACGCGGCGCCGCTTGCGATCTACCACCCACTCGCCCGGGCGGTCCAGCTCCGACAGGGCGTTCATCACATGGAACTGCGCCCGTTCGCGGATTCCGAATCCGATCGGCAACGGATCAACGGCGATCGTCTCCTCCGCGAGATCAACCTTCAGAACCTGAACTTTGGCGTCGGCCCATTCGTAGCACCACAAACCGTACGTCCAGAGGTCAGGTTCCTTCGCCCAGGCTGCGAGCCGGTCGCTCGAGAACTTGAACACACCCGACCGACAGAAGCGGGCGTCATGGCGGGCCTCAATTTCACCGACATTATCCCCCGTACGCGCAAAACCATCGTTCGGCCAGCGCGCGGGTTCAAGACGCGTCTTTCCCTGGAAAACCGAAATCGGCGTCTCGCACAGCCGCTGTGGCGTGCCGCATCCGCCGCCACGGAAGCCAGGCAGGATCACGCCATCCGGCATGTCGGCGTAGACAACGCTGCCTCGAGCCGCTGCGGGCAGGAGCGAAAGAACATCCGGCTCGGTCACGCGCCCGTAGGCCTTCGGCTTCACACTGCCGCTGAAAATGGCCTTGCCGCGATGGGCCGCCCTCCAGATGACAGGAGAGTCGGCGGTGCCACCGTCCGCCGCGGACAACTGGACTGGCGCAGCCTGGCGATAAACACCATCGGCAAACTCGATCGTCATCGGACCTGACGCAGCACGGAGCCTGCGAAGCACATCGCGCGCCGCCGTCGCCGTTGCGACTGGGCGCTCCCTCGTGCCAGGATTGACATCATCGCCGTTCGGAGCAACATACACCGTAGCCGCAGAGAGGGAAATGGACGTGAAGAGGAAGAGGAACGTTCTGTACGGCGGATTCATACTCACCATGTACTTTCTGGCATCAGTCACGACCTACACCTCCGATAGACTGACCATGTAAGGACGCACCATTCTGCGACTTGCCGGATTCGACGCTCTCCTGCGTGTGGGCGGTTCCAAGCTCGGCCGCGGCAACAGGGCGGCACGCATAATCGACTAGCCCGTCGAGAATCGCCTCTGATTCAGGCAGATCCTGGTCAAGCGCGAGCCCATAGGCGATGAGATGACGTCCTCCCCGCGCATCCACACGCGCGACAAGATGCGTGTAGCATCCGTCCCCTTCCTCGCAGATAGCCACCAGCGAACTGCTGTCCACGCCCTTGATCGGAAGGCGAAGTCCCTTCTTGAAGATGCGGCGGTGCAAGGTCGAAAGATCCTTTGACGGCGGCAGATATGCCAGGACCGGGTGGGCGGTATCGAAAGTGGCGCCAACGAGCCCCTTCAGAAACCACCAGCCGAGGTCCACGTTGGGCGGACCGTCCAGACCACCAATCTCGATTACATTCTGCCCGCGCTTGAGCGCGTCGACGGCCTCGGGCGAACCATAGTCCACAATGACGACAGCCGCCGAATCAAGTCCGTTCGATACCGCCGCGTCCGGGAACATCCGCGCAACTGCGGCCGAGCAGCGTCCCGAAACGGCGAGCCCCAGTCCCTTCCGCGGCATGCGCCTCGGAAAGATCCAGCACGCCCAAGAATTGCGGATGCCGCCGACCTCCACCTCCAGCGTCGCCACAAGGGGTACCGTCACCGTCGGCGCGCATGGTGCGAACGCGGCGACTTTGCGGACGCCGCCCAGTTCCTGGCGTCCTGCCTCGGTACCGCCGGACGCGAGGACGCACTTCCCGTCCAAAATCCGCCAGCCGACGTGCGCCGTGGCAAGCGGGGCATCCCCGTAATGCGCCAGGAAGACGTCGAACGCAAATGGTTCGCCGGCAACAAGCTGGAGATCCGCGGGCTTCGCGGCGATGCCGACGAATGACGGTGAATTGAATGTCGCGAAACCAACGGCAGTCTGCCCATTCGACTTCTCGCCGAGGAAGGAGTTGAACAGCCCCTGCGCCATGTGCGCCGGATTCTCCAGATCGCGCATTCCGGTCCACCCGATTTCGTTATCACAGGCGCAGTCGGCGAGGGACCAGAAATGGTAGCCGTCGCAGTTCGGATCCCTGCGGGCGTTCTCGACACCGATCTTCTGGCACGTTGCCTGGTAGGCGTGCTGGGCGTCCTGCAGACGGTCGCCGTCTTTAAGCGTCAACCCGAACTTCGCCAACCACTGTTCCCGGTCGGCGCGGCGGAAGACACGGCCCCATGCACCCGTGAAACACGGTTCAAGGCGCGAATCGGCCTTTATGGCCAGATTCAGGTACTCGCGGATGATGAACGGCTTCCGTGCTGCCGCCGACTTGTCCGGCGAAGAACCGATAAAATCGTATTCCGGGATGGGATCGAGATCGTCCGTGTCCTGCTCGACCACGAGGCGATCGGGGTCGCGTGCCTTGACCTCACGGCAGAACCGCGCGGCAAGCGCCAAGCCGAATGTTCCTTCGTTGCCGCCGCTGTAGACGGCGAATGAAGGATGGTGCCGGAAGTTGAGATAGAGTTCCTCGGCATCCGCCAGCGGCTCGAACGGACCGAGGAGCGTCGGATGGTCGCCATAGTAGGGAAGCTCGGGCTGGACGAGAAGGCCCTGTTCGTCCGCCGCCTCGAAGAACTCCGGCGACTCGCACCAGGTATGAATGCGCACAAGGTTGAAACCGGCCTCACGCATGCGGGCGACGCGGGCACGGGCAGATTCGCGTTCCGCCGGCGGACGGCCATTGATCGGATCGATCCCGTGGTAGCCCACGCCGCGAACGAAGAACGGGCGGTTGTTGAGAAAGAAATCCTTGCCGCGCACCTCGAGCTTGCGGATGCCGAAACGCTCCGTACGAGCATGAACGACGTGGTCACCCCTCACAAGCTCGATTCGTCCCGTGTATAGATTCGGGTGCTCTGGCGACCAGGGGCGGAAATTTCCGATGGGAATTCTCACAACCACATGGTGGTTCGGATTGTTCGGCTGTTCGACCGTCTCACCCTCAACGGTAACCCTCACCCGCATCCCCTCAACACAACTTCCCTCGCCAACAACTTCGACATGCGCCTCGGCTTCATGCCGGTTGAAGTCACCTCGGATCCAAGCCTCGTCAATGAAGACGTCTGGCGTCGCCTCCAGCTCGACCGTGCGGAGGAGTCCACCCCAGCAGCCATAGATCTCGGCCGAACCGAGCTTTGACGCGCCGGCATTCGTCACCTCGGCCACGATCTTCGCGATTTCCCCGGGCTTCACGAAAGAAGTGATCTCGAACTTGCGCGTCGCGCAGTAGTCGAACACGTGGGCGACCTGACGGTCGTTCACCCAGAACCAACCCTGGCTGCCAACCCCGCCAATCTTGAGCCAGATGCGCTTTCCAGCCCAGGCGGCAGGAATCTCCACCGTGCGGCGATACCAGCCGTCCCCCACAAAGCTGTGGTTCAGGGGGAAATCGTTCCGCACGCCACCATAGCATACACGCCCGGGCGTGGGCACGGCGTCGCCGACACCCTGCCCCTGCCAGCACCCAGGCACATGGATGGTGCGCGCGCCCGGCCAGTCCTTCAGGAACTGCATCTTGCGGAAGAACTGCGAACGGTCCGCACTGTACTTTCCAGTGGTGAACGTCCACTCACCGGCAAGGTCGACAACCGTTCCGGGCTCGTACCCGCAGACTGGATTAACCACGGCCGGATGCGGTTCGATGCCGCTCCATTCCACGCTACCCTTGCCCCAGGCCACCAACCCAACCAGAGCGGAAGCAAGCACCACCCATTCCCGAGAAATTTCGGTTGTCATTGATTTACATTCCTTTTACTCATATCTCAGCTCGAATAGCAACGTGCCGTTTTTCTCTTTCCCGTCAGAATGCGGTTTCACCACTTGAATACGGCGCGAAAGAACCTCGCGTCCGAGAGTGGCAGCGTCCAGCTGCCGACGGGCGTCGCCGCGTCTTCCCATGTGTCGCCCAGCAAACGCTTCGCCTGAAGGACGACTGGCGCTTCACCCGAAACAAGTTCATGCCCACCAGCAGAAACGCCGAATGACAGTTCGTCGCCGACCACGAACGAACTGATCCGCAGCGTCGACCCGGCTTCAAATGGCTCAAGCCCTAGCAGGTATGAAGCGGCGACGGGCCAACCGTTGACACCCTCACCCGACAACGCGCCAACGCAGCCCTCGAGATCCTCGGCGTGCTGCACAAGCCCCTTCTCGACCAGCCAATCGTTTGGAACGGCGACGCAGCGGCCCTCGCCGTCGACGTCGGCGACCGACGTCGCGCTCATTGCGCGCGCCGCGCCAATGCGGGTGCGCACAATGGTCACGCCGCCGCCGGCAAGATGAAACCGCTCCCGGTATTCCGGATATTCGTCAGACAACCAGGGGCGGCCGATCACCGCCTCGCAATCTCCAGTCGGGATGTCGCCATAAAGCAGGACGAGTCCCTTTTCGCAACCCTCGTCGTCATAGCCATTCCCGCGAACAAGTCCGTCGTCGTCACCGTCATACGAACCGCCGGCGAAGGTGAGTTCCTCGACGACGTTGTCTGGCGTCACCCAGCCGGAATCGAACTCAACCGGACAGTCCGTCATCTGGACAGTGTTCGTTCGGCCTTGCATCACCTGCACGAACAATCCGCCTCGGGAAGCCACTTGTCCCTGCATGGTTTCGGGTGCGTCACAACCATCGTCTCCCAGCACCTGCGACGGCGTCGGGCGTTCCCCCTCGGCAAAGTATTCGCAGTCGTTGAGATAACCGTAAACCAGTCGGTAGAGCGGATCCTTCGATCCCGAAAGCTCAGTCAGGGCGCGCAGATCGAAAATCTCGTCCATCAACGCGGTATGAACACGCCGCACGAAGTAAGTATTCGCCGCATACTGCGGGTCTTCCGCCGTCTGCATCGTGGCCGAAAAGGCAGGGACGAGTCCGTCATGCCAGTACCCGCTATCGGATCTGGAGGCAAGACCCGCGACGAAAAGGATGTCGTCCGTTCGCTTACCGAGGTAGTGCCACGCGGCGGCGAGCTTCCAAAGAGTCGAGGATCCGAACGACATCTCACGCGCCTCCTTGCCGACGAGCTGTCCGACGACGACGTTCCCGCCGATCGTCTGTCCAAAATGCGGCGAGCCGAGCGTGACGCACCGGCGGACGAGACCGGGACGGTTCGCAAGGATGTGGCGAAAGACGAGCCCGCCCATCGAATGGCAGACCCAATCGACGGCCGGCAGCTTGTCGTCCTGCGAGGCGTCGTCGTCGGGGAACTTGCGGCGACGGCGGAGCCAGACCAACGTGGCGGCCTCGACGCGGGCGGCGATTTTTGCGATCGACTTATCCGTATCAAAGTCAAAGCCAGTAATCCCGCGATCAAACTCGGAAACCGAATCCGAGTCGTCATCATAGTAATGAAAGACGAGGACATCTCCTGTTCCATAGCCGCCTGTCGAAAGGAACATGGGCAGGTAGTCTTCCCACGTGCTGAAGCCGCCGCCGTAGCCGTGCAGGAAGACGACCGGCGTCTTGCCAGAAATAGTAGGTTCGGCCGGCGCCGTGGCGGCCAGCTTACAGTGCGTTGCCCGACGCATGCGCTGGGCGCGGCGCACCTCTTCCGCCTCGTCAACCCGACCCGACGCACGCAGCATCCGCGCGAGCGCATCGCCGAGCCATCGGTCATCGGACACGGCAACCAGGTGCCGTAGCGCGCCTTCCGTCGCGACTGCGTCATCCTGCGCAATCGCCTCGAGCAGGGCCACCTCGTTGGTCTTCCCGCGCGTCGTCAGCGATTCTATCAGACGTGTCCGCACCGGTTCCTCGAGCAGCGCCCATTCGAGCGGAAAGTCCGCGGCGCTCGCGTCCGTCACCCCAAGCAACACGACGAGTCCGAGCGCGGCGAACAGCTTACGCCATCTTGACAAACGTTTCAGACATCGAAGCATTTCCGTTTCCTTCATGTAGAATAATGTCGTGACTTGCGATTCTCCATCAGACAAACTCAGTTTCGATCGTCAGCACGACCTCGTTGTTCGGGAAGGTGGTCTTCATGTAGTCGAGGAACTCGGCCTTGAGTGGCTCCCAGTTGCGCAGTGTGTAGTCGACGACCAGGTCGCAGTAGATGCGACCAGTGCCAGGTTCGAGGTAGATCGCATGGAAGCTCTTCACGTGCTCGCGCCGCTTGACGAATTCCACCACCGCCGACCGGACGGCCTTCGACTCTTCATGGTCGCGGTCGACCGCATAGACACCGAAGACCATCGTCACCTTCTCTTCTCGCATGATCGCGAGCTGGAGGGCATGGAGAACTCCATATATCTCGCCGACGGTGAGGTCATGGTCCACCTCGACATTCACCGAACCCGACCATGCGTCCGGACCGTAGTTATGGAGCATCATGTCCGCAGCGTTCTCGATTCCATCCGTCTCGCGGATACGCCGGTAAAGACGCCGCGCCAGCTCCGCCTCGCCGGGACGGCCAAGAAGTTCGGCGATGGTTCCCTTCAGGACGCCTACGCCGGATTTCACAATAAGCGCCGAAATGACGATGCCGGCGTACGCGTCGATGGAGACGCCGGTCGTCAGGAACACCACGCACGCGACAATGGTGATCGCCGAGCCGAACGCATCGTTGCGGCAATCGACGCCCACCGCCTCGAGCGCGGACGAATTCGCCTTTCGTCCCATCGCGATCGTGTAGAGTCCGAGCGCGAATTTCAGCACGGCCGATCCAGCGACGATGCCGAGCGCGAGATAGGAGACCTCCAGCGGATCGGGACGGAAGATAAGCTTCATCGACTCGATCAGCATCTCCACACCGGAGACGAGGATGATAACGGCGATGACGAGCGCCGTCAGATACTCTAGGCGCCCGTAGCCGAACGGGTGCTTTGCGTCCGGGTGTTTCGCGGCGAGCCTCGTCCCGACCATGGTCAGGACGGACGTCAGGACGTCGCCGGCGTTGTTCACGCCCTCGGAGACGATCGCCACGGACGACGTCAGGACGCCGAGCACGACCTTGACGCCGGCGATCAGCAGGTTGGCGACGATGCCGAGAACCGACGTGTCGCGGATAATCTTGCTTCGATTGCTTGTTTCATTTCCACTCACGCCACCATTATACCAAAATCTCCGAATTTTACAACATTGTTATTCGCAAGAACTCTCGTTGGGACGCATCTGAGTAATTCACCCGCACACTTCCTTCTGCCAAGTGTGACGGACCTATCGCCAGGCAACACGCCTTCGCCCAACGACACCATCCATATCCATACCCAGCAACACGCCTTCGCCCAACGGCACCATCCATACCCATACCCAGCAACACGCCTTCGCCCAACGACACCATCCATACCCATACCCAGCAACACGCCTTCGCCCAACGACACCATCCATACCCATACCCAGCAACACCATTTCCGTCCACATCATTCCAAATACTTTACCAATACTTTGCCATCCCGTCCTATCCCATCCCATCTCGTCCAGTCCTATCCTACCCTCCCATCTATATTTCCACTTCCGTTTTAATCTAGTCCAGTTCTGTCCCATCACGGTCTAATCGTTCCGAAATAAAATCAAATTTTCTGCTTGAACTTTCCCCTCGAACCTGCTATACTGTTATCCATTGAACCACAGGATTACCCGATGAACCACAGGATCAGAAACCGCCTCGTCGCCCATGGCCACGCGCTCGCCCCGTCAGCGGAGGAGCCGTGCGCGGCCGCGGACGCACACACCGCCGCAGACGCGAAACCGTTCTTCGAGTGGTTCGTGCAGGACGTGCTCGGCCTCGACTCGGATGAGTACCGCCGCGGCTTCTGGCGCGAAGCCCGCCGCTCGGGCCATTCGATCGGCCATACCCCGCGCACGTTCAGGAATTGGCAGCGCGAACGCGGGGTCCATCCCGGCGCGCGGGTCGGCGACATG
>JAZRXT010000022.1:0-3761 GCA_045600365.1 Kiritimatiellia bacterium | reverse complement strand
GTCTCGTTTGCCGCGAGCGTGTGCGGACTCGGCACGCAGGGGGTCCTGTTCCACTGGGACTTCGACAACGACGGGACGGTCGACTACGTCACCGACCGGGCTTCGTTCACCTACGCCCTTGGCGTCGGCGACTACGATCCGATGCTCTACATCTCCAACGCCACGGAAGGCGTCTCCTATTACTTGGACACGACATTCTCCATCTTGGCGCGTCCGGCACGCTATGTGAAGGCTGGGAACGAAGGCGCGGCCGCGCCCTACACGACCGAGAAGGCGGCGGCGGCGGACAATCTGGCGGCGAAGAAGAAGGAGCAGGAGGGGCAGCAGGCGCGCCTGGCTGCGGACAAGGCGGAGGCCGAGAAGGCGGTGCGCCAGCGTGAGGCCGCCGAGGCGGAGACCCGCCGGCAGGAGGCTGAGAAGGCGGCGAGCGACGCCCGGCAGATGGAGCTGGCGAAGAAATCCGAGTTAGAGGCGAAGGCGCTCGAGCGCACCCGCGCCGAGGCCGAGAAGACCACCAGCGAGGCGGCGCGCACCGCCGATCTCAAGCGCATCGCCGAGGCGGCGCTGGCCAAGAGCGAGAACGAGAAGAAGACCGCCGAGGCAAACGCCGCCGCCGAGCATGACCGCAAGCTGCGCATGTACAAGCGCGCCGCAACCAGCCGGGCCGAGATGCTGGAGCTGCAGCGGGCGGAGCGCCGCCTCGCCCTGGAGGAGGCGGGCATGTCCGTCGAAGAAGAGACCGTGCCAGTCGCCGCCGGGAATGCCGAACCCGCCGCGACAGAGGATGGGGGGGCAACTCCGAGCGCCGAATCGAGGGTGGACGTATCCTGGATCGAGGAGGTGGAGCAGGTGGCGAAGGGCGATGCGGACCTTGCCGCTGCGAAGAGCTCGATGGACGATATGGTGTTGGACTCCGTGCGCCGCCGCGAATCCTCGTGCATTGACGTGTTCGGCGGCCTGATGGCCAAGGCGCGCACCGAGGGAAGAAGCGATGACGCCGAATACTATCGTCGCACGCTGATCTCGCTCGCACCCGACTACGAGGACATCTACATCGCCCGTTCGGCCGAGGCCCGTGCCGCCGGCGACGAGAAGCGGGAGGCGGCGCTCATCCGCGAGCTCGCGGCGGTGGTGGACAAGAGTGCGCGGGAGTCGCTGTTCGTGCGGATCGTGCAGCGCGATGTGGAACACTTCCCGGCGGTGCTCACCTCGGTGGCCACCAAGAGCGAATATGTGGGCGTGTTCAAGAAGCTGATAGACGACACCCGGCGCAACGGCAATCTCGATCTTGACGACCGCGATGCCCAGGTCGAGCGTTATCTGCGCACGCTGGCGCGCTTCGTGCCCGACTTCGAGTCGTTGGAGGAGTGGAAGCGATGAAGCGAAATCTGGCGGTAGGCCATTTCCTCAACGAACCGTTTGTCGATGTCTGCAAGCCCTGGGTCGGACGCATCCGCGAGGTCTTCTTCGCCTGGCCGGGCGTATTGAGCTGCCGCCCCGCACCTGACTTCACCCCGGAGCTGCGCCGGCGGATGGTGGACGATCTCCTCTGGTGCCGGTCCAGCGGCATCCAGCTCGATACGCTCTTCAACTGCAATTGCTATGGCGACGACGCCATCGGCGACTCGTTGCACGATCTGGTGGTCTCGACGCTTGAGGACATGGAGGCGAACGGGCTCTTCCCCGACATCGTCACCACGACCTCGCCCTTCATCGCCACTGTGCTGCGCCGTCGTTTCCCCGAGGTCAAGATCCGCTGGAGCGTGAATCTGCGGGTGCACGGGACCTTGGGCTTTGAGTGCGTGGACGAACTCTTCGACTCTTTCTATGTCAGCCGCGAGCGCCAACGCGAACCGGAATATCTGGCCAGCGTGGCGGAATGGGCGCGCAAGCACGGCAAGACGATGGGAATGCAGGCAAACTCGGGGTGCTTGCGGCAGTGTCCGTTCCAGACCTTTCACGACAATCTCCATGGGCATGGGCGGGTGCGCCAGAGCCAGATAGGCGACAGGTACGACTTCAGCGTGTTCCGCTGTCGCACGAACTACGCGCGGAGGAACTACGAGGATTTCATCCGCGGCACCTGGGTGCGTCCGGAGGATGTTCCCGTATTCGAACCCTACGTCTCGGTGGTGAAGCTGGCAACGCGGCGCCATCGCTATCCCAGGAAGGTGCTGGACGCATACGCGTCATACCGGTACGATGGCAATCTGCTGGATTTGCTGGATCCGGTGCACAGTGATCTTTTTTCGCCTAAAATAATAGACAATCGCGCTTTCCCGTCAGATTTCGCCAGGAATGTCGGTGCGTGCCCAAATTCCAGTGACTGCCGTCACTGCGGGCGCTGCGTGGAAGTGCTGAACCGGGTGCTGCGTTAAATTCACTGCGCTCATGAATTTAGCTTTTGTGCATTAGTGCATTTGAGCTTTGGGGTCGTCGAATTGCCCGGTTTTATGATAGGTTGACACTTTCTTCTTGAAGTCACTACCATCCCATAGCCAGAATCCTCTGAGCCGCAATGGATGTTAATCCCGTTGCGGTTCAGATTTTCAGGCGGTTATGTTTTCAATCTCTCTGATGCGTGTGCCGATTCGTTTCGTTCCGAGGCCCATTTTGTCGCGTTGCTATCCCACCGCCGCCGCGAAGTAATTCTCAAACCCCAGCAAATTCCGAATCGACGCCGAGAATGTTCTGCCCGAACCACTCGAAGAACGACTTCCCGTCCGCGCCGCCGCAGACGCCCTCCGCCGCGCACGGCTCCTCCGCTGACGGGGCGAGCGCGTGGCCATGGGCAACGAGGCGGTTTCTGATTCTGTGGTTCATCGGGTAGTGCTATGGTTCATCTGGTAATCCTGTGGTTCGTCGGATAACAGTACAGCAGGTTCGAGTGGAAAGTTCAAGCAGAATGCTGGATTTTATTGCGGAACGATCAAACGGTACGGGACAGACACCGCGTTGTCGCCCCCGCGTCGCTTGATTTTAGTTGCGGAACGGTCAAAGAGCAGGGGAAAAAACGGGGAAACGTACGGGGATAGATATGGTGATGGTTGTCTTGCTCGTAGGACATTCTTTTCCAAACCTCTTTCCGTGTCCTGCGAAGCGGGATTCCGTGGACAAAAAACAAAGGGCGCATGTCGGTGGCGGTCTATGGCCATTGCCCTATGGCAATGTTCATGGTGCACGTATCGTTTTTTCGTCAACGGAATCCGCCATTCGGCGGACACGGAAAGAGATTGGGAAGGTGAGCCGTCCCGACTGCCGTCACCTTTTATGACGGCAAATCTGCGTCATGTTCTTGAAGCGTCTGCGAGAATATGGTAAATTTTACATCCGCCAGACGGTAACGATAGTGTCTGCCCATAAAGTAGGCAAGTAGCGTTTTTGGATCCATCCATACCTCCTTGATTTGTTGCAACAAGAAAGTATACAGATCACGCCTGGTTTTTTCAACCCCCGACAGGTACAAACCTCGCGGCTGAAGCCCGCTTAACCAGCATCCCGCACTAACTCAAATCCAGAGCTGTTGTGCTGGAAAATCGCGGGGCGCATCTGAGAAATTCTCCGCATTCTTTTTTGCGAAGCAATTGCCTAAAGCTGTGACCTGCCGCCCACCTCTACCGTCACCGCAGTTCCACCATGCCATAATCTGCAGTTCCACTACGCCCTAATCTCATCCCCCGTGCCAACCACCTTTCCCATGCTGTTGAACACTACCGTTCCGAATTATAATCCAACGTTTCCTAAGCCGCTCGAACCACTAT
>JAZRXT010000021.1:0-14496 GCA_045600365.1 Kiritimatiellia bacterium | reverse complement strand
AGGAGTGGGTCAAGGCCGAGGAGGGTCGGTTCTATCCTCTGGGTTCGGCGGTTCGCGCGCTGGTTCCCGAAGGCGCGGCGCAGCCGAACGCGGTGTTTGCCTTTGGGCCCGATGCGAAATTGACGATCAAGGCGGCCGCCGAGTTCGCGACCGAGGAGCTGGCCGATCTTGGTGCAAGCACGCGCACGGTCATTCTTCGTTCCGGGCGTGTCATGCTTGATCTGCCGAGGTCACTGAAGGATGGTCTCTTCTTTGTGCGCGCGCCGTTCTTCGAGTGCGCCAATCTCGCGGGCGAGAGCCAGTTCGACTATTCCGCCACCGCCGATGGCGACGAGGCGGTTGTGCGCTGCGTCACTGGCTCGATGGCGCTCAAGGGCAGCCACTACTCGATTGCCCGCATGAGTGCAGCCAACCAGGTGCGCATCCGCTCCACGGGCGACAATCTCTTCACTTCGCTCCGCGGCGAGAGCGGCGACTGCAAGGTTCTGCTCGACCAGGGCATGGGAACCGAGAAGAACTTCGAGACCGGCGAGGTCAAGGACGTCCACAAGACGCTTGAGTTCGCGCTCTCTCCGCTCTGCGCGATCAAGATCTTCCGCGCCAAGGTTTCGGTCAGCGGCAACACGGTGGTTTCGATCATGACCTTCGATCCCTCGGGCGAGATGAAGAACCGCTGCGCGTTCGCCGAGGGGCGGTCCAACGTCAACTCCGGCGAGCTGGTGATCGCGAAGGTGGCCGAGTCCAGCAAGGATTCCAAGGCGAAGTCGGCCGAGGCGGAGGCCACCGAGGTGGTCGAGGCCAAGCCCGAGGAGGCCGAGGAAAAGGAAGAGAAGAAGGACGAGAAGAAGGAAGAGGACTCTGATATCTGATAGGTTCCTCCTGTGCGATTTCCCGCCGCCTGGCAAGCCTGGCGGCGGTGTGGCATCAATAACAGAAGAAAGAGTAATAAAGTGGTCATTCATCAGTTCAATCGCCTCATCCGCAACAAATGGATATGGGGCGTGTTTGCAGTCGCGATCTCCGTGTTCTTCGCGTTCGATTTCCTCTTCGTCGGCGGGGACGACGAACGTAGCTCCGCGGGCAGTGCCGGCAAGCTCGCGGGCAAGGATGTCACGGCCAAGCGCTTCTCCACGCTGGCGGACGACATTCGCGGCTTCGGGCGCAATCGCGATTCCAAGACCCCGACGGTGGAGATCAACCGCAAGGCGTGGCGCAATGCCGCGGCGCTTGCCGTGGCCGAGGCCGCCCACCTCACCGCGTCCGACGACGAGGTGCGCGCCGCGATCCGCCGCGATCCGTCCTTCCAGGCCGGTGGCGGTGCGTTCAGCTACCGCGCCTACGAGTATCTTCTGCGCGAGAATGGCTTCACCCCTGAAATGTTCGAGGCGTTCCTCAAGCGCCGCATCACGCTGGGCAAGCTCTCCCAGGTAGTGCTGGGTTCCGCCGCCTGGGTTTCCCCCGCCGAGCTCGAGGGGGCGATCAACGACGTGACCGACAAGTTCACCGTGCGCGTCGCCGCGTTTACCGACAAGGATGCTGGCAAGGTGACCGTGGACGACAAGGCTCTCGAGACCTACTACAAGGACAACACCAACTCGATCGCGCTGCCCGACTGCGTGGCCGTCAAGTACCTCAAGTTCAAGGCGGATACTCCGGAGCGTCTCAAAACGTTCAGCATTCCCGCCGACGAGGTGAGTAATCACTGGGACGTCGTCCAGGGCGAGGTGCGCTTCCAGGTCAAGAAGGTCGAGGGCACCAACACGGTCACCGAGACGATGTCGCTTGACAAGGCCTATCCTATCATCGAGCGCGAGCTGCAGCTCGTCGCCTCGCTGGAGGCGTACCGCACCAATCTGCTCTTCCGCGTATATCCGCAGGACGCGAAGGAGAACGACAAGACCGATCGTTTCGAGAAGATCGCCGCCGAGGAGAAGGTGACGCCCGTCACCACCAAGCGCTTCTCGCTCGAGGGCCGCTGGGTCAAGGGCTTCATGGTGCGTTCCTCCTCCATCGCTCCCGACTGCAGCGGATTCTCCGCCACGGTCGCCGAGCTTGATCCAGAATCGGAGGATCTGCGCTATGGCGTGGTGGCTGGCACCAATGCGGTCTATCTGATCGAGCGTGCCAAGATCGGCACCAACTGGGTCGAGAAGGCGCATGTGCCCGCGTTTGCCGAGGCGAAGGAGATCATCCGTGGCGATGCGCTCAAGGACGCGCAGGACAAGGCCTTCAAGGCAGTTGTCGACAAGGCGCGCGCTCTCGCCGCCGCCGAGGTCGCCAGCGGCAAGCCCTTCGACGCCAAGATGCTCGCGGGCGCAAATGTGTCCACCTCGATCACCTTCGCGGTGAGCGCCCTGCAGCACAACTCCTTTGCGGATTCCATGTATGTGGGCCGCGCCACCATGAAGCTCGACAAGGGCCAGTTCTCCGACTTTATTCCCACCCACAATCCGCGGCGCGGTCTGGTGGTCTACGTGGAGAAGCGCGAGAGCGGCGATGCCGCCCAGGCGCAGATCGTGCGCGCCCAGCTGCGCGACGAGCTCGCCAGCAGCGCGGCTGGTGACGCTGAGGACTGGAGTCGATGGAATCTCGAGCGTCTCGGGTTCGAGGCGAATTCGATGTCTTCGGTGGAACCCGTCGATGAGAGTGAAGTTCCTGAAGACTGATCCGTCGGCGACGCTGCCAAGCTACGCCCATCCCGGAGATGCCGGGATGGACGTCTGCTCAATCGATGAGCTCGTTCTGCCGCCTGGCGAACGGGCTCTTGTGCATACTGGCCTCAGGATGGAACTGCCGCCAGACGCCGAGGCGCAGGTGCGCCCGCGCTCGGGTCTGGCCCTGAAGTACGGTATCACAGTGCTTAATTCGCCGGGCACGATTGATGCCGGGTATCGCGGCGAGGTTGGCGTGATACTTCACAATGCCGGTAGCGAGCCGTTCGCCGTGACGAAGGGAATGAAGATCGCGCAGCTCGTGGTCGCGCCCGTGGTGCGGGCCGAGGTGGTGGAGGTCGACGACGGCCTTTCCGGCACCGATCGCGGAACCGGCGGGTTCGGTTCGACCGGCATGGCGTAGATGTATCACCACCCACCACCAATGGAGACTATATGGTTCTTGAAGTTGTCAAATACGGAAACGAGGTGCTGCGCGAACGGGCGGTGCCAGTGGCTGCGGTGACGCCGGCGCTGGTCAAGCTGGCGCAGGACATGATTGAGACCATGCACAGGACGCGTGGCGTAGGGCTCGCCGCCGAGCAGGTGGGGCGCCTCGAGTCGCTGTGCGTGATCGACGTGCCTCCCAGCTGCGAGGATACCGACGAAATCCGCGATTTCAACGCCGCAGTGGAGATGCCGCTCGTGATGTTCAATCCCGTGATTGTCGCCACTGAGGGCTCGCAGGACGGCAAGGAGGGCTGCCTCAGCTTCCCGAACATGAGCGCACCGGTGACGCGCCCCGCCCAGGTGACCTGCCAGTTCACCGGCGTTGACGGCGCCCCGCACATGGTCACCGCGAAGGGATTCCTCGCCCGTGCGCTGATGCACGAGACCGATCATCTGCAGGGCGTGCTCTACATCGACCACCTCTCCGCCGTCGACAAGATAGCCATGGCCAAGAAGGTCCAGAAGCTGGCGCAGAAGAACGGTGGGCGTCTCTAGCCGCCAGGGTGGAGCGAGACGAGAATTTAACAAGAAAGGAATTATGATGAAACATACAGTGATTGCCATGGTGGCACTTGTCGCAGTCGCCGCGGTTGCGGGCGAGAAGATTCCGCTCTGGCCCGAGGGGAAAATCCCCAATTTCCAGCCTTTCCAGATCGCGGCCACCACGCAGGAGGCCAAGGTGCCTGGCTTCAAGCCGGCTGAGCACCGCATGCCGCATCTCGAGTGGTTCGAGGATCCGAACCCCGCCCGCCTCACCGACGTGTGCATGATCATCATCTCCGGCGGCGGCTATGGCTGCTGCTGCGACGGCCCTGCGTTCCGTCCGCTGGTGAAGAAGTTCCTCGACAACGGCGTAAGGTGCGTAAACCTCACCTATCGCACGCCCCGTCCGCATGGTCTTCCTATCTACATGACAGCGTGGCAGGATGGCCAGCGCGCGGTTCGCCTCGTGCGCAGCATGGCAAAGGAGCGCGGCTTCGATCCCGAGAAGATCGGCGTCATGGGCTGCTCGGCCGGTTCGCATCTCTCGGTGCTGCTCTCGACGAGCGCGCTCACCCCGGCCTACGAGCCGGTGGACGATCTGGACAAGCTGCCCTGCCACGTGAACTGGGCAACGCTCCACTGCCCCGCCTACGCGCTCACCGACGGTCTCACCGACAAGAACTCCACCGGCGGCAACGGCCCCGGGGTCAAGCTTGATCCGATCTTCAAGTTCGACGCCAAGACCTGCCCGATGTGCCTCTTCCACGGCAGCAAGGACCCGTATTCCCCCATCGGCTCGACCATGATCTACCGCCGCCTGCGCGCGATGAAGATCCCCGCCGAGCTGCATCTCGACGCCGACCGCGGTCATGGTCCGGTTGGCCCCGCCTCCTTCGAGCGCGCTCTCGAGTTCATGCGCCAGATGGGCTTCCTCGGCAAGCTCCAGCGCGAAGCGCGCGAAGATCACCGCTGGCTGCCGGACGCCCTTGGCACCGCCGAGAAGGAATACCTCTGGCCGGTGGGCAAGGATCCCGACCATTCGCCCGTGCACTGCTACCGTCCGTACCTCGTGTGGTTCATGCCGGAGAAGCTTACCACGAAGGCCGTGCAGGTGATCGTGCCTGGCGGCGGATACGGGTTCTGCAACTTCATCGGCGAGGGCGTGCCCGTGGCCAACTACCTCAACCGCAAGGGAATGGCGACGGTGGTGGTGCAGTACCGCTGCCCGCGCGCGCCCGGCAAGCCGAAGCACCACTGCGGCTGGCAGGATGCCCAGCGCGCAATCCGCCTGGTGCGCGCCGGCTGCGCGAAGCGTGGACTCGATCCCAACCGTATCGGTCTCATGGGCTTTTCGGCTGGCGGACACCTCACGCTCATGACCTCCGTCAACACGAAGACCGCTGCCTACGCCCCCATTGACGAGATCGACCGTCTGCCCTGCACACTGCAGTGGGCGGTGCCGGTGTATCCGGCCTACGCGCTTACCGACGGCGCGGACGTCCCGAACACCACTGGCGGCAACGACGATTCCGCGGTTCCCGTGCCCGAGTTCTCCTTTGACGACGCCACGCCGCCGATGTGCTTCGTTCACGGCGACGCCGATGGATGGGCGGCGATGAACTCCGTCAAGTGCTGGGAGAAGCTGCGCCGCATGGACATTCACTGCGATCTGCACACGCTCGCGAAGCGCGGGCACTGCTTCCAGATGTCGGCCGCGCCTGGTACCGGCTCGTACACCTGGCTCGACCGTGTCTGGGAATTCCTCTCTCGCAAGGGTCTGAACAAGTGAGCCCGCGCGTCTGCCTGCGGTTGCTTCCCGCGGCGCTGCTGCTTGCGGCTGGCTGCGGCGACGGAGATGGCTGCAAGCCGGAGGCGGTGGATCGCGATCCGCCGCCGACGGTCGCCTCGGTGGCGCCGTGCGTTCCATTCGCGAACTGGAGCGCGATTTCGAACGCCGCCGCGCTGAAGCGCGTCATCCGTTCCGGCGATCGGATGCCGCCGGCAAAGTTCCGGACTCCCGGCGAAGTGGAGCTACTGGTAGACTTCTCCCTCGATAGCCCCCCCGGCAGGGCGTCCTGGGACATCGTGCTGCCGTTCCATCTCGCCGGCGAGGAGGGAATCCAGTTCGACTTCCGCTGCGATGATCTCTCGCAGTTCACCGGCTTCAGCTGCTATCTGCGCAGTGGCGGCGGCTGGTATCATTCGACTTTCGCTCCGCTCTCCGACGCCGGCTGGTTCCGTGCCGAGATATACAAGGAACGCTGTTCGCGGGAGGGGGTGTGCGCCGGCTGGCGCGACATATCCACGATAAGGATTGCCGGTTGGCGCGCCGGCACCGGCAAGACGCGCTGCATGATCCGGAACCTTGCGCCACTTGACGGTGGTGCCACCTCCGGCATCTGCGTGATTACCGCCGAATCGACGGCGCAGAAGCGCCCTCAGGACGCGAAGGGTCTCTCGGATTTCGCGAACCGCTTCTCCACCACCTGTGCCGCATTGGGCGTGCGCACCCGCCATTTTGCCGACGTCGATCTGGACGACGCCTCGCTTGAGGGAATTCGCCTGGCGGTGTTGCCTTACAATCCTTCGCTCTCCACCAATGCCGCTGCGGCACTGGCCGACTTCTCCGCTCGTGGCGGCAGGCTGCTGGTCTTCTATTCGCTGCCGCAGGCGGCCCAGAGCATCCTTGGCATCGGCGAGGGCCGCTACCTGCGGCCCGATGGCGGGCGAAGCTTCTATGGCGGTTTCGTTCGCGTCGGAAAGGGCATGACCGGGCAGCCGGCATTCTCGCCCCAGGCCTCCTGGGTGGCACACTGCCCGTCCGCGCTGCCGCCCGACGCCGAGCTTCTGGCGGTGTGGGGAAACGGGGCCGGACAGCCCGACGGGCGCAACATTCCCGCCATTGTGCGCACTCCGCGCGGAATCTTCGTCTCCCACGTGTGGTTGGGCGGCGTGCGCGATGAGCCGGCCGCGCTGATGCGTTCGCTGCTCACCGAGCTGGCACCGGGAGCGGAGAAGACCATGGACGACCATCAGTCGGCGCAGGGCGTGCTGGCCTCGCGCATTCGGGCGTGGATTTCGCGGTGTAAGCCGGTGATGGGGGAGCGCCGCGCGTTCTGGTGCCACAGCGCGCGTGGACTCGGCGACCTGGGCTGGGATCGTTCGGTGGAGCTATTGAAGAAGAGCGGCTTCAACGCCCTCCATCCCAATCTGGCCTGGGGCGGCACCGCCTTCTATGATTCGAGCGTGCTGCCGGTGGCGCCGGCCGTGGCCCGGGGCGGCGACGCGTTCGAGCAGTGCCTTGGCGCGTGCAGGCGGCATGGCGTCGAGTGCCACGTGTGGAAGGTGTGCTGGAACACTGGCAATTGCGCGTCGGACGAGTTCCTGCGCGGAATGGTAGTGTCCAACCGGGTTCAGAAATCGTTTGCGGGAGTGCTGCGCAAGGGGTGGCTCTGCCCCTCGCATCCCGACAACCAGCGCCTCGAGGTGGAGGCGATGGTGGAGCTTGCGAATAAGCATCCGGACGGCATCCACTTCGACTACATCCGCTATCCCGACCTCGCGTACTGCTTCTGCGACGGCTGCCGTGAACGGTTCGAGGCGCACCTCGGGCACGTGGTTGGGGACTGGCCCGCCGCCGTGAGATCCGATGCCGCGCTGAAGCGCGCCTGGGCCGATTTCCGCATCGACTGCATCGACCTCGTAGTGAGCAACGTGGCGGCACGGGTGCGTAGGGAGGCACCGGGGGTGAAGATCAGCGCGGCGGTGTTCGGCAATGCCGCGGGCTGCGCCGATTCCATCGGACAGAACTGGCGGCGCTGGTGCCGCGATGGCTGGCTCGATTTCGTATGTCCCATGAACTATGTAGCGTCCCCCTCGCTGCTCAAGAGCGCGGTGCGTACGCAGCTGAAGGAGATTGGCGATTCGGTGCCGATCTATTCCGGAATCGGTCTTTCGACCTTGCCCGACGATGGCCTCGACGTGCTGCAGACGGTGATGCAGATCGAGGCGCTGCGCTCGATGGGAATGAAGGGCTACACGATCTTCAATCTCGATGGCCGGGCGGCGCGTGCGCTGCCGCTGCTGGCCGAGGGGCCCACTCGCGCGACCAGGTGACGGCATGGCGGATATCAGGATAGTTGCGCTTGATCTTGACGGGACGCTGCTCGATTCGCAGAAGCGTCTGAGCTCGGTCAATCGTGCGGCTCTGGAGCGCGCGGCGGCGAAGGGCGTGCTGATCGTGCCGACCACGGGAAGGTTCTTCGGCATGATGCCGGAGTGCGTGCGCGAGCTGCCTTTCGTGCGCTATGCCATCACCATCAACGGCGCCCAGGTGTTCGACCGCGAGACGGGCGCAGTGCCGGTGCGGGAGGAGATCCCGGTCGATGTCGCGCTTGCGGTGATGCGCATGCTGGACGGACACGACGTCATCTATGACTGCTATCGCGGCAACTGGGGCTGGATGACCCAGGCGTTCAAGGACAGGGCGTCAGGCTACGCGACGAATGAGCACTATGCCAGGATGATCGCCGAATTCCGCCGCAGTGTCCCCGAACTGAAGGCGCATCTGGAGACGACGCGCTCCGAGGGCGACGTGCAGAAGATAATGCTCTTCTCCCGCCTTGACGATCCAGCCGCCTCCGAGCTGCGCGCGGTGGAGTGCGAGCTGGCGGCGCGTTTCCCGTCGCTCAAGGCGGCGTCTTCCACCTGGAACAACATCGAGATCAACTCCTGCAACGCCCACAAGGGGATGGCGTTGCGGCGCTTTGCTGAGTCATTGGGCCTCTCCTCTGCCAACTGCATGGCCTTTGGCGATGGCGGCAACGATCTATCGATGATCGAGGAGGCCGGGGTTGGGGTCGCGATGGCGAACGCCTGCGATGAGGTGCTGGCGGCGGCGGACCATGTGACCGCCTCCAATGACGAGGACGGTGTGGCCGTGGCGCTGGAGCGCTACGGGCTTGTCTAAACGGGAGGACGAACGAAATGAATGGTGTGGTGCTATTGGTGATTGCCATGGTGGTGTTCGCCGGTGGTTATCTGGGTTTTGCGAAGTTTCTGGAACGGCTGCTGGGGGTTGATCCCGCGAGGAAGACGCCGGCCCATGTGCTTCGGGACAACATGGACTACGTGCCAGCGCACCCGACGGTGCTGTTTGGGCACCACTTCGCGGCGATTGCCGGGGCGGGTCCTGTGGTGGGGCCGGTGCTGGCGGCCGAGTTCGGCTGGGCGAGCGTTGCGCTGTGGGTGATTCTCGGTTGCGTGTTCATGGGGGCCGCGCACGACATGATCGCGCTCTTCCTCTCTGTACGCAGCGAGGGCAAGTCCATCGGTACCGTGATCGGCACGATGCTGGGTGCGCCAGCGCGCATTCTGTTCCTGGTCTTCTCCTGGTCGGTGCTGATTCTGGTCGTCGCGGAGTTCACGCGCCAGATCGCGGTCACCTTTGTCGCCGATCCCGCCATTGCCACATCGTCGATGCTGTTCATTTTCGAGGCGGTTGCGTTCGGCCTTTGCGTTTACCGGTTCAGGATGCCGCTGCTGGCGGCGTCGCTGGTGTTCGTGCCGCTGATGTTCGCGTCGGTGTGGGTGGGCGAGATGTGTCCTCTGGATCTTACTCGTTGGGGAATGTCGTGTGATGGCGCCCGCGTGGTCTGGATTGTCGTGCTGCTTGGCTACTGCTTCCTGGCGTCGGTGTGCCCGGTGTGGGTGCTGCTGCAGCCACGGGGATACCTGAGCTCGTACCTGCTCTACGTGATGATGGCGCTGGGGCTGTTCGGTGTCTTCGTCGCGCATCCCGACCTGACGCTCCCTGCGTTCTCCGGCTTCACGGTGGTGAAGGGCGGCGGAGTGGTGGACCGGCTGTTCCCGCTGCTCTTCGTGCTCGTCTCCTGCGGAGCGTGCTCGGGCACACATGCGATCATCGCCTCGGGCACAACGTCCAAGCAGCTGGCGGACGAGCGCCACGTGCGCCCGGTCGCCTATGGCGGCATGCTGCTCGAGGGGGTATTGGCAATCGTGGCGGTGGTGGCGGTGGCGGGTGCGTATGCGAGGCAGGAGGACTACCTCGCCGCGGTGGCGACCAGGGCACCGGCCCAGCTCTTCGCCTCCTCGATTGCGGCGTTCTGCGCGAAGGTTGGAATCCCGCTCCGCTTTTCCGAGGGGTTCATCCTCCTTTCGATCTCGGCCTTTCTGATGACCACCGTCGATGCCTGCGCCCGCCTGGCGCGTTTCTCCTGGCAGGAGCTTTTCGCCACGGTTGCGGATTCTGGAGCCGGGCGTCATGGCGGCGGACGATGCGGGCGGTTGCAGGGTTTTCTGTGCGGTAAATGCGTGGCGACGGTGGTGGTCTGTGCGCTTGCGGCAGAGTTGCTCCTTGGCAATACCCATGCTCGGGAGAGCCTATGGGCTATTCTGATGAGCGCGAACCAGCTCATTGCGGCGCTTACCTTCCTGACCGCGACCATGTGGTTCATCCGCAATCGCCGGCCGTGCTGGCTTACGGCCCTGCCGACGCTGTTCATGATGGTGGTGTCGTCCTGGGCGCTTGCGCTCATCTTTCACCAGGCACTGGTCGCCGGTGACATGGTGCGCATCATCGCCACCGGATTCCTGCTGGTGCTTGCGGTTGTGCTGGTCGCGCTAGGGGCGGCGAAGGTTCATGGATATAACTCAGACAAGTTTAAGGTTTAGTGTGCAGAGTGAATTTAACAATTTAACTATCTAACCATTTAACGATTTGACTGTTGAGTGTGATGCCATAGGCAAGAAAAGTGAGGGTACGAGATGACGGTGTTGCTGGTTGCCATAGGTTCTGCGCTGGGCGGGGTGGGGAGGTATCTTGTCTCGTCCGCGTTCAACGCCTCGTCAGGATTCCCCTGGGGGACGTTCGGGGTGAACGTGGTGGGTTCGCTGGCGATCGGCACGCTGTCGGGATGTCTCGCGCACGCCTCTGGAAACGCCGCCGCCGTGCGCACGTTCGCCGTCGTCGGTTTCTGCGGCGGCTTCACCACCTTCTCCACCTTCTCGAATGAGACTTTCAGGATGCTGGAGAACGGACAGTGGACCATGTTGTGTGCCTACGTGTTCGGAACTCTCGCCGCCGGTCTGGCGGCGACGTCGATTGGATATGCGATTTCACGCTGAAAGGGGGAATGTATGGGAGACATGAGGATTCTGTTCGGTCTGGCGGCGGCCTTCATCGCCGCGTCGAGCTTCGCCCGTGGCGAGAACTGGATGCCCAGGCCGCCGCTGCCGCCGCCCGTGGCGGCGCTTACCAACGAGGCGCTCTACGTCGAGTGGAAGTTCCGCGAGGACGTCACCGACGCGTCCACGGGCCTGGCCACTTCGGCCCTCAGGAAGAAGGTCGATGCGCTGAGGAAGGCGCTTGAGCCGAAGGAGAGCTGGCGCGTCGTCAAGGCAAAGTGCTATGCGCTGGTCTGCGACGAGATGGCAATCGACGTCTCGCCGCTCGACTGGTTCCCGTCGATCGCGGTGTGGAACCGCTATGACCGCCCGCTTGACTACTTCAAGGATCGGCGTCAGTACGCGATTGCCGCGAAGCACTATCCCGACGAGCGGCGCCGGATGGACGAGGGTAACAAGTCCGGTAAGTGGAAGATGTGGGTTGACTTCGACCATTCGGTGCCCGTCTGGGAGGAGCTGATAGTCGATGGCTTCGCCGGGGTGCTTGAAAACGTGCGCTCGAGCGATGATGGCAGCGACTTCTACGAGTCGCTGAAGATCACGGCGGAGGCGTCGCTGCGTCTGATAGGGCGCATGGCCGCCCAGGGGCGTCGGCGGCTGAACCAGAAGGTCGAGCCGGAGTGCCGCCGCGCGCGGCTCGCGAGGCAGGTCGCCGCGCTGGAGAACCTGGTCAAGGGCGCGCCGAAGACCGCCTACGAGACGATGCTGTTCATCGACCTCTACTTCTTCATGTGTGAGCATCTCGACGTGATGCAGTGCCGGTCGCTGACGATCATAGACCGCACGCTGTGGCCGTTCTACGCTGCGGATCTGGCGGCGGGTCGCACCACGGAGGCTGAGTTCCGCGAACAGTTCCGCCATTTCCTCTGGCAGTGGGGGTCGGTCGACAACTACTGGGGGCAGCCGATCACGATGGGCGGCACGAAGGCGGACGGCACGACCGAATTCAATCCGCTCTCGTCGATAATCCTCGAGGTGATGGACGAGTGCTATCTGTCGACTCCCAAGTTCCATCTCAAGATCGGCAAATCCACCCCGCAGGCGATTCTCGACCGAGCGCTCGACATGGCGCGCCGCCATCGTTCGCTCACCTTCATTGGCGAGGAACCCGCCTGGAGTATCCTGGGGGCCTACGGCTATTCGCCGGAGGAGACACGCGGGTTCTACACCAAGGGCTGCTACGAGATCTGCGTGCCCAATGGGGCCAACGGCACGGGTACGGGTTACATCAACCTGCTCAAGCAGGTCGAACTGGTTCTGAAGGACGCCGCCGGGGGAAGGTTCGCGGCAGGCACCTACGAGGAGTTTGCGTCCGAGTGCACCCGGCGCATGGCCAGGACATGCGCCGAGTGCCGTGACATCGTGCTGGCGTTCGAGCGCCACCTCGACGACGTCAACCCGGCGAACGTCTCGACCCTCGGCGTGCGCCATGCGATCAAGGTGAAGAAGGATGCCTTTGCCGATGGTTCCGAGCGCGGCAACAACACTAGCATTCTGGTTTCCGCATTCGGAACCACGGTTGATGCCATGGTCGCGGTGAAGCAACTGGTCTATGAGGAACGGGCGATGACGCTGTCCGAACTCGGTTCGCTGATGACGCGAAACTGGGAGGGCCGCGAGGATCTGCGGCTCAGGATGAAACGCTCGAAGCGCAAGTACGGCAACAACGATCCCGATGCGAATGCCACCGCGAAGATGGTCCAGGATGCAATCTCTGGGGAGATTAACCATCGTCCGAATTCGCGTGGCGGATTCTTTCTGGTCAGCGGACACTCGGCGCGTGCCTTCATCTACTCCGGGGAGCAGACGGGGGCTACGCCTGACGGACGCAAGGCGGGTGACCAGTTCTCGAAAAACATGTCCGCCACCATGGGTGCCGACACGGAAGGCGTGACGGCGCTAGTTGCCTCGCTGGGTGCACTTGACTCGAGAAAATGGCCGGGGGACTTCCCGCTCGACGTGATGCTCCACTCTTCGGCGGTGGAAGGCGAAAGCGGCCTTGCTCTGATGCGCTCGCTGCTTTCGGTCTACTTCGAGAAGGGTGGGCTGCAGATGCAGTTCGTAGTCACTTCGCCGGAGGAGCTGCGCGATGCCCAGCAGCACCCGGAGAAGTACGAGAATCTCCAGGTGCGAGTCTGTGGCTGGAACGTTCGTTGGAACGACATGCCGAAGAGCGAGCAGGACGAGTACATTCTGCGGGCGGAGAATATAGCTTCTGGCTTTTAGCTTGGAGCTTGGGAGAACCGCGCTATGTCGCGGCCGCGCAAAAGGTCGGCAAGATTTTCGGCGTGAAGTTCTTCTGTTCAGCGTCCGCGCGCGAGATGCCTGCCGAGCATCCTGCTCACGATCTCAAAATCGAGTTCGACATACCGATGCCGCCATATGCGATCAGGTCTGAAGAACCCTTCGGGACAAGACATAGATCGGGAACTGGTTTCAATCCCACCCCCGACCGCATAACAATGTAGCATCAAAGCTACACGCTGTTCGACCAAAACCGACCAAGTTTAAAGTACAGAACGGCATGTAAGTGGAGATGCGCTCTTTTTTCATGCATCAAACGGGTGTTTGCAGCTTCTCGGTTTGAGTCACTACTATCCCATAGACATGGTGAACCGTTCACCGTATTGATGTCGCGTATTATACCAAACCCGACCGCCTCGCGTCAATACTAAAATCCGCGATAATTGCACAGACAGAACATCTGCCGCCCATTTTGCATCGTTTTGCGATATGCCACCTGCTGATGCTCGGGCAGCTGCTGCATCTGTTCAGTATGAACGAGCTCGTCGACGTCTCGCAGATCTACGCCTCCGAGCTCTCGCGTATCCGTGGAATCGTCCCCGCAGTCGTGTGGCTCAAGAAGGACCTCATGTCCGTCCTGCGGGCCTATGGGATAGCACCGGGCGAAAATCGGAGTGACACATTGGAGAACATGCCGTATTTACTGGGGTTTGAGAAATACTTCGCGGCGGCCATGGGATAGCAACGCGCCAAAACAGGGCATGGAACGAAGCGAATCGGCACACGCATCGAAGAGGCTGAAACCATAATCGCCTAAAAATCAGAACCGCAACGGAATTATCGTCCGTTGCGGTTCAGAGGATTTCACCTATGGGATGGTAGTGGTCAAGTGGTCAAGAACATTAAACATCCGCGTCAACACCCGCGTCAACATCCTGTTTCGTCCGTGTGCGATTCAGTTGCTCCGAAACAAAATCCAACTTTCTGCTTGAACTTTCCAATCGAACCTGCTATACTGTTATCCGTCGAACCACAGGATTACCAGATGAACCATTGCACTACCAGATGAACCGCAGGATTACCAGATGAACCACAGGATCAGAAACCGCCTCGTCGCCCATGGCCACGCGCTCGCCCCGTCAGCGGAGGAGCCGTGCGCGGCCGCGGACGCACACACCGCCGCAGACGCGAAACCATTCTTCGAGTGGTTCGTGCAGGACGTGCTCGGCCTCGACTCGGAGGAGTACCGCCGCGGCTTCTGGCGCGAAGCCCACCGTGCGGGCCATTCGCTCGGCCATGCTCCGCGCACGTTCAGCGGTTGGCAGCGCGAACGCGGGGTACATCCCGGCGCGCGGACTGGCGACATGGTCATGGTCTACCTCGTCGTGGGTGGCGCGAGCCT
>JAZRXT010000020.1:0-17602 GCA_045600365.1 Kiritimatiellia bacterium | reverse complement strand
TGTCACCCCGGTTTTCGCCCGGTGCCATCCCATAGGCCCGCAGGACTGTCAGGGGCGACACTTTTCTGAACGGCACGCCAGCAAAACGACGCAAAACGGGGTGGGGGGGGGGTAGATGTTCTGCGCAATTATCGCGAATTTTAGTATTGACGCAAGGCGGTCGGGTTTGGTATAATACGCGACATCGACACGGTCAACGGTTCATCATGTCTATGGGATAGTAGTGTTTTATAGTGTTTTGTTTGTTATACTTTTGTCATGTTCGATGCTATGCTACAAGATGTTGTATTGAGATGCTTTGTTTTGCGGAGTGGCCCTGCGTCTGGATGCTTGCCGCGATTGCGGCCGGGAGCTTGCTGTATCTTGGCTGGCGGTGCTTCGCCAGTTCCTGTCTGCGTCATTTCAGATTGTCTCTTGCGCGATTGGTGATGATCTCCCTCTGTGTCGTTGCCATCTACGTGGGCGGCGGCAAGACCAATGGCGTGGATGGCGCATCCTCGCCCCGTAGATCCCCGGCGGCGCCAAGAGACGAGGCGCAGGAGATTGTGTACGACGAGCACGTCCCCGTGGACGCCCTGCGGTTTTCGGCCATCAGTGTCGACACCAATCGGGTCGGCCTTTCGCTCCTGTTTCCAACCAACCTGGTCTACGAGGGCAGCACCATCGATATCCTGTTCAACCTCGATCTGCGTTCCGCTGTCTGGGAATGGGCGACCAACCGCGTCGTCTGCGCCGACGACATCGGCATGGATGGCGTCGGCCGCGTCGAATTCTCCCTGAGCTATGGCGTTGAGATACCGGATGACCAGTCGCCGCTGCTATTCAAGACGAGCGTCCGCGAGACCGTCGCCACAACCATGGCGGACGGCGCCGGCGAGACCGGCAACAGATATGTGATCTATGCCAATGGCCATGACATGGTCCAGACAAACAGGATGTCGTATGCGAATTTCGATCTCGACAGGAACAGTCTGCCCGACTGGTGGGAGATCCGGCATGGATTGACGGAGCTGGACGAGAGCCATGGCGAGACGGACGACAACGATCACGACGGCCTAATCAATCTGCATGAATACTGGGCAGGGACGAACCCCCTGGTGCCGGACGGCAGCAACACCTTCCTTTCGGTATGCGCGAGGTCGATCGACGATAGGATTCAGGGGGTGACGGCGAGCACTGCCGTGCCGCGTTTTCTGAATTACTTCGAAAATGCTCCGCAGCAGAGCTTTGTCCTTAATCCAGACTTCTGGCTGACGAACGTCGATATTGGGTGCGTGAGTGTAAGACATGATTCGAGTGGTGATATCGGTTCGAAGAATGCAACGGCCATAACACGGCGGCATGTGATTATGTCCAATCATTGGAAATATGACCTATATGACTTTTGCGACACCAATGGGAACGTGGTGACCAGAAGAGTAATTGAAGAAGTAAATATTTCAGGAAGTGACATCCAATTAGGTAGGTTGGACGGTGATCTGCCGGATTCCATAAAACTTCCCAAAGTCCTTGATTTCGATACGGTTCGGCTGCTCGCCAACATTCAATATCTGCCGGCGGTATGTTTGAACCAGGACAAGGCAGCGACCGTATTGGAGATGGCGTCGTTCGACACTAGCATCGTCAACTCAAATACCGGTAGAAGGTACTATCATCTAGGAAAGTGCAGTGAAACAAACCATGTGTCGTTGGAAAGATGTGCGATTCGCGGATCTACCCCGCCGGGTAATTCGTCATGTCCAGTGTTCTTTCTCGCTGGCGATGAGCTAGTTCTTCTTTGCACATGGCACATGGGGAATCCCAATGCCAGCCGCTGGGCCAATTTCTATGGGCCAGTCGTCTCCTACTGGTTGGATACGATACAGAACAAGATCAATCAGTGGGAGGGGGACAGCGCGGGGAATTATCAGATAGAGGTCTTGGATAGGAATGACTACGAAGATTTGAGAACAAGAGGGGGTGAACTATGAGAATCCTGCTGGTGTTTGCATGTTTTGCGTTTGTTAATGTTGCATATTGTGCGTCATATTCTTGGGAGGCTAATGTACGCAAGGTGGAAATAATATATGATGACCCTGCACGAGAAGATTTCCAGTTGGATATTCGCGGGTATGTAATGGAATCAGATACGGCCGTCGTAGCTTCATTGTATGACACCATTTTTGCATATCTGGAAACAGGTGATGTCTACCTTAAGCAGTATGATTACACGAATATGATGGTAGGGCACAACGGAACCTGGTTTATAGCATATTTCGGCGAGTTGATTTCGGGGGAAACAGTTGAAAATTTCATGAGGATTCCCCTCTGTGACTGGTACGACGATCGTCATCTTGATGGTCTGGAACTTGATGATTCATCGGATTTCTATCTTGGTTTCCGGACCAACGAAGAATATGAGTATGATAATATCCATCGATATGGCTGGATGCATTTGTCGATAGACGATGCTCTAAAAGTCAGTCTGCTCGATTCTGGAGTGGGGCTTTATGGGGAAAGCGTTCTCGTGGGAATCGGGCCGATCCCAGAACCATCAGCGTGTATGTTGTTTGTCATTGGTTCACTGTCGTTGCTTCTCGTCCGCCGAAAAATAAAACAGGTCTGACCTGTTTTATCACTTTTTGAAGCCGCGCCAGGTGGTTTGTTGATCTCCGCAAAAGACGGTTGACTTTTTGGCGCGAAAAATGGTATAATTACGTCCGTTGAGGATAGGGAGGTTAAACTATGAAGAGAGTGATATTGCTCATTGTCACCAATATAGCGGTGATGATCACGTTGGGTATCGTTGCCAACGTTCTGTGTGCTTTTCTCGGTACAAGTGTCGCTGAGCTGATTGGGCCGAACTACGCGAATCTCGCCATTTACGCCGTTGTCTATGGTTTTCTGGGCGCATTCATCTCGCTACTGCTTTCCAAGCCGATGGCGAAGTTCTCCTGTGGGGCGAAGGTGATCGACGGTACGGAGGGTGAGCGGGAGCACTGGCTGGTCGAGACGGTGCGTGACCTCGCCGATCGGGCAAACGTGAAGATGCCCGAGGTGGCGATCTATCCGGGCGCGGCCAATGCCTTCGCCACCGGCGCGTTCAAGAACCATGCACTAGTGGCAGTTTCCACTGACATCATGGGTCAGATGACGAAGGAGGAACTCCGCGCCGTGCTGGGGCACGAGATGAGCCATGTGGCCAATGGCGACATGGTTACCCTGACGCTTGTCCAGGGCGTACTCAACGCGTTCGTGATCTTCTTCTCGCGCGTGCTCGCCTCCATCGTCACCGGTTCGGAGCGCGGCAATCGCCGCGGCGGCGGTGCAATGTACCATCTGGTCACCATGGGCCTGCAGATCGGGCTGGGCATTCTTGCCTCGCTGGTTGTGTATGCCTATTCCCGCAAGCGCGAATATGCCGCCGACGCTGGTTCCGCCAAGCTGCTCGGAACGCCGATGTCGATGATCGCCGCCCTGCAGCGACTGGGCAATCTCCAGCCGGGCATATTGCCCGACTCCTTGAAGGCAATGGGAATCGCCAGTGGCAGAAAGACGTCGATTTGGTCCACGCATCCAGCGCTTGAAGATAGAATTGAGGCGCTGCGCAATTGGACCGCAATGTAATGGAAGAAGGTCGAAAACGGATGAACGTCAAGATAGCGATACCCTTCGAAGATGGTGCGATCCTTGCCCATTTCGGAAAGGCGACGAAATTCAAGCTCTACACGGTGGAGAATGATGTCGTCACCTCCTCCGAGGTATGCGACACCGAGGGCGTCGGTCATGAGGACGTGGCGCTCTGGCTGGTCGTGCGCGGCGTCAATGCGGTGATCTGCGCCAATATCGGCCCTGGTGCGCTGGGGGCGCTGGCGGCGGCCGGAGTGGAGGCACTGGCCGGCGTCGAGGGCGATGCCGACGCGGCGATCGAACAGCTGCTTGCGGGAACGCTCGAGGCCGTCTCGACCGCAACTTGCGGTGGCCATGGCGGCGGCTGTGGCGGACATTGTGGCGGCCACTGCGGCCACGGCGGATGTTGTCATTGATACCCTGTAGCGAGTCAACCATCATGGATAAATGGTACGTCAGGAGCACTACGGGCAAAGTGTTCGGCCCCATCGGGCTCGATATGCTCAAGACCTGGGTCAAGGATGGGCGTGTCGAGCCATTGGCTGGCATTTCGACCGACCTGGTGAACTGGACGCTGGCACCGCTCAGACCAGAGCTGGAGATGAACTGGGTGGTGGAAAACGAGCCCGGGCAGTTCTACGGGCCCACCCACCGGAATGTGATCGACGACCTTGTCAAGGCGGGTTCGCTGTCGAAGGACGCGCGCTTCTACTGCGACGATCGCGGTGCCGCCATTGAGCGTCTTCGTTCGGCCGAGGCCGCAGTCGCCGCATCGGCCGCCGAAGTCGTCCAGAGGGATTCGCGTCTTGCTGCCGCCCAGCAGCTCATCTCGAAGAAGGATCTCCAGCTTGCCGCTGCGCAGAAGGCCGTGGCCAAGCGCGACGAGCGGATCTCGGAGGCGGTTGCGTCCCTTGAGCGCAAGGAGTCGCAGCTGGCGGAACTCAACCGTGCGGTGCAGCTCAAGGATGGCGAGATCGCCCGCCTCAAGGCCGAACTCGCGCAACGGGATGCGGAACGCAACGAGAACCTGGCGGCACTGGAACGGCTCGATGCCGAGAAGAAGGAACTGCAGGCGCAGATCGCGCGCAATGCCGCCGCCCCCAAGCGCGAATGGAAGAGCGAGGTGCTGGAGCCGGAGGTGGTTGACGAAGTGCCCCCGCCAGTTGCCCGTCAGCGCTTCAGCGGCAACTCGACTCCTCCGTCTGCTCTGGCTGAACTCGAACGCCGCGCGCGAGAGGAGCTTTCTCGTATAGGAGGCGCCAGCGCCAGGGACTTCTTTCGCCGGAAATGAATCAGACGTCGGGAGGAAGCATGGGTAATGAATGGTACCTTAGAACCGCCGATGAGACTTTCGGCCCCGCGACCCGCGATCAGCTGATCGAGTGGGCTCGGATGGGGCGAATTCAGCCCGGGCAGGATGTCTCGGAAGATGGCGAGACCTGGTGCCCCGCGGTCGAGGTGGAATTCCTCGATATGAATTGGAGCATCGACATCGGCGATGGCACGCCACGTGGACCATTCAACCGCCAGGCCGCCCAGGCCCTGCTCAACAGCGGACGCCTCCCCAAGGGTTCCAAGCTGGTGTTCGTCGGCAAGAAGGCCGAGGAGGAGAAGGTAGCGTCCTCCGCTCCAGCATCTCCCGCCGCTCCTGTGCCATCTGCTCCCGTACCTTCGCCGCAGCAACTTCACCAGCTACAGCAATTGCAGAAGGAACTCGAGACGCTCCGTGCCGGACTCAAGGCGGCTGAAGCGCGGGCCAACGAAGCGGAGCGCAAGGTAGCGCAGTCCCAGGAGGAGGCGCGGGAACTGCGCAAGACGGCCGCTGCCGCCGAGGCCCGCGCCACGGCGTTCAAAACTGAGGTGGACGCGGCACGCAAGGCGGAGGCCGACGCGAAGGGCGCGACGGACAGGGCATTGTCGGAACTCGCCGATGTGAAAGGCGCGAAGGACAAGGCATTGTCGGAACTCGCCGATGCGAAGGGCGCGAAGGACAAGGCATTGTCAGAACTCGCCGATCTGGCCGAGCGCAAGGACAATGAGATTTCGCAGCGGGACACTCGCCTTGCCGAACTGGAGCATGCCGCGAAGGCGAGCGAGAGCGCGTATGAGGATAGAATTCGGACGCTCTCCGAGGAGATCGATCGCATTCCGCCCTCCGCGCGTTTGGCCGCGGATGTTCAGACCGCGCTATACGCGGTGATGACCGAGGAGGCGGAGGAACTCAATGCCGAGCTCGAGGCGGAGATGAAGGAGATCGAGGCCATTACCGCCTGGAGGCGCAAGCGCAGCGAACGCCTGCTTACCCGTCGCCACGAGATACTTCGCCGTATCGGCACGAGTGCCGAGGATATGACTGCGCGGGCGCTCAAGTCGAATCCCGATGATCCGCGAACTGCGCATTTGCGTCAGGAGCTGGATGCGCTTCGTCTGCTACAGGAACGTTCGGCAATCGAATCGGAGCGCAAGGTTCGCGATCTTGCCTCGCGCCTTCGCGAGAAGGATGCCGAGGCGGTGCGCCTGCGGCAGCAGGCGGCCGACACCACGGTTCTCTATCGCCAGCTCCAGGAGACGCGCGAGTTGCTGAAGGTTCGTGAAAAGGAGCTACTCGACGAACGTCAGGCATCTGAACGCGCGCGCCAGCAGGCCGAGGCTTCGCAGCAGGCGCTTATGGCTCGGCTTTCCGCGCTTGAAATTGGCGCGCCTGGCGCCACCCGCCAGAGCCGTGAGGCGCGTAGCGTCAAGCTCGCCTCGTGGATGTCGCTGAAACAATGAGGAGAGGATAATGAACTGCCGTTTCCCAGCACTCTTCCTGGTGCTCTCGTCTTCCGTCTTCTGCCTCGGATCCCACCCGACCACAACGGTTGCGGATTTTGCGCATGGTGTTGGCGTTGATGGCTGGACGTGCGATGGTTCCTCTTTCGTTTCGCCGAGGTTCGAAGGCGAGATCGTCTCCGTGTCGCCTTCCTGCACCGGTCTCGGCGGCGGCGGCGAGGTGCGGGTCATTGGCCGCGGCGCCGACTCCTACACGCTCGAATGTTCCGGTGGAGCTTCGGTTGCTTCTGTGTCCACCGTGTGGATGGATCCTCATCTGCCAGTGCCGACCGGCCTGTGGGTGACGAACGTCTTCCCCGGCGCCTTCACGGCCTGGGCCGATCCCGTCGATGGCGCGGCGGGATATCGGCTCACGATGTACACCAACGTCACGGTTGGCGCCTCCGCAGGACAGAACAACTGGATAGAGACCTTCGACGCCATCGCCACCACGACGTCGACGTCCACCAAGTTGACGGATTCCCACATAAAGAATGCGGACAATCCGACGTCCTGGTCATGGAACGACAGCGTTTACCTTTCCTCCGTCGCGGGTACGGTGAGGGTTGGCAAGTCCGAGGGCGGTTCTGGCGAGCTCATCGCCTCGGGATTGGCCACCGCCGGTGGAACGCACTTGCGTCTGCGCGCTAGCCGCTATGGGAAGGACGAAGGGCAGAATCTGCGGGTTTCGTTTGTATGTTCCGGTGTCACCGGCGCGGTCGAGATGGTGGAGTTGAAGTCCGCAATGGCTGATTACTATCTGCCGCTTTCTGGAGTGGGGGCGTTCGACGCCGTCGTACTGAAGTCTGTGCCCGCGTCATCGTCGAAGGATGCGCGTACGCTGGTTGACTGCGTTGCGTTGGTGACCGGCTACGAGCCGGGTGTCACCGAGCGGGTCGAGGCGTGCAGTTGGTTTTCGGAAGTTCCGCGCTTCGGGATAGAGGGTGCGTTTCAGGTCGAGGCGTCGCTTGCGGTTCGGGCGGTTGCCACATCGGGCGGGCCCGACCTCGATTCGCCCAGTTCCGACTGCATCGACGTTGATCTTTTCAATCCGCTCCCGATGCCGATGTCGCTGGCGCTCAAGGTCTCGGAATGTGCGGCGGCAGGGTATTCCTACGCGCCTGACTTCTCGGTTCTTCCCGACTGGACGGAATCGTGGTACAGTGGATCGTACCCGCTGCGCTACTGGGTGGCAGAAACTTCCAGGGGCGCGGCTGTAACCGCCTACGGCAAGGGCGGCGCCAATACTGCGACAAGCGGAATGTTTCATTTCACCAGCGCAGACTCGGCTCTCGGCTGCACGCTTGGGGTGCGTTGCACCTCTGACGATAGTTTCTACTATGGATTTGCGCTCTACAACGACACCGAGCACCCCATGATCGCGTTCACCAACAGGTTTGACGCGGTTCAGTGGGGGTTCAAGAATTCGGCGGCGCAGACGATCAGTTGCGAGTGGAGGGTGGCGGACGAACTTGTGGATATTTCCGCGCCCGGCGACTGGACTTCCGTTGACGGTTTGGCGTTCACGACTACTGGTACTGTGGATAGCAAGCCCAGTGGGAGTGATTGCCTGGTTGAGTCAAAGGAGGGCGGGCTGGGTGATTCCCTGAAGCTCTTCCCTGGGAAGTATCTGCTGATTCGATTCGTTGCACCTAAGATGTCCACTTGCCCCGGCACCGGCATCTCCAACTATCGTCTCACCTTTAACACGGCGGCGGTGGGTACGGCATTGTTCCTTCGCTGATTTCGATTTTCACAAGAATAGAAAAAGGACTGGATTAAAAAAAATGAAACGTTCAACATTCCTCAAGCTTCTTAGTGCCACTGCTCTCGGCGGCTGCCAGAGTCTCTGTTCCTGGCGTCGCCCCGGGCTCGCCCTGCAGCTATTCTCCATCAACAAGATCATCTGGACCGAGCCTGAGCGCATTCTGATGGAGCTCAAGAAGGCGGGCTATGACGGGGTTGAGTTTGCCGGGTATGGCGGACGCTCCGCCGCCCAGCTGCGCAAGCTGCTCGCCGATGCCGAGCTCGAGGCGGCCGGCACGCATGTCAACGGCGACGTCGAGCTCGTCGGCGACGCGCTGAAGCGCACGCTCGATTTCTGCGCCGAGGCGGGGATCGCCAGTGTCACCACGCCACACGCCAAGCGCAATTCCGCCGAGGAGTATCGTGCGTTCGGGCGCGCCATGAGCGCCGCCGCCGAGGCGGCATCGTCGTATGGCATCAAGGTTGGCGTCCATACCGCCTATCACCACTTCACCACCAAGTATGGCGACGAGACGGCGTGGGACATGATCTTCAAGGATGCGTCCCCGCTGCTCCAGCAACAGGTCGACACCTCCAACACCTTCCACGTAGGGCAGGACGTCGTTATCCTGCTGAAGAAGTACCCTGGCCGCCACCACTCCATCCACCTCAAGGAGAACGAGCCCTCGGCCAACGGCATCATCGGCGAGGCGCCGACGGACGGCGGCAAGCGTGTGCCGTGGAAGGACGTCGTTGGCTACATGAAGACCGAGTTTGGCAACAAGTGGTTCATCATCGAGACCGAGCACAATCCCGACTCGCTCTCCCCCGCCATTGCGAACTGCGGCATTGTCAGAAGTCTGATGCTCTAGAGGAAGTCATGACGAGATTCGCATCCGCAGGAGGGGCCATGGCGCGGCGCGCGCTGCTGTCCGCACTGCTGCTGTCCGCCGCCGCGCCGGGAGCCGTCGAGACCGTTTCGCTGGACGGGGCGTGGAAGTTTCTGCGTGACGGCTCGGAACTTCAGGGAGTCGCCGACGCGTCGTTCGACGATTCCTCGTGGCAGAAGGTCGAGGTGCCTCACGACTGGGCGATCTCCGGCCCCTTCGACCCGAACACCGGTGGCTGGCAGGGAAAGCTTCCGTGGCATGGTTCGGCCTGGTATCGCAGGATCGTGACTATTCCGGAGTCCGAGTGGTCGGCGGCGAAGCGTGACAGGCGCGTTGCCTATCTCGAGTTCGACGGCGTGATGGCGCGCCCCGAGGTGTACGTGAACGGGGCGAAGGCGGGTGGCTGGGACTACGGCTACATGAGCTTCACGCTGGACGTGACCAGATTCCTGAAGGCCGGCGCCAACGCGCTGGCGGTCCGCTGCAACACCCATAGCCACGGGTCGCGCTGGTATCCGGGCGCGGGGCTCTACCGCTCGGTGCGCCTGGTGTGGCGCGACGCCAATCACGTGCTGCCCGGCACGCTCGCCATCACCACCGAGGTGGAGGGCGTGAAGGTGGAGAACGGAACGCCGAAGGCGAAGTCCGCGAAGGTCGTGGTGAAGTACGACTCCAGCGTGGAGGGGGCGAAGCGGTTCGAATTCAAGGTCGAGAATCCCCGGCTATGGGATCTTGGCAAAGGCGAGCTCTACACGCTCGAGCTGCTGGGCGAGAAGTTCAGATACGGCATCCGCGACTTCAACTTCGACCCCGACCGCGGCTTCATCATCAATGGTCGCCGGATGCAGCTCAATGGCGTAGATCTGCATTCCGACATGGGACCGCTCGGCATGGCGTTCGACCGCGATGTCATGAAGCGCCAGTTGCTTATCATGAAGGACATGGGCTTCAACGCGCTGCGCACTTCGCACAATGCGGTCGATCCCCACGTGCTCGAGCTGTGCGACGAGATGGGCGTCTTCGTCTGGAACGAGTGCTTCGACAAATGGGATCGCTACGCCGGACGGAAGAAGAGCGAGAATCTCGAGGAGTACATCTCCCGCAATCTTCGCCAGTTCGTGCGCCGCGACCGCAATCATCCCTCGGTGTTCTGCTGGTCGATCGGCAACGAGATCGGCCCCGTGCTGCAGGACAAGGCACCGACGGGCATGACCACGGAGCGCTTCCGCATCTTCAAGGCGGCGATCAACGAGCTCGACACGACGCGTCCGGTCACGATCGGATGCTGTAGCGGACTTGGCCATCCCGAGGTAGACTTCTCGGTTCTGGACATGACGGGCTGGAACTACGGGGCCAACTACCGCAACTTCCACCGCCGCTATCCGAAGATGCCGGTGCTCTATTCCGAGTCGGCGAGCGCGGTGAGCGAGTATGGCTTCTACGAGCAGCCGCCGGCGTCGGGCAAGACCGCGTACGCGCGCGACACGCTGCAGGTGGGCAGCTACGATCACAACGCCGCGCCCTGGAGCGACATCCCCGACGTGGAGTTCGATCGCATGCTATCCGATCCCTACTGCGGCGGCGAGTTCGTGTGGACGGGCATCGACTATCTCGGCGAGCCCACACCCATTGCGCCTGGCGACACGTTCGGTATCACCAATGCGAACGCACAGTGCGCGCGCAGCTCGTATTTCGGTGCGGTGGACCTCTGCGGTATCCCCAAGGATCGCTTCTACATCTACCGTTCGCACTGGAACAAGTCCGCCGAGACCGTCCACATCCTACCCCACTGGAACTGGTCCGTGGCGTCGCATTCGACCGGCATCCCCGTCTACGTGTACACGAGTGGCGACGAGGCGGAGCTCTTCCTGAATGGGAAGTCGCTGGGGCGGCGGCGCAAGGAGGCGTTGTCCAAGCGCCCGAATCTGGCCTATGGGGCGAAGGCCACGGCCAGCTCAGAGGAGGTGAAGGTGGGCAAGATCGTCCATCCCGCGTGTGATGCGCTTGATGGTTCCAATGAAACGCGCTGGTGTGCGCAGGGTGGCGCCACGGGCGAATGGTGGCAGCTTGACTTCGGCCGGCAGATCGCGTTTGACGTCGTGACGCTTTCGCTCGAATCGCAACCACGGGCGTATGGCTACGACGTGCTCGTCTCGGACGACGGTTCGACCTGGCGCGGCTACTTCTCGAAGCAGCTGAATGAAGAGGCGAGCGTCGTCAGGAAGCCGGAGCGAGCGCGCTTCATCCGCATCGTCTTCAACGCCCTGCGCAAGGGGCACTATGCATCGGTTCGCCAGGTGATAGTGAACAACCGCGCGGCAGGCGACGTGACGATGCCCGAAAACCCGTATTACGATGTTTGCTCCAAATACCGTCTGCGCTGGATGGACGTGGGCTACGAGCCCGGCGAGCTGAAGGTGGTTGCCTACCGGGGCGGACGCGTCATCGGCGAGCAGACGATGCGCACGGCGGGCCGTCCGGTCGCGGTGAAGCTTACCGACGATCCCTACAATCCCAATGGGGCGCGGACGCGTTTCGTGCAGGTGGACGTTGTGGACGCGGCGGGCACTCGGGATCCGCTGGCGGCGAACGACGTGCGTTTCTCGCTCGAGGGTCCGGGTAGGATCGTGGCGGTTGGCAATGGCAATCCTAAGGACCACAAGGTGTTCACCGATGTTGCTCACCATCCGCTTCACTACGGCAAGTGCGTGGCGGTGGTTCGTCGCGACGGCCCGGGGCGGATTGTCCTGCGCGCCGAGGTCGATGGACTGCGCGGCGGCGAAACCGAGGTCAAGTAGGGGGCGCCGTGAAGCCGATCGTCGTCATACCCACCTACAACGAGCGCGAGAACGTGCGGGAGATGTGCGCCGCCGTGCTGGCGAATCTGCCGCCAGAGGGGATGGTGCTCTTCCTGGACGACAATTCGCCCGACGGCACCGGGGCGATCATCGACGAGCTATGTGCTGCAGACGCGCGCGTGGCGGTGATGCACCGCGAGAAGAAGGAGGGGCTTGGCCGCGCCTACGTGGCTGGGTTCGCGAAGGCGCTAGAGATGGGTGCCACCCATGTGGTGGAGATGGACTGCGATTTCTCGCACGCTCCCGCCGACATCGGGCGCATGCTGCAGGCGATAGGTTGCGTGCGTGCCGCGGACAATGCGCAGTTGCAGCCGCCGCCAGACGTGGTTATTGGTAGCCGCTACGTCAAGGGCGGCAAGTGCGTGGGCTGGCCGTTCAAACGCTGGTTCATCTCCTATTTCGGCGGTCGCTTCATCAAGCTGGTGCTGGGCACGCCGGTTGCCGATCCCACTGGCGGATTCAAGTGCTTTACCCGTGATGCGTTGGCGCGGATGGGTGATTTCTCCTCCATCCGTTCGTTCGGCTATTCGTTCCAGATGGAGATGAACTACAGGATGTGGAAGGCGGGAATGCGCCTGGCGGAGATCCCGATCACCTTCACCGAGCGCCGTGCCGGCGTCTCCAAGATCACAGGGTCGATTGCCGTCGAGACGCTGCGGATGGTCTTCGCCCTCAGGTTTGGAGGAAGATGAAGTCGGCGCTGGCCATATTCTTCGTCGTCTTTGCCGCTGCGCTGGTGGCTGCCCCCCCGAAAGGGAGGGCGCCGACGCGCATAGACGATTCGATCTACATCGACACCACAGTGCAGTTCACCGTTACCGAGAGCGGGTCCGAGCCGGATCTCTCGGAGGGCGGGAAACTGGCGGTGTGGCTGGGCGTGGATGACCGGGGCGGCACCAATCTGGTTGTTGCCGCACGGCGTTATGACTGGGTCGCCTCGGGTGCGTCGAGTGGCGGGACCGGGATTGTGACCGGGCGCGCAAGTGGTGAACCGGCGCGATTCATCCTGCGTCCGGCCGGCGTTGGCGTTGTGCCAACGGACGGTTCGAAGTGCCGCCTCACCGTGCGGGCGTGGCGCAACGTGTTCGCCAATGACCACCATGGTGTAATACCCTGCTTCCGGATATTCATCGATGGCGCGCCGATGAAGGTCGCGACCGCCGATAACCCGTTCACCCAGCCGATGCGGGTGATGCTGCGTCATTTCGGGTTGCCTGGTCTGAAGACGCTGGTGGAGGACGGGCAGATCTTCCCGAGTCTTGAGCCGATGGGCAAGCCCGGGGCGGAGGTTACGCTCAGCGGCGTCGATTTCAAGGGTGACGACGGGGCAATGGAGGATCTGGTGGTGAGCGACGACCCCGTTGAATTCGAACCCGGAATTTGCTTCCTGGACTTCCTGTTCCACGAGCCGCGCTCCGCGGTGTGGAAAATGCTGGGGGAGTAGTGTTGAGTGCAGAGTGTTTGGCGCTGGGTGTGGAGTTAGGTGAGACGGCGCACGCGCTTTTCGAGGCGGGGAAGGCGCACGGTGAAGCGGGTGCCCTCACCGGGTTTCGATTCGACGTCGATGTCGCCGCCGTGGGCGCGCACGATGCGGCGCGAGAGCATTAGTCCCAGCCCGGTGCCGCGGGTGCCCTTGGAGGATTCGAACGACTGAAACAGCCGGGCGAGGGCCGCTTCGTCCATGCCACCGCCATGATCGCGGAAGGAAATCGAAACATCGCGGTCATCGGCCGATACCTCGATCTCGAGCGAAGAGCCATCCGCCATTGCCTCGAGCGCGTTCTTGACCAGATTGAAGAACACCTGTTCCATCTGGGCGCGGTCGATCATCACCGGCGGCAGGGCAGGTGGGAGGTCGAGCGCCACGCTGATGCGGCGGTCTTCGATCTGCGCCTTGAGCGCCGAAAGGGTGTCGGATAGCGAGTCTGCCGGGGAACCGGGCACGAGGTTGGGCTTGACGGGGCGAAGCGCGTCGAGGAAGCTGCGGTTGATGTCGATGATGCGCTTGATCTCGCGGCGCGCGGTGGCGATGTCCGCCAGCAGGCGCTCGCGGCGCACGGGATCCGCCTCGTGGCGGAACTCCCGTTCCAGCAGCTGGAGGTTGATCGAGAGCGCGTTGAGGGGATTGCCGATCTCGTGGGCAACGCCGGCGGCGAGTTCGCGGACTGCATCGGTGCGTCCGTCCTCAACTGCGCTTTCCTCGCGGGCGCGGCGCAGCGTGACGTCGCGCACCAGGATGACAGTGCCGAATTCGGATGGGGTGGAGTCTATTTCCAGAATCCGGCGCTCCGGATAGAGTAGTTCGTATTCGCGCACCGCCCGGCGGCTCCAGCCATCCTCGGGGGCCAGGATGCGGTCCCAGTCGAGGTCCGGCAGCACATGCGAGATGTTCTGGGCGCCATGACGCTCGAAGGAGAACGACAGCATCGCCTCCGCGGCGGGATTTGCGTATGAAAGCAAACCGTGTACGTCCACCACCATCACGCCCTCGCGCAGTGCCGCAAAAATCGACTCGAAGAATCTGAGTTCGTCGCCCAGGCGCCTGAACTGGCTCTTGAGACCATCTGGGTCAAGCTTCTCGATGCGTTCTGCGACCTTGCTGAAGAACTTCTTCATGCGGTATTCCGATTGACATTGGGCGTTATATGGCGCCCCTGAGAGGACTCGAACCTCCTACCCGCTGCTTAGAAGGCAGCTGCTCTGTCCAGATGAGCTACAGGGGCAAGAAAAAATATGCATATATTTTACCACAAATCGCCTTGTTTGTGCTATAATAATCTGTAACTTTTTTTAAACAAAGGAGAGAGGCGATGAATAGATCGATTACTTCCCGCGCATGGGGGAGTTTCGATGGCGAGGAGGTGCGTCTATGGACGCTTGCCAACGCCAGCGGAATGGAGGTGGATTTTTCGAACTATGGAGGCCGGCTGGTGCGTTGCGTGGTGCCAGACCGCGCTGGCAATTTTGAAGATGTCACGCTTGGCTACGATTCCCTTGATGGCTATCTTGCCGATACCGGCACCTATTTCGGCGCGTTGGTTGGGCGCTATGGCAACCGCATTGGTTCTGGCGGCACCTTCACGCTCGAGGGCAAGAAGTATCAGCTGGAGCTGAACAACGAGCCCAATGGACGTCCCTGCGCGCTACATGGCGGCCTGTGCGGCATCTCGCAGCGGATGTGGAAGTTCGTCAAAGAGATCAAGCTTGATGACCGCGTTGGACTTGTGTTCGAGATCTTCTCGCCTGATGGCGAAGGTGGCTATCCTGGCAACGTGACGGTTCGCGCCGAGCTAACGCTTTCCGACGCGAACGCGCTCACCGTGCGCTTCAAGGCGGTGTCCGACCAGGCAACGCCGATCGCGCTCACCGAACACGCCTACTGGAATCTCGACGGCGCATTCAACGGTTCCACCATCATGGATCATTCCCTGTTCGTTAATGCGGACGCCTTCACCCCCTACGATGCGGGACTGATTCCCACGGGCGAGATCAGGGATGTAGGCGGCACGCCGTACGATTTCCGCACCGCGCACCCGATCGGCGACATGGCTGGCTGGCTGGACTATCCCGACATGAAGTACGGCAACGGCTACGACATGAACTGGGTGCTGCGCAAGGACGCGGCCGGCGACGAGCTCACGCTGGCCACGGTGCTCACCGCGGGCAGGTCGGGCCGCCAGCTCGAGATCTGGACCACCGAACCCGGCATCCAGCTCTACATGGGCAACTTCCTCACCGACCTCGGCCATGGCAAGGGCGATCGGCGTGCCTACCAGTATGCTGGAATCGCAATGGAGCCCCAGCATTTTCCTGATTCTCCGAACAAGCCGCAGTTCCCCACCACCATCGCGCGGCCCGGCGTGCCGGTCTATTCCACGATGGAGTTTCGTTTCAAGACGGTATGACCATGACTATATCCGATGTGGCCAAGATTCTGGAAGGAACCCTCGTGGCGGATGGCGGCGACGCCTCCCGCCCGGTGGGTCTGCCGGTCGCGAGCGACCTGATGAGCGACGTGCTCCTGGTCGATGCCGACGATATCCTTCTGCTAACCTCCCTTGCCTCCGACCAGTCCATTCGCACCGCCCACATTGTCGGCGCGATGGGCGTGGTGGTGCATGATGCGAAGCCGCTGCCGGCCACGATGGCCCAGGTGGCGGCGCAGCTGCACATTCCGCTCGTGTCCTCGCCGCTTTCAAAGTACGAGAGCTGTATACGTCTGCACTCGGCGCTTGCCGCCGAAGACGCGCTCTGACGCGCATGGAGACCGGGTGCATGAGCGACAATGCCGCACACAAGCCGGTGATTCTGCCGCCGGCGCACGCCTCGGACGATGAGATAATCGCCCGTCATCCCCCGTTGCCGCGGGTGGCGACGGACGAGGATTCGCCCCTGGTGATCATGGAGCTGCTGCAGCGGCTGAAGGTGCACGACGTGATGCGCACCGAGATCGTGATCCTCTCGCGGCGCGATACGATGCGCCGCGCCCAGGACCTCATGCGGCGCAATCACATCAGCGGCATTCCGATCGCCGAAGGGGGGCGCCTCTACGGCATCGTCTCCGTCGACGACATCATCCGCGCGCTCACCGGCGGCTGGATCGACGACGTGATCGCCAAGCACATGAGCACACATCTTGTCGTGCTCGAGGGCGACATGCCGCTTGCCTTCGCGCTCAAGTATTTCGAGAACTACCGCTATGGGCGCTTCCCGGTGCTCGACAAGGAGCATCGGCTCGTGGGGCTCATCAGCGAACGCGACGTCACGCGCACGCTCCTCTACGAGCTGACGGTCGAGGTCAACCGGCTCGAGAAGAAGAGCAAGGGCGAGTCGCAGGACAGCTCCGCCGGCGAACACGACTATCTGCTGCGCGAGTGGAGCGTGGTGCACAACGACCTCGAGAATGCCGGCAAGGCGGCCAACGACATCAAGGCGATTCTGCGCGAGCGCAATGTGGACCGCCGCATCACCCGCCGTATCGCGGTGGCGGCATACGAGCTCGAGATCAACATCTGCATCCATTCGCACGGCGGCAATCTCACCTTCATGATCGCCGATGGTACCGCCACCGTGGTGGCCAAGGACACTGGCCCCGGCATTCCCGATGTGGTGTGGGCGTGCAAGGACGGTACCTCCACCGCGAACGACTGGATCCGCTCGCTGGGTTTCGGCGCCGGCATGGGACTGGCGAACTCCAAGCGGGTGTCGGACCGCTTCGACATCAAGAGCGTGATGGGCAAGGGTACCACCGTCACCTGCGTTTTCAATCTCGCTCCCAAGGCGTGAACACCGATTATCGTCTTTCACCAATATGAAATTCGTCTACCCCTGGATGCTTCTGCTCCTGTCGCTCGTGCCGGTTGCGTGGGCGATATGGGTCTTTCTGCGCGCCCGCGCCGAGCAGCGGATGGACTCGCTGGTTGCGCCGCCGCTGCGCAATCGCCTGGTTCCGCGCCATCCCGCGCTCTTCAATCTCCAGGCGACGCTGCTGCTGGTGGGCATGCTGCTAGTCGTCTTCGCCGCCGCCCGTCCGCAGTGGGGACGCTCCGCCCAGAAGACGCGCGCCAAGACGCGCAACGTGGTGGTGGCGCTGGACGTCTCGCGTTCGATGCTCGCCGCCGACGTGCGCCCCAACCGGCTTGAAAGGGCGAAGGCGGACATTGCGGATCTCATCGATTCGCTGGAGGG
>JAZRXT010000019.1:0-14464 GCA_045600365.1 Kiritimatiellia bacterium | reverse complement strand
ATTTCGCTGCTGTTGCTGCTGCCTGCCGTTGGTTTCACGCTGCTTTTCAGCTGGCGGCGGTATGGACTGTCGTTTCTCTGGTTCGGCTTGGGCGGAATGCTGGGCCTGTTCCTGACTTACGGGCTGTTCGCGCTCGATCCGGCGTCGCTGCGGGGACTGCTGGCGGCGCAGGGCTACCATGCCGCGCGCGGCGGGTTCGATCTGTTCTTCTCCGTGGGCTCGGTGTCGCGTCTGGTGCGCGGGTATGCGGCGCTGGGGGCGGCGCTCTTCTTCGGTCTGCTGCTTCCGGTCGGATCGGCATCGGTGGCGGCAGCAGTCGACGATGCCGCATTCCAGGCGCGGCGCGCCGTGATGCGGATGCTGTGCTGGGGATTCGCGGCGGTGTTCCTGCTGCAGCTTTCCGCTCCGTTTCCGTACGACGACTACCAGGTGCCGATCATGGGCATCCTCACGGTGGCGATTGCGGCCTTCGTCTTCTCGCGCGCCACGGTGCGCCCGGTCCCGGCTGCCTGGTTCGCGGTGCTGGTTGCGGGAATGGCGTCGTTCTGTTCGCCGATGCTTCAGGAGTGGGCCACGTACGGCCAGGACCGCTTCTGGAGCCGCAAGAAGGAGATGACCGCGATGGCGAAGCTCCGCCAGACGGCACGCGAGCTCGAGGCGCTCGATCCCGGTGGCACCGAACTGCTCACCCAGGACCTGTATCTGGCCGTCGAGGCTGGGCGTACCGTTCCGCGTGGCATGGAGATGGGGCCGTTCTGCTATTTCCCCGGCATGGCCACCGCCCGGGCGCGCGAGCTCCACGTGCTGAACCGCGAGCTGATGTGCGAGCTGCTGGAGCGTGCGCCTTCCAGCGCCGCCGCCGCCAGTGGCTACGCTTTTGCGATTGCGGTTCCCTCCTGCAGGGAGGTGCCCCGCGACGAGCAGCGTGGTTTCATCGAGCTGCTGAAGAAGCACTACGAGACCGCGAAGGTCGAGGAGAACTTTGGCCAGAACGCGACGACGCTGATGGTGATGAGGCGCAGAGGAGAAGGGAATACGGCAAAATGAACGCTGTGCCGCGTCATCTTGCCGTCATCATGGACGGTAACGGCCGTTGGGCGATTGCCCGGGGCAGAAACCGCCTTGCCGGGCATCGCGAAGGCGCGAAGACGCTTGAACGCGTACTGGACTGGTGCGGCGAGGTGGGCGTTGAGATACTCACCGTCTATGCGTTCTCCACCGAGAACTGGAAGCGTCCGAAGGCAGAGGTCAATGGCTTGATGCGCCTCTTCGCCACGTTCATGCGGAGCCGGCGCGACAAGCTGATCGCGGACCAGGTGCGCTTCCGCGTGATTGGCCGCCGGGCCGACCTCTCTCCGGCGTTGCAGCAGAGGATTGCCGCCCTCGAGGCGGAGACCGCCCACTTCCGGCGGCAGCTCGTCGTTGCGGTTTCGTATGGCGGCCGTGCGGAGATCGTGGACGCCGCAAAGCGGTTCGCGGAGGAGAGCGTGAAGGACGAGGCGACGTTCGCGCGCTGCCTCTATGCGCCCGACCTGCCGGATCCCGACTTGATTGTGCGCACCTCCGGCGAGTTCAGGCTCTCCAATTTCCTGCTGTGGCAGTGCGCCTACAGCGAGATTTTCATCACCGCCGTGTCATGGCCGGACTTTGACCGCATGGAGTTCGACCGGGCGCTGGCGTCCTATTCGCGGCGCGACCGGCGCATGGGAGGACATGCATGAGCGGACTGCTGGATAGTATCCACGTTCCGATGGATGTCAAGGCCGTGGCTCCGCGGGATCTCTCTGCGCTGGCGCAGGAGCTGCGTGGCGAGATTCTGGCCTCCGTCTCGCGTACTGGCGGCCATCTGGCGAGTTCGCTCGGCGCTGTTGAGCTGTCGATTGCGCTGCTGCGCGTGTTTGACCCCACGCATGATCGCGTGCTCTGGGACGTGGGGCATCAGACATACGCCTGGAAGATACTCACCGGGCGGCGGGGCCGCATGGGTACGTTGCGCTCGCTCGATGGGGTGGCCGGGTTCTGCTGTCCGGAAGAGACGGCGTGCGACGCCTTCGTCTCGGGTCACGCCGGCAATGCGTTGGCGGCGGCCGAGGGCATGGTGGCGGCGCGCGAGCTGAAGGGCGGCGACGAGCATGTGGTCGCGGTCGTGGGGGACGCGTCCATCTCGAACGGGGAGTCGCTGGAGGCGCTGAACATGGCTTCGTCCGTCAAGGGCAAGGTCATTCTCGTTCTCAACGACAATGCGATGTCGATCTCCCGCAATGTCGGCGCGTTCGCCCGCCTGTTTGGACGTGTCCTCACAGGCACCGGCTACAACCGGGTCAAGGCCAAGGCGGAGTGCGCCGGCCATCGGCTGCGTCTGACGTTTCTGCGGGGCATCTACCACCGCATTGAACAGGCGGTGAAGTCCATTTGGCTGGGGAATGCCGTGTACGAGGGATTCGGCATCCGCTATATCGGCCCGATTGACGGACACGATGCGGCCGCGGTCGAACGTGCCCTGCGCGTGGCGCGCGATGACAAGCGCAGCGTGGTGGTTCACGTGGTGACGCAGAAAGGGCGGGGGTTCCCGCCCGCCGAGCAGAACCCCACTGCCTGGCACGGCGTGGGCGCATTCGATCAGGCGCATCCGTCCCTCCCCGAGGCGGTGGCCGACTGGAGCGCGGCGTTTGGGGAGGCGCTGGTGGAGCTGGCGCGCGGGGACGAGCGCATCTGCGCACTAACGGCGGCGATGCGGGACGGTACTGGACTCGTGAACTTCGCTCGCGAGTTCCCGCCGCGTTTCTTCGACGTGGGCATCTGCGAGGAGCTGCTGGTCACGTTCGCGGCCGGCCTTGCGAAGTCCGGAATGCGTCCGGTCGTCGCCGTCTACTCGACCTTCCTGCAGCGGGCCGTGGATCAGGTGATGCATGACGTCTGCCTGCAGCGTCTGCCGGTCGTGTTCGCCGTCGATCGGGCGGGCTGCGTGGGACGTGACGGTCGCACGCACCATGGAATGTTCGATCTGGCGATGCTGCGGTGTCTGCCGAATCTCACGGTCTGCAGTCCGGCGGACGGCGATGATCTGAAGGTGATGCTGGACATGGCTCTGAGGGCCGATGGTCCATGGGTGATTCGCTACCCGCGCGGGGCGGTGGCGGCCGGAGAGGTGAGTGCGCCGCCGCTCCCGTGCGGCAGGGCGAGGCAGATTTCAGGGGCGGATGCGCAGGTGCAGCTGTGGGCGCTGGGGGATTGGGTCGAGAAGGCGCGTGCGGTGGCCGAGATTCTGAAGGCGAAGGGCGTGGCGGCTGGAGTGGTCGATGCGCGGTTCGCGAAACCCTTTGACGCCGAGCTTCTGGCGAGACAGCGAGCCGCCGGCTTTCGGATTGTCTCGCTTGAGAACGGAAGCATGGCGGGAGGATTCGGCGAGGCGATCGGCGCAGATATCCGCTTCGGTTGGCCGGATCGGTTCATCGGCCACGGGGAGGTTTCGGAGCTCGAACGTCTCCACGGTTTGGATGCGGTCTCCATCGCCTCCGCAATATTGAAAGCCTGGGGCTGGCAACCAGCATGCCGTTGTGGCAATATACATTCAACTTCAAACTTCAAACCTCATGAGCGCTAAACAACATGGTCAGCCCGGCGAATGGGCGAAGGTACGCGGCACGGTGCTGTCGCTATGGCCTCTCTTTCTGAGCTTTGCCGCGCTGGGCGCCTTTGCGATGGCCTTCGTTCTGGGCAGGGTCACGGTACTCATCGGGGCCAGGGCCCCGATGCTCTTCGGGGCGCTGTTCCTGGGTTCGCTGGTGCTCACTCTGCTGATGTGGCGCAATGGCGTCAGGAGCCTGGAAAGCTTCTTCAAGGGGGCGCGCGGCGAGGAGAGGGTGGCGTCGCTGCTGGCGTCGCTGCCCGACGGATGGCACGTCTTCCACGATTTCGTCGCCGGTCCCTACCACGTCGACCACGTGGTGGCTGGTCCGGGCGGGGTGTTCGCGGTAGAGACCAAGAACTGGCGTGGGAGCGTGGTGGCCAACGGCGGCAGGGGCGACGAGCTGGTCGTCGATGGTCATCTGCCGAGCCGGTCGCCCACCGCCCAGGCGAAGGCGGAGGCCGAGGCGGTCAAGGCGAAGCTCGCCCACCTGGGCTTCGAGGTCCAGGTGGTGCCGGTCGTGTGCTTCGCGTCCGACACGCTGGCCGACGGCATTGTCAAGATCGGTCCGGTGACGGCGTGCAATGGTTCCGAAGTGGTGCGCTGGATTGCGTCGGCCCAGCATGTGGTGGCCGATGACGAACTTGTTCGCATGGTACAGTTGATGGAGACAGCAAGATGAAGAAAGCGTTGTTAACTACCGCCGTGGCGTTGTGCTGCCTTGGCGCGCTGGTTGCCGCGGAGGCGCCGGTCAACGGCGTGCTTGCGCCGCAGCCGCATTATGGGAAGACGGCGAAGCGAGTGGCGGCGATGTTGCCGGGCTACCACGTGCTGTCGCTTCCGTTTGACGAGTCGATGTCGCGCAAGGCGTGGACCAATCTCGTATCCTCCTACGACTACAACCGCTGCGTGTTCCTCCAGGAGGACCTCGACCGCTTCACCAACATGCTGCCCCGCATCGACCGGGCGCTCAAGGCGGGGGATGTCTCGTTCGGCTACGAGCTCCATCGGCTCTTCGTCGAACGTCTCGGCGAGTGCGTCGACTATGCAACCAACCTGCTCGCCAGCGCCGATTTCGACTTCTCGGTGAAGGAGGAGTACATGTTCAAGCGCGACAAGGCCGCCTGGCCCGCCAACCGCGCCGAGCGCGAGGAGATATGGCGCCTCCGCATCAAGAACGAACTGCTGGCCCAGACCCTTGGCCGCCAGCTCGACGCCGAGGAGGAGCGCGACAAGGCGGCCGGAAAGACGCCGAAGAAGTCGAAGACCGAAGAAGGCGACAAGGACAAGACGGAGGAGGGCGACAGGAAGAAGGAGAAGTCGCCGATCCAGAACCTGACCGATCGCTACAGCCACTATCTCAAGATGATCCTCACCGAGCAGGACGAGGAGAGCGTGCTCCAGCGCTATCTGCTCGCAACCTGCATGTCGTACGATCCTCATTCAGCCTACATGGCGCCGATGAGCAAGGAGGACTTCGACATGGAGATGAATCTGTCGCTCTGCGGCGTGGGGGCGGTGCTCTCGCAGTCGATGGACGATGGATCGCTCGAGATCAAGGAGGTGATGAAGGGCGGCCCGATCGCGCGCGAGGGCAGTATCAAGGCCGGCAACAAGATTGTCGGCGTCGGCCAGGAGGACGAGCCGGTCGAGGACATCACCTGGAAGCCGATGCGCAAGACGATCCGCAAGATCCGCGGGCCCAAGAACACGCGCGTTACGCTGGAGATCACCGACAAGAGCGGGGCCTCCCGCCGGCTCGTCCGGCTGGTGCGCGACGAAATAAAGCTCGAAGACCAGGCCGCCACCGGCAGGGTTGAGACCGTTGTCTGCCCCGATGGCGTCACTCGCCGCTTCGGATATGTGAAGCTGCCCGGTTTCTACGGCACCATGGACAAGAAGCCGGGCGATCCCGAATACCGCTCCTGCTCCTACGACGTGGCCAAGTACGTCTCGCAGTTCAACTCCGACGGCACCGATGGCATGGTGCTCGACCTGCGCGGCAACGGCGGCGGTTCGCTCAAGGAGGCGGTTCTCCTCACCGCGCTTTTCGTGCGCGACAATCCCGGCCCCTGCCCCGTGGTGCAGATTCGCGAAAAGCGCCAGCTCTACGTGCTGCCCACGTTCCCCGACCAGCCGAACTTCGCCTACCGCAAGCCGCTTCTGGTGCTGGTTGACCGCCATTCCGCCTCGGCTTCGGAGATCGTTGCCGGGGCCCTGCAGGACACCGGGCGCGCACTGGTGGTGGGCGACACCCAGACCCACGGCAAGGGCACGGTGCAGTCGGTTCTGCCGATGGGCGGCGAGAAGTTCGGCTCGATGAAGGTGACCACCGCCCGCTTCTACCGCATCAACGGTTCGTCAACCCAGGTCAAGGGCGTGGCGAGCGACATCGTGCTTCCTTCCGCCTTCGACGAGCGTAGCGACGTGGGCGAGGACAAGCTGCCCAACGCCCTGCCCTGGTCGCGTATCGAGCCCGCGTCCTACGAGGCGATCTGGAACGTCGGCTCGCATGTGCTGTCGCTGCGCGAGGAGTCGCTCAAACGCCGCGAGAATTCGCCCGAGTGGGCGAACCGCATGAAGCTCGTGGCCGCCTGCAAGGCGTCCAGCGACCGCATCTCGGTTCCGCTGGAGCGCGATGAGCGCCTGAAGATGATGCGCGAGGACCGCGCCGTAGTCGAGGCGTCGGAGGAGGACGACGAGGAGGACGACGAGGAGAGCGGGAGCTCGTCACGGCGCAAGAAGATGCGCAGCGGCAACGACATCGTGCTCAAGGAGACCTTCAACATCCTGGGCGATCTGGTGCGCATGACGGACGGCGCCGAGGTTCCCGCCGCGTCGGAAGGTTCCACCCGCAAGCTGCCGGCCTGGCTGCGCGCCCTTGAAAGGTAGGTGAGAGCATGAAGTTCCATTTCACCAAGATGCATGGTGCGGCCAATGACTTCATCATGTTCGACGACCGCGACGGAAAATTCCCGCAGCACGACCATCTGCGCCTGGCGGCGTTGGCCGCGCCCCGCACTGGCATTGCCTGCGAGGGAGTGATTCTGGTGCAGCGGTCGGACACCGCCGATTTCCGCATGGTGTTCTTCAACCCGGACGGCACCGAGGCCGACCTCTGCGGCAATGGAGCCAGATGCGTGGCCGCGTTCGCGAAGGAGATCGGCGCCGCGAAGGGTGCCTCGATGACCTTCGAGACCCGGGCCGGCCTTGTCGATGCCGAGGTGCTAGAGGGCGGCAGGCAGGTGAGGGTGTGGATGCCAGAACCGCGCAATCGCCGCTACAATCTCTCAGTCGAGACTTCCGTGGGCGTGGTGACCGGCGATCTGGTGACGGCGGGCGTACCGCATTTCATCGTGTCGTGTCCGTCGGTCGCAGCGGTGGACGTCGATGGTCTGGGGCGAGAGCTGAGAATGAGCGACGCCTTCGCGCCCGATGGGACCAATGTTGACTTTGTGCAGTACCAGGAACCGAACCGCGCGCAGATGCGCACCTACGAGCGCGGCGTCGAGGCCGAATCGGGCGCGTGCGGCACCGGCGCGGTGGCGGCGGCGGTGGTGGGCGTCGAAACGAAGGGAATGTCGCTTCCAATGCGCATTCACACCTTGCAGGGCTTCGATCTGGTGGTGGATGGCGACTGGCGGCGCGCCAAGTCCACGGGATTCACGCTTACCGGGCCGGTCAAGAAGGTGTTCGAGGGCGACATCGACCTTGATGCGCTCGACATCGGCGGCGACATGGAATGAATTGAACCATAAGCAAGGAGAAGACATGAGCGAACTGATTGTGGCCTTGGACGTGCAGACCCGCGCCGAGGCGGTGGAGAAGGTGAAGACGATCGGCGATGCAGTCGGCTTCTACAAGATCGGCCTCGAACTCTACACGGCCGAGGGGCCGGACGTGGTGAAGGCGGTAAGGGATCTGGGCAAGAAGATCTTTCTCGACCTGAAGTTCCACGATATTCCCAATACGGTGGCGAAGGCCGTGAAGTCCGGTGGACGCCTGGGCGTCGACCTGATGACCATCCACTCGGTTGGCGGCAGGGCGATGATCGCGGCGGCGCACGAGGCGGCGGCGGAATACGGTGCGGCGGCGCCGAAGATCCTTGCCGTCACCGTGCTCACTTCGCTCGACCGCAGCGACCTCGAGGACATCGGGGTGAAGGATCGCTCGCCGGCCGACCAGGTCGAGGCGATGGCGCGCTTCGCGGTGGGCAATGGCGCCGATGGACTTGTCTGTAGCGCCTTCGACGTCGGCGGGCTGTCCCCGCTGCTTCCGCCCGGCACGCTCTTCGTGACGCCGGGGGTGCGTCCGGCCGGTGCCGCGGTCGGCGACCAGAAGCGCATCGCCACGCCGGCGAGCGCGGTCCGTGGCGGCGCCACCCATCTCGTGGTGGGCCGTCCGATAATGGCCGCCCCCGATCCAGCCGCCGCCGCCATTGCCATTCGCGAGGAGATGCTCGGGGCATGAAGAAGCTGGTTGGTTTCGACATCGGCGGCACCAAGTGCGCGCTGAGCGTGGGCGAACCTGCGTCCGACGGCGGCATCTCGATTCTCCACCGCGAGGAGTTTCCCACCGCCGGTAGAACCTGGCGGGAGACGCTGGATGAATTTGCCGTGCGGCTCGAGAAGGTTGAGCCCGACGACTTCGCGATCGGAATCTCCTGCGGGGGACCGCTCGATTCCGCCCGCGGCGTGATCCTGAGCCCGCCCAATCTTCCCGGCTGGGACGATGTGCCGATCGTGAGATTCTTCGGCGAGCGCTTCGGCGTTCCGGTGCATCTGCAGAACGACGCCAACGCCTGTGCCCTCGCCGAGGCGAAGTTCGGGGCCGGGAAGGGGGCGCGCAACCTGGTCTTCATGACGTTCGGCACCGGCCTTGGGGCCGGCATCGTCATCGACGGCCGCCTCTATTCCGGCACCAACGACAATGCGGGCGAGATCGGCCACATCCGCCTGGCGCCGCATGGGCCCAGGGGATACAACAAGGATGGCAGCGCCGAGGGATTCTGTTCCGGCGCCGGCATCGCCCGCCTTGCCGCCATCCGCGCCCGCGAGACCGAAATGGAGTTCGCCGGCAGCGAGTCGGCCGCCTGCGCCATGCGCGGCGAGCTGACGACAAAGGACATCTTCGGCTACGTCCGCGCCGGCGACGCCTTCTGCACGTCGGTCTTCCGCGAGTCGGCGCGCCATCTCGCCACCATCCTCGCCTATACGATCGACATCCTCAATCCCGAGGTGATTGTGCTGGGTGGCGTCTTCATGCGCAATGCGGACCTGTTCATGGCCGAGATCGAGCCCATCCTGGGACGCGAGGCGCTGCCGGGCGCGCTTTCTGTGTGCCGCATCGTGCCGGCCGCGCTCAGCGAGAACATCGGCGACTACGCCGCCCTTGCGGTGGCGGGGCAGGATTGAGGGATTGGAATTTAAAAAATACCAGAGGAGCTAAAATGATAAAAGTCAACGAAAACTATCTCAAGATCCAGGCGTCGTATCTCTTCACCGAGATTGCCCATCGAGTCAAGGCGCATCAGGATGCCAATCCCGGAGCCAAGATCATCCGTCTTGGCATCGGCGATGTCACCGAGCCGCTCGCTCCCGCCGTGATCGAGGCGATGCACCGCGCCGTGGACGACGAGGGCGCTGGCGGCGACTTCCACGGCTATGGTCCCGAGCAGGGATATGCCTTCCTGCGCGAGGCGGTGGCGAAGAACGACTTCCAGGACCGCGGTATCGACATCGCCGCCGACGAGGTGTTCATATCCGATGGCGCCAAGTGTGACTGCGGCAACATCCAGGAGCTGTTCTCGGCCGACACCCCCATCGCGATTGGCGATCCCGTCTATCCGGTCTATGTCGACACCAACGTGATGGCCGGCCGCACTGGCGCGAGCGCGGACGGACGCTACGGCGGGCTCGTCTATCTTGACTGTACGGCGGCCAACGGCTACGTGCCCTCGCCAGAAGACCTTTCAGGTCCCGCCGATGTGGTCTACCTTTGCTACCCCAATAACCCCACTGGCGCCGTCGCCACCCTCGCGCAGCTCCAGCGCTGGGTCGACTGGGCCCGCGCCGAGAAGTCGCTCATCCTCTTCGACGCCGCCTACGAGGCGTTCATCCGCACGCCCGGCATTCCCCATTCGATCTACGAGTGCGCCGGTGCCCGCGAGTGTGCGATCGAGTTCCGCAGCTACTCCAAGACCGCTGGTTTCACCGGGGTGCGCTGCGGCTACACCGTGGTGCCGAAGGGGCTCATGGGCTACACGGCCGCCGGCAAGCCGGTCGAGCTGCGTCCGTTCTGGACGCGGCGGCAGACCACCAAGTTCAACGGTGCGAGCTACATCACCCAGCGCGGCGCCGAGGCGGTATACAGCGAGGCCGGCAAGGCCCAGACCAAGGCGACGATCGATTTCTATCTCGGCAACGCCAAGCTGATGCGCGAGGCGCTGCAGGGCCTTGGGTACAATGTCACCGGCGGCGTCGATTCGCCCTATCTGTGGGTGGACGTGAAGGGCGACAACTGGGAGTTCTTTGACCGTCTGCTGAAGGAGGCGAACGTGGTCACCACCCCGGGCGCCGGCTTCGGCAAGGACGGCCAGGGCTACATCCGCATCTCCGCCTTCAACTCCCGCGCCAACGTCGAGGAGGCCATCGAACGCCTCCGCCGCGTACTGTGATGCAATGTAGGGTTTGTCCACGCTGGCGCCGGTATGTCGACCGGCGCCAGATCAACAAGACGGTGTAGCGATCGTGAGGATCTTGGTCGGGTTGCTTGTCTTTCTTGCGGCATTATGTTGTTATGCATGTCTGGCAGCATTCTGTCATGAGAAGAATTTTCGTCCCCTACATGATTTTGTAGGTTCATCTGGAAGCAGTCGTGGTTCGGGCGTCTGGTTGTGTGTGGGTTCGCGCTTCTTTCTGGCTTTGTCTTTGCCACGAAGGTAGAAAACGTGCGGTGGCGGATACGTGGCGCCCATGACGATGCTTTCTGCGTTAAGTTTCCTGGTATGGGATTCCCGTGGAAGGGTGGTAATGCCCATAACGTCATGGTGCTCTCGAGTGGTGAGATACGCTCTGACATACGTACGCAGTTCTTTCCAAATGCGTTTCCCGATGCCGATGTGTCGTTACTGCCGCAGGCAAGATGGAACTTGCTTCCCGAGGGAATCGACATGTCGGTGTTCTGGCATGCTGTAACGCCCTCAAATTCGTAATTGCTCACTTGGCAGAATGCGCTATACGGGCAGAGCGCTGCCTCCCCTACTAATTTCCAGGCGGAGCTATTTTCTGACGGCTCATTTGTTTACCGTCGTGGTGGACATACCATCAGTTATATGCCGGTGTTTCCTTTTGATTGGGACGGTGACGGTCTTGAGAACTCGGTCGATCCTGAACCGTTGGTTAGGAGACCTGATGCCCATGGCACCAATGCCGAGTGGTACAATGTGGTCTGTTCAAACGTTTTTATGGCGGTTGATGTTGAAGGTGTTGTTGAATTGCGGCCTCGCTATGAGGATGTGAATACTAATGCATACTACTTTGTTAACATTTGTACTGAACATGGTCCTGCTCCGTTATACTTGAATGCAGATCGACAGTCAAGTCTTGGGAGTCCGGTAGTAATTGCACTTGCGGGCGAGACCAAAGTCGAACCCAGTACGCAAGTACTAGGAATGCCTGCAGAACAATTCTCGGGATTGGATTGGGACATTGTTGAAGCATGCTCCCTTGGGGAATCTGAAGCTGGCGTGGCAGGGAGAATATGGGTCCGCGTTTTACCAAATTATGTCTCATTTCAACATATACGTCTGCTTGAGGGCTTTGCACCGGCAGAATCAATATGGGGATGTTGTACAAATCAGACATTGTTCCCTCGTGAACAGATTTGCCATGGCGAGGAAGCGGATAGGCCAGGGGCAATTGAGTTGCACGATTGGATGACCGTCAGACAGGAAATGACGATTGAGGTTGATGGTACGTGCAAGATTAGAAAGAATGGAATTGTCTTAAGTCGCAGCATCGGAGGAAATATGATATGGGCTCAAGAATGAAAATAAAGAAGACATTGGTCTTTGTCTCGGGCGTCCTTGCGATGAGTGCAAGAATGGCTTTGGCATATCCATCCACAAACGATGTGGATAGAGTGTTTGCGGGGGACAATGGAACTGATCTGTATGCTGTCTTTACGAATGCACCAAGCTTGTTGGAAGGTTTTGGCCATTGTGGCAAAGGGGACGAGCATGTTTTGAGATATTTTCTTTCCAAACTTATAGCATTTGAGATAACGACGAACATGGTCAATGCCTCCACTTGCTTGAAGGCAAAGGAACGTATGATTGAAGACACGTGCGTTAGGTTCGGAGATACAATCGAAGAAAGTGATATTAGAATGATACTGGTACATTTAAGGCCGCTTGATTACTGTTCGACTAATTGTTTTGAGACTATGATGCAAACTGCAAGGGAAGCGGATGCAAAATCGGGATATGCACAGCAAAAGGTCGGAAGACGCGGTGCGTATTCAGGTACTCCTAGTCCAAATGTGCGAAGGGCGATAGCAGTTAAAAGGCAGATCTTATGTTGGAACGAGACAGTAGGTTGGTATCGCGCGACGATGTTGGATTTTGTTCGTCGCCAGTTGAATTCAATCTGGGCTGAGATGCCTGAATCCTTACGCCAACAACGTATAGCGCATCTGGTTGAATCATGCGGTTTGTAGTTGCGAGTGTCACGGCCGTGATTTACAAGGAATTGTTTTGAAGTATGACCAATATGAAAAGCTCGCTGTTCTTCGTGTTTTCAATGTTGATCGGTGTGGTGGTGGCAGCGCCAGGCAGACGTCTGGAGATGCCTGTTGCCACTGCTGATGACACCGAGATGACCACGAACATTGCGTTCACCGCTACGGAACTGCGTATGAATCGGTTTCGTTTCGAGCTTACCTTTAATGCCACGCCGTCGAACAACTTCGAGGCGGCATTCGGTTACAGTGTTGTCGGAGTTCTTTCGCTTGGCGAGGATGAGCTAGTTGTCGGCTACGATTGTGGCGAGTGGTTTGTCCGCAGAGGAACTAATATGCTATTCGTATCTGAAGCGCAGATTCTCGAAGGTCGGTCGTCAACGATCAAATGTGAGTCTAGAATCGACCGGAACGGCTGTGCGCAGTCATTTGCGATTACCATTGGCGGCGCGTCAATTCCGTTCGACGCCGATCCGTCTCTGTGCTACAACCCAGAATGGAACACGGTGCGGCTCACTACCCGTGGCGAGGAATCGCATGACGCATCGTTCTTTGTTCAGACGCTCATCGACGGCTTAAGGTTCATTCTTCATTGAGCAGATGAAGTTGGTCTACTTTTTGTTGACACTGCGGCTGATATAGTGTATACTTTTCTCCCACGGGACAGAGTGTCCCGCTGAAATGTCACAAAACAGGAGCTAAAGAATGAAAATCAGCACTTCGAGAAGGACGTTTCTCGGCGGTCTCGGCGGCGCCGGCATGTTCGCCATTGGCGGTTGCGCGTGCCCGTTCGCACAGCAGAAGATCAAACTCGCTGCCGTCGGCGTAATGGGCAAGGGGTATTCGGACTGGACGCCCATGCTGCGTTCCGGGCTTGTTCAGATGGTCGCGTTCTGCGATGCCGACGTCAATGCCCGCGCCCGCGCCCAGGCCAAGCTCGCCCAGGACGGTATCGACTTCGACATGTACTCGGTGCCTTTCTACACCGACTACCGCCGTCTGCTCGACGACGCCGGCGTTCTCGGCATCGAGGCGATGACGATTTCGACTCCCGACCACGTGCATGCGCCGGTCGCCATCGGCGCGATGAAGCAGGGTATCCACGTCTATGTCCAGAAGCCGCTCGTGCGCACGCTCTGGGAGCTCGACTACTTCAACCGCACCGCCCGCGAGAATGGTGTCATCACCCAGATGGGCAACCAGGGATCCTCGCTCGACTCGATGCGCCGCTGCACCGAGATTCTGCAGTCCGGCATCATCGGCGAAGTCAAGGAGGTGCACGTATGGACGAACCGTCCGGTGTGGCCGCAGGGCAAGTCCGTGGCCGACTGGGTGAAAGGCCACCCCAAGGGCGATTCCGTCCGCGATGGCCTCAACTGGGATGCCTGGCTCGCCACCGCCCAGAAGCGTCCGTTCCTCGACCGCTATCCCGACGACTACAAGGCCTACGATCCCTGGAAGCTCGGCAAGAACGTGTACCACACCTTCACCTGGCGTGGTTTCCAGGACTTCGGCGCCGGTGCGTTTGGCGACATGGCCTGCCACACGATGAACCTCGTCTTCCGCGGTCTGGAGCTGGGCGGCGTCTCCGGCGCCGAGTGCGTCAAGATCGAGGAGGCGAACGACATCGCGTTCCCGACCAAGTCGGTGGTCCGTCTTGACTACAAGGCGCGTGAGTCCCGCACCCGTCCCGGCGTCCAGCTGCCGGCCGTCACGCTCTTCTGGTACGATGGCTTCGACGAGACCAAGCCCGGCAAGAGCGGCAACAAGCCGTCGGCCGAGATCATGCCCAAGGTCGTCAGGTGCTTCGGCGAAGTGCCCGACACCGGCTGCTACATCATCGGCTCGAAGGGCGCGGTGCTGATGCAGGACGACTACGGTGCCAAGTGCGCCATTGCGATGAACGACGAGGAGAAGTTTGTCGATGTCTTCGCGCACGAGGGTGCCAAGGGCGTGGCGCGCACGATTCCGTTCTGCGCCGGCACCGTGGCTTTCAGCGGCGGCTCCAGCGTCGAGATGAAGGGTTTCGCCGAGGGTCACTACCTCGAATTCGTCCGTGCCATCCGCGGCGAGGGCGACTACATCGCGCAGGTGAAG
>JAZRXT010000018.1:0-12077 GCA_045600365.1 Kiritimatiellia bacterium | reverse complement strand
GAGGGCGCGAAGGTGACGGCGTCTGGGCTCCCGAAGGGAATCTCGCTCGTCGACCTCGGCGGCGGCGCGTGGGGTCTGAAGGGCTTCACCACGAAGGCGGGCACGTACCTCGTGACGGTGAAGGCGACGATGAACGGCCGGTCGGTCTCGCAGCGCCTCCTGCTGAAGGTGGCCGGGCTGCCCGCCTGGGCGAAGGGGACGTTCAACGGGGCGCTCGCGGATGCGGACGGCAATCTGCGCGGCCTCGCCACGGTGAGCGTCTCCTCGGCGGGCAAGGTCAGCGGCAAGTTCGCGGAGTGCGGCACGAACTGGACGTTCAGCGCGTCGAGCTACACGGGCTATGACGAGGACGAGGCGAGCTGCTCCGTCGCCGTGACGGCGAAGTACGCCTACAAGGTGAAGAGCGGTAAGAAGACGGTGACGAAGTACAAGACGCGCGCCTTCACGCTGCGCGTCGCGTCCGGGGAGCTGGGCGGCGAGGCGACGCTCGAGGAGGAGGGCGGTTCGTCCGCCGCGCTACGTCAGAACCTCTGGGGCTCGACGTACAAGGCGCTCGGGAAGAAGCTCTTCTACGCGAGCAGGAAGACGCAGTACCGCACGTACAAGGTCAGTGCGCTCGGGACGAACGACCTGTCGCTGAAGGTGACGCCGGGGGGTGCGGTGACGGCGACGCTTGCGTGGAACACGGGGAAGAAGGACAAGAAGAAGGCGATCGTCTACAAGCCGACCTGCGCGAGCGTGCTGCTGCCGACGTGCGTGGCGGATGTGGAGGCGTCCGCGTTCACGGGCGAGGTGTACCTCTACTTCCTGCCATCGCCCGCGAACAATTTCCCTGGGTACGCCACGACCATGTGGTTCCCGTTTGAGTAGAATTCCTTTTTGAAAATTTTTGTCATTTTTGAAAATTTTTACTTGCTTTTTTGCTGCTGTTGTGATAATATCACGGTGATGCGGGAGATTGCTCCTGGTCTGAATGGATTGGGAGTGGCTCGGCTATTGTGCTCGTCAGCTGTCTAGGAACAGAAAGGATCGTGTTATGAAACATGATTTTCTCCTTCGGAGAGTGTCGCATTCCGGTTGCGTCGGAATGATTTCGGCAATATTGGTCTTGGCCTTGTGCCATTCGGCATGGGGCGTGGCGTTCTCATATAGGTTGATTGGTACCGGCGAGGCGGAGCTCACCAAGTGCCCAACCTCCACCAAGGGCGCGGTTGACATCCCTGCATCCATTGACGGATACAAGGTGGTCTCGCTGGGGCCAGACGCCTTCAGCGGATGCAAGAAGATCACGTCCATCACCGTGCCATCGAGCGTGGAGGTCATCGACGACCGCTGCTTCAAGAAATGCTCTGGGTTGAAGAAGTTCGCGTTTGCGGACGGACGAACCAAGACGCTCTACGTTGGCAACAATGTATTCGAGAGCGCGAAGCTGAAGACGCTCGTGCTGCCGTCGAAGACCATGCTTCAGAGCGATGCGTTCTTCGACAGCAAGATCACCTCGCTAGAGGTCACAGACAGCGATCCGTCCACTTATCTCTTCAATATCGACGATGTGCTCAGTCCCTACACCGGTTCCGGCTCGAAGCTCAAGCTCCGCAGCGACATCAAGAAGCTGATCGTGCCACGCGGCAGCCTGGGCACCTACATGGGCGGCTGGCTCGAGCAGTTCCTCTTTGGCCGCAAGAAGAAGAACCGCGGCACGGTCGTCGAGCAGTATCCGCGCGTCTATGTGGACAAGACGCCGACTGGATCCGGTGCGAGCTACTTCAAGCTGAACGGCAAGAAGCTCGCGAACGGAGCCCCCGTCAAGCCCGGCACGAAGAGCCTCCAGTTCGTCTCCGTGGGCGCGGCGGACTACGCGCCGGCGAATGTCGCCTACGAGGTGGACGGCGTTTTCAAGAAGGAATACAAGCAGACCAACACCTTCAAGATCACCATGCCGAACGGCGATGTGAACGCGTATGGTTCCTTTGTGACGAAGAATGATGAGAAGACCGCGATCGCCATGGTCGCGGCCTTCGCCATGATCAATACGCAAAGCGGTTCGCTCAACACGCCGTTTTCCTACACCTATGTGTACTCCGATCAGTTGAAGACCAAGACCACGTTCACGTATTCGGGACTGCCGAAGGGTCTGAAGCACGTCACCGACGGGACGACGAATCAGCACGGAATCACCGGTACCCCGAAGGCGGCCGTCGATCCGAACACGGCGCCGATCTTCGTGACGATCAAGGGCGCGAGCGGACATTCGGTGACATTGCCTCTTCCGTTCACGTTCGGTTCCCTGGCCGGTCTTGCCTTCACTCCGTCGGCCGCGTTGCCCCAGTTCTACAACACGATCTCGCACACGCTCAGTGTACTTGGCGGGGTGAACTACTCCTCGGCCAAGGCGCCCGTCTCCTTCAACATCGATTCGGGCTGGAAGATCTCGGCAGCGAAGAAGACGCTGCCACCCGGCATCAAGCTCGTCAAGACGTCGAAGACGACCGCCGTGCTGGCGGGGCGGCCGACGAAGCCGGGCACCTATGTCGTCGAAGTCGTCCTCACCAAGGGGAAGCAGAAGAAGACCGCGCGTCTGGCCTACACGGTCTATGCCCACCCGCTCAAGGGTTCGTACCGCGGCTACGTGAACACGCCCGCCGTCGGTGCCGGGGCGATGACCATGACGGTTGATTCCGTGGGCAAGGCGACGGTCGCGTTCACCGAGAAGTCGACGAAGACGACGATCAAGAACGTCTATCCCGCCCTGCGCTCCGGCACCACCTGGGATTACGCGAAGCCGCTGGTCGGCGAGTTCACCTACACCTTCAAGGTGCCGAAAGACAAGAAGCGCAAGATCGCCGCGCGCACGCTCAAGCTCGCCTACGCGAGTGACGCGTCGAGCGGGGTCACGGATGCCGCGCACGTCGAGAACGGTCCGATGTCGGCCTTCTCGCTGCTGACGAACGACGGTTCGGCGAAGGGCAGCACCGATCAGGTGCGCTGCTATCCGCAGTACACCGGTGCAGCCGCCGGCGCACATCAGTTGAAGTCGAGCTCGTACTGGCGCGAGGGGGCCTCCTTCTTCGCCACGCAGGCAGGCCCCGGCGGCAATGCGGCGTACACGACCGGCGCGGCGGCCTGGGCAACGGCGCTCTATGACTGGGCGAAGGCGACGGTCACCGTCAAGGGCCGGCTACCGCTCGGCAAGCAGATTTCCACCAGTCTGCCAATGGTTTGCCCGCACTTCCGGGCGGAGAACTGGACCAAGCGTTCCGATGCGTACTACTACCGCGATATTGTCGTTGCGCCGCTCGTCGTCGCCGATGCGGACGGCACGTACTACCTGGTCGCGCTGACGGCCGACCCCTCGGAGATCAACCGCACCAACGCTTCACTGGACCGCACGGGCTTCTTCTGGCTCGACGCCGGCCTGTTCTCCCGATTCAACGGCCAGACCTCCTACCATTCGGACAAGAATGGATCCTACACCACTCCCGTGCTGTGCCTGTCTGGCGCGACCCAGCCCAAGCTGCGCATGGCTTTCGACTTCTGTCCTTGGACGAGTGCGGACTCCTACACCACCCTGGTTAAACCCGCTGCCGGGCAGATCACGATATACAGTATCGCCAACAGCTACCAGTTCGACCCGAAGACCGGGCTCTGGTCGATTCCGTTCAGCATTGAAGGCGTCTCGTATCTATTCGAGGGTGTGCCGATAAGTGCGCATACCGGGTTCTACGGCACCATCCGCGGAACCTACAACAAAAAGTCCTATTTCTGGGGTGCCGCGCGCATCGTCAGCGAATAACCTCTTATCGGGAGAAAGACTATGAAGAAGTTTTCCATTCTGCTGATCGCCTCGTTCGCGGCTTCCGCGACCTTTGCCGAACTGCTCGAGGAAAAGGAACCTGAAGATGCGTCGCAGGTGACCTATGGCGGTGTCATCTATACTGCCGACCTGAAGGAGATGGTGTCATGCCCCGAGCCGTATGAGCTGACTGCGGTGAACATTCCGTCCGAATGCACCACGCTGCCCGAGGGTGTGCTGTCCGGCTGCCGGCAGCTCGAGAAGGTCACGGGGGGCACGGGGCTTCTGTACGTTGGCCGGAATGTCTTTGGCGACACGAGTGACGAGGCCTGTGCGCGCGGCGAGTCGGTGGAGGCCGCGCCGGCGATTCCGTTCGTGCGGTCCTTCCCGTCCAATTCGTTCATGAAGGTGGGCAAGGTCGTTTTCGGCTACCGCGGCACACCGTCCGCACGGCTGACCGTTCCTGCCGACGTGCGCGCCATCGCCGCAGGCGCCTTTGCCGACAGCAAGTTCGCCGAGGTTGAATTCGCCTGCACCGGCGGCGCGCTCCGCTGGGTGGGGGCGGACGCCTTCATCGGCAATGCGCTTAATGACATCGGCATTCTGGACGGCGTGATCTTCAACTTCCGCAACCGCAGCGTCGAAGATGGTGCCGATCCCGCTTCCTGGACAGATCGGAAGATCGTCGCGCTCACGGATTACGCCTACGAGGGCAACACCTCGATCATTGACATCACGATCCCCGCCTCCGTGGAGGAGATTGGCGAAGGCTGCTTCGCGAACTGCCCCAACCTCGAAACGGTCACGTTCCTCGGTACGCCGGTGAAGCTCGGCGCCGCGGTCTTCGCGGGCTGTCCGAAGCTTAAGACCGTGTGCTTCGAGCAGGCGAAGCTGCCGCCGGCGGCCACGGATGACGGCTTCTACGCCGAGACATCGGCCGAACTCGTGACCTACGTACCTGGCTCGGCTGCCAAGTGGCCGACCGATGCCGCGGGCAAGTGGCTGGGGCGTGCGCTGGAGAGGTCCATCCGCGTCTTTGCCCAAGAGGGCGTCTACGGCAAGTGGACGCTTGCCGAGCTGGGCGTAACCCTGCCGAAGGCCGGTACCGTGTTCACGCCGAAGGCGTACGGGCTGCCGAGCGGACTCGTCCTCAAGAGCAACAAGGCCGTCAAGAACAAGAAGGGCAAGGTGACGACCAAGGCGAAGACGAGCTGGTGGATCGAGGGCGTGCCGCTTGAGTCGCTCGACTACGAGACGCGGCCGGCCTACATCGTCGTGCCGTTGAACGGAAAGAGCGTGTGGCAGCCGCTGCAGCTCGAGTTGCGTCCGCTGGGTGGAGATGGCGGACTTCCCCAACTTCAGATCAATGTGGCGGCGGAGGACTTCTCGCTCCCCGGCGTCGGCAAGAGCTGGTCTGTCACCGGGTTGCCGGCCGGACTCAAGTTCGCCACCAAGGCAGTCACTAAGAAGGTGACGACCAAAGTGAAGGGCAAGAAGAAGAAGGTCACCGAGACGCTCCACAAGGCGTATACCGTCTATGGCACGCCGACCCAGGCGGGATTGTTCAGTGTGACGGCGAAGAAGAAGATGTCCAATGGGTATTATTCGCTGAAGAAATTCTGGCTCTTCGTGACCGATGCGGGTGGCAGTGTGCCCGATGGCTTCCCCGAGATCGCGTCTGGCTTCACGGGCGGGGACGTGATTCGGACGGCGACGGTTGGTCTAGCCGATCAGTTCGGGCCCATTGAGGTTTCGGAGGGAACCACGCTCACCGCCTCCGGGCTGCCGAAGGGTGTTACGTTCAAGCTTCAGGACGGGCATTACGTCTTCACGGGCGTGCCGACCACCGCGGGGACCTACTACATCACCATCACGGGGGTGAAGAATGGTCGGAAGACCGTCTGGGGCCAGCCCATTGAGTTCAAGAAGCTGCCAACCTGGGTACAGGGAAACTACAGTGGGATTTTCACTTTCTACGATACATCTGCCAGTTTCTCCGCGATGCCGATGGCAATGGATAGAATTGCCCTGGGCAAGCAGGACGGGGAGCCCATCCGCTCAGTGATGACGATGACGGTGTCCGCCGCGGGCAAGGTTTCCGGCAAGTTCACCCATCAAGGCAAGACCTACACGATAAATTGCACGGGGCTGTCCGATTTTGCGGACGGAGAACTTCCCGTGGATCGTTCGTGCGTGGTGCGCAACGTGGTTGCCACCTATGTGCCGGTTGATGCGAAGGGACGCAAAGTGACCTCGAAGGCCAAGACCATCGGGCTCGGCGATCTTGAGTTCACGGATTCGAATTGCGGGGTGAGTGTATACGCCTCGGGCGATAGCGTCCTCTGCAGGTTGTATCAGAACCGCTGGGCGTCTGACTACAAGGCGATTGGCGCCGCGTTGCAGAAGTTGCCGCACTCCTGGAAGGTTGGCCTTTCCGACGATCCCAACCACTGGGTGAAGGTCGCGATTGACGCCAAGGGCGTCGTCAAGGGTACGATCCAGGTTCCCACCGGGCTTTACACCACGAAGAAAGTGGGCAAGAAGACGGTCAAGTCGGAAGTGTACTATACAGCGACCTGCTCAACGGTTATGATCCCCAAGACAAGGCCCGCGTACGGTGCCGGTGGATTCGATGGTTTGGTCGATCTCGTATTCCCCGCTGGAACGAAGAAGGTCGGGAAGAAGACATTTGAATTCTCCGGCGCGTTTGATGAATTCGGGTATAGCGAACTGCTTTCGATCTCTTCGTTTAAAGACAGCTGGGCGCTCGGGGATTTCTCTGGAGCGGTATCGGTTGCGCTGTCGGGGGCGTCCGGGTCGACGATCAATGAGGATGGCTATTTACAGGTCAAGGTTGGTGGCAATGAGGGTTCGCCGCTTGCATTCGTCGCCTCGTTCTGCTCGGATGAAGGCGAATTGGTGGAGTTCAGTGGCAAGTTCTCGCGGGTCACGAACGTTGACATGCCCTACTACATGGCGCGTCCACAGATCACCTTTGCCAACGGGATCACGCGGGTTCTCGAATTGATTATTCGACCTCCAGAGGAAGGGGATGGGAAGTGGCAGCAGCTTGACGCCATGTTCTTTGGAGGCCCTGAACAGGATTACTTCCTCCTCCTGGAGTGAATGGGGGTCATATATGAATGCACTCAAATTCGCCTGTGCCGTGTTCCTAACCGCGCTAGGCGTTTCTGTCGACGAGGAAAGGAGATGAAGTCATGTGTACAAAATGTAGGCACTGTGGATCGACGAGTCATGGGCACGGTTGTCCCTACGGACCCGACCGGCTGCACGAACACATCGAGGACGAGAAGCGCTGCGAGTGGTGCGGTTCGACGGCGAACGGTTCAGGATGCCCATATTCCCCCACGCGCCGCCACGAGAAGTAGTTTTGTGTTTGCCTTGAAACACTGACATTTGGTATAATATGCTCCATGAAAGCAAAAGCATGGAGACTCTATGGCGCTGGCGATGCGCGCCTTGAGAATATTGAGATCGAGGGTGCCGGCGACGAGGGGATTGTCGTCGAGCTCGTCACCAACACGATCTGCCTGAGCGACTACAAGGGTGCTTCGCTGGGAACCGGGCACAAGCGTGTTCCGCGCGATATCTCTACCCGGCCTACGATGTTCGGCCACGAAATCGCCGGCATCGTCCGCGAGGTGGGCGCAAAGTGGCGGGAGCGGTTCCACGTTGGTCAGCACGTGGGGCTGCAGCCATCCCTCAACATTCCCGGTCACGAACTCGAGACCGTCGGCTACGCCTGGCACACGATTGGCGGCGAGACGACGCACGTGTATCTTCCGTCCATCGTGATGGAGATGGGCTGCCTGCTGCCGTATGATGGCGACGCCTTCTTCAAGTGTTCGCTCGCCGAACCGATCTCGTGCATTGTGTCGGCATTCCGCACCAACTACCACAATGCGTTCTGCTCGCACAATCTGGAGATCGGCATTGTCGACGGGGGTACGATGCTCCTCATGGCAGGTTGCGGCGCCATGGGGCTCGGCTGCATCGACATCGCCTGCCACAGCCCCGAGAAGCGTCCGCGCCGGCTGGTGGTTACCGACATCGACGATGCACGTCTCGCCAGGGCCGCCCTGATGTTCGGGCTCGATCCGCAATCTGGCGACGCCGCCAGTGCGGTGGTGGCGAAGGGCAAGGTGAACGGGGTCGAGCTCGTCTTCGTCAACACGAAGGACGTTGCCGACCCTGTCGGCCTTCTCAAGGGCTTCAACCTCGCCGACGATGCGCGCGCCGACAACCCGACCTCGACCGGCGGCGGATATGACGACATCTTTCTGATGGCCGCTGTGCCCGCGCTCATAACCCAGTGTTCCGACCTGCTGGGCTTCGGCGGATGCCTCAATTTCTTCGCCGGCCCCACGAACCAGCACCTGATGGCCGAATTCAACTTCTACAACGTCCACTATCTGATGCACCACTGCGTGGCCAATTCCGGCGGCGATGTGAAGGACATGGCCGACTCCGTCGACTGGATCGGCAAGGGCTACCTCCATCCCGAGGTGATGATCACCCATGTCGGCGGGCTCGACAGCGCATTCGACGCCACGATGAACATGCTGAAGGTGCCTGGCGGCAAGCGGCTCGTATACACCCACAAGAAGCTGCCGATGGTGGCGATCGCCGATTTCGGCGAACTGGGCCGTTCGGATCCATTCTATGCCGAGCTCGACCGCATCTGCTCCGCGAACCACGGCCTCTGGTGCAAGGCGGCCGAGGACTTCCTTCTCGCCCACGCGCCCGAGGTCGAGATCGGGACCCCGAAGGAGCTGGTGAGGGAGCGCGTCATCCGATTGAATGGCTGAGGCGTGGAAGAACAAGGAAGTTTGCGCTGCCATGGCCTTCATCTGCATCTGCATGTCGCCGGCGATTGACGCCAGCATCGCCCTCGACCGGGCGCCAAAGGGCGATGGCGAGATATTCAAGAACGTAAAGTCCACGGAGAATGTCGGTGGCAAGGCCATCAACGTCGCCCGCTGGCTCGCGCTCCGGGGACTTCAGGCCGGCACATCCGTGACCTGTGCCGGTCTGCTGGGGGCGGACAACGCCGAGATCTTCGTCCGCGAGTTCGGCAGATATGGCATTGCCGATAGAATGACGCGTGTGCCGGGTGCTACTCGTCGCAACGAGATGATAACCTGGCCAGGGGGGAGCTTCAAACTCAATCAGTCCGCCTTCCCGGGGGTGGCGTTTGACGAGAAAGCATTCTTCTATGGCATGGAACGCCTGGGTGCGGTGGATGCTGGCGAACGCACGGTGGTGGTTCTTTCCGGTTCGCTGCCGGTCTGCTGCGGGGTTGGCTTCTACGCCAGGGCGGTTGCGTGGTTCAGGGCGAGGGGGAATTTTGTGGTGCTGGACGCATCCGGCGAACCAATGCGCCTTGCGCTGGAGGCGCATCCTGATCTCATCAAGCCGAATGCCGAGGAGTGCGAGGAGCTCGTCGGGTTTGTTCCGGTGACGGCGGACGACTTCAGAAGGGCGACGGAGATGCTGCGCCGCCAGTCGTCGCATGTCATCATCTCGGCTGGGGCCGACGGAGCCTGGTTCGATGGCGAATTCACCGCGGCTCCCAGGGTGGTGCCGGTCGACACCACGTCCGCGGGCGACACCCTGCTGGCAGAGTACTGCTGGCAGCGTTTCGGAACCGGGCCCAATGGCGAGCCAGGTGGGGTGGCGCGCTTCGCGGTGGCGGCGGGCAGTGCCGCAGTTGAGTTGCCGGGGTCGAATCCGCCGGCGGTGGAGCGGGTGGCGCAGCTGTGCCGAAATATTGGATAGTGAACGGAATGGGGAAGATGACATGAAGCTGTTTGCCGATGAAAAGACCAATCGCGCCTTTGGACGCGGCCAGTGGCGGATGCTGGCGATGACCATCATCGGCTATACCCTGTTCTATTTCATGCGCAAGAACTTTTCGTTCGCGATGCCGGGCCTGACCCAGGACCTGGGCGTTACGAAGTCCATGCTGGGCAACTGCCTGTTTGCAGGCGGCATCGTGTATGGCGTGTCGAAGTTCGTGAACGGCTTCATCGGCGACCGGGTTAATCCGCGTCGGTTCTTCTGCTTCGGGATGCTGATGTGCGTGCTGGTGAACATGGCCTTCGGCTTTGTGGGGTTTCTGAAGTGCGATGTCGCGTCGCTCGCCGTGGTGCTGGGCGGGCTTTACGTGCTTAGCCAGTTCTTCCAGGGTACGGGCTTCCCCCCGTGCGCGAAGCTGATTGCGTTCTGGATCCCGCCTCGCGAGCTGGCCACCAAGATGAGCGTGTGGAACACCTCGCATTCCATCGGCGGTGGTCTTGTGGCGAAGATATGCGGCGTCATCATGGGACTGGGTGTGATTGGCAGCGCGAACCAGGGCGTGGGCATGTGGAAGTGGTGCTTCTGGTCGATGGCGATTCTCGGCTTCGTCGGTCTCGTGGCGATGTGGCTGTGGCTGCCCGGAACCCCGGAGGACGAGGGACTGCCACCGGTGCCCGGGACGGTGGAGGCGCGGAAGACGGATGATGGCGCGATGTCCGCCCGGGAGGATACGGTCCTGAGGGCGGTCTTCATGAGCCCGGCGATCTGGGCGCTGGGGTTCACCAACTTCACGATCAATGCGGCGCGGTCGCTGGTGGCGGACTGGGGCCCCACGCTGCTGCAGGAGGCGAAGGGTCTTTCGACCAGCGAATCGGGGACGGTGATAATGCTCTTCGAGTTCGCGGGAATAGCTGGCATGCTTTTCTCGGGATGGGCGACCGATCGGCTTGCGGGCGGACGGTGTCCGCGCGTCGGCGTGTTCATGATGGCCCTGGCGGCGGCGTCCCTGTTCGGCTTCTGGGTCCTTCCCGGCACGGTCGCCTCCAGCGCGGCGATGTGCGCCTTCGGATTCTGCCTCTACGGTCCGCAGGCGCTCACCGGCGTTTCCGCCACCAACCTCGCCGGCAAGCGCTTCGCCGGGACCTCGATAGGCTTCATCTCGCTGTTCAGCTACATAGGCGTTGCGATCTCCGGCAAGCTCTGCGGCACGCTTACGCAGATGACCGGCAGCTGGCGGCTGTCGGTCAACCTGATAGCATCCATATCCCTCGTCGGCATGCTCTTCTTCTTGCTGCTCTGGTGCGCCCGGGCGGATAACTATGCGGCAACGACCAAGGAAGGGGCTGCCGAATGAAGAGGCTGGATCTTTCGGTGCTGGAACCAAAGCTGCTGCGCGCGGTGGAGGACATCGCCGGGCTGGTGCGCAGTGCGGGTGGACGGGCACTGATGGTGGGCGGGTCGGTGCGGGATCTCGTCGCCGGCGTGAAGGACGTGAAGGACGTCGATCTCGAAGTCTACGCCCTGGAGGCGGATCGCCTCCGGAACGTGATCGGGACGCGGTACGCCTTCGACCAGTGCGGCGTGTCCTTCGGCGTGCTCAAGATCAAGGGTCTGGACATCGACGTTTCGCTGCCGCGGCGCGAGTCGAAAAGCGGGCTGGGCCATCGGGGCTTCGAGATCGTGGCGGAGCCGAACCTTCCCATCGAGGAGGCGGCCAGTCGTCGCGACTTCACCATCAACGCGATGTACTACGATCCTTGCGCGGAGGAACTGATCGATCCGTTCAATGGACTAGGAGACCTCCGGGACGGAATTCTGCGGCACGTTTCCGACAAGTTCGGGGAGGACCCTCTGCGTGTCCTCCGCGGCATGCAGTTCGTCGCCCGCTTCGATCTCGATCCCGCGCCCGAGACGGTGGCCATCTGCCGGAAGATTGGCATGGAGGGGCTGCCGCCGGAACGGATCTACGAGGAGTGGGTGAAGTTTCTGACCAAGGGCAGGGCGATGTCCAGGGGCCTCAACTTCCTCCGTGCGACTGGCTGGGTGCGGTACTTTCCCGAGCTCAATGCGCTCATCGGCTGCCGGCAGGATCCGGCCTGGCATCCTGAGGGCGACGTGTGGAACCACACCAGCCTGTGCCTTGACGCCTTTGCGCGCCGCCGTACGGGCGACCACGACGAGGATGTGATCGTGGGGCTCGCGGTGGTGTGCCACGATTTCGGCAAGCCCGCCACCACCCGGCGCGATCCGGCCACCGGGCACATTAGAAGCCTGGGGCACGACGAGGCGGGCGTGGCACCCACGCTTTCGTTCCTGCGCCGGCTCACCAACGAGGAGCGGATCCTCCGCGAGGTGCCGCCGCTCGTGAAGTGCCACATGCAGCCGTTCGCGCTGTGGCGGGCGCATGCGGGCGATGCGGCCGTGCGGCGGCTGGCACTGAAGGTCGTGCGCATCGACCGGCTGC
>JAZRXT010000017.1:0-43154 GCA_045600365.1 Kiritimatiellia bacterium | reverse complement strand
ATTGCCATGACCCACGCGCAACAGGGGTTCCTGAGTTTCGAGCCCGCCGCCGCGTCCGTCTTCGGCATGAACATCGGCACGACCGTCCCCGCCTGGCTCGCCGCCTTCAACGGATCGGCCGAGGCACGTCAGACCGCTCTTGCACACACGCTCTTCAACGTCGTCGGGACGGTCGTGATCATCCCCTTCTTCATCCCCGCGATCCTGCCGCTCGCGACATCCTTCTTTCCCCATTACGCGGATGCGGTCACAGCAAACGGCATCACGACCTACCCGAACGTCGCGGCGCCGATGGCCGCGATTCACACGCTCTTCAACATCATCACAACCGCGCTGTTCCTGCCGTTCGTGAAGCCGTTTGCGCGTCTCGTCGCCCGCATCATCCGCACCGACGCCGCCACCAAGCCACACTTGAGTGCACTGAAGATGACGAGCTACCTCTCGCCCATCATCGCCTGCGATCAGGCGCTACTCGAAGTCACCTTCATGCGCGACAGCGACCTCGAGCTCCTGACGGGCGTCCGCAAGGTTCTGACGGGCGAAGCGGACCAGAAGATCGAGGAGCATATCGCCCATCGCGAGGACATCCTCGACAATGTGCAGCGCGAGGTGACGGAGTTCCTCGGCAAGGTCATGGTCAAGCGCGTTCCGACCGCCGTCGCCGAACGGGCGCGACGGCTTCTCAGGATGTCCGACGAGCTTGAGTCCGTTTCGGACGAAGCGGCGACCATCCTGAAGGTGACGCGCCGTCTGCGCAAAGGCGGACAGGCGTTCTCCGAACCCTCCCTCCAAGTGCTCCTCGACATTCACGACCGCATGGCATCCTTCGCCCAGGAGGTGTCGTCCCTCCTGAAATCGCCTCGTCCGCCCATTGACCTTACACGTCTTCAGGCCTGGTCGAAGGAACTTCACGACCTCGTGCGCACAAGTCGGCAAGGACAGCTCAACCGCATCGGGCCGGACGATCCGAACTCCCCGATTCGCGTCCTCGTCGAACTCGACATCCTCAACGCCTACGAGCGCGTCCGGGCTTACTATCTCAACATCGCAGAAACGCTCGCTGGTGGAAAAGGCAACTGACGATCTCGCATTTTGGCTCCCTCCCGCGTTCCAGAGCCGCACTTCTGCACAATCGGGAGATATAGTGTCCCGTCAGAACCAGATGGAGAAATGGTTGCTGGGATCGTCGGTGTCGGCTATGGTGGCGAAATCCCCCACCCTCAGCGTTTTGACCGACCCGTCCTTCTCCAGCCGCAGCTCCCAGGCTCCTTCCGTGCGCGTTGCGGCAATCGGACGCACCGATGCCTTCCAGCCCGCTCCATCACCCACGAGATCGCAGTCGATTTCGTCCGCCGCTGTCCCCGCATACAGCCCCTTCGCGAGAATCACCGGCCCATACAGTATGCGCGTGCCCATCGTCTTGCGCGAACGTCCCTTCATCTCAGGGTTCTCGTTCACGCACTCGAAGGTTTCCGGATGCTGCTCGGCATCCGGCGCCGTCACCCAGGGGACAATCTTCGGCATGCGCGAGAAGGAGATGCGGTAGACGTTCTCACCCGGACGGAATGCCGCCACGAACCAGGAGTCCGTCGCACGCTCGCCATTGAACGACACCGAATCGAAGCAGCTAGGCACGCGGAAACGCAAATTGCCCGCCTTCTGCGCCGACAGCGTAACCATCACTTCGTCATTCATCGGATATCCACCGCGAATAAGCACCTTGGCGCCATCGCAGGTGAACTCGCCATCAGAATAGAAGTTTACCGAGAGCACTCCGCCGGGTGCGCTGGAAAGCGCAATCGAAGCAATATCCGCGAAAGTGCGCGGCATGTTGTCCACACAGCAGTGGTGATACTTCATCCCCACCTGGTGCGGCGCGGTACGATGGCGCGAACCATGGCTGCGCACCGAATGCGCGGACCACCTGCCATCACGATATACCCCGCCAAGGAAGGCATTGAGATAGGCAAACTCAATCAGATCCAGCCGGTGCGGATCGTCTCTGGCGAGGAAAAGATCGCGATTGAGCCGTATCCAGTGCACCACATCGCATGGTTCGGTGGTGGCGTTGCACTCACCGGCGGCATGGGTGAAATGATCGAAGTATCCAACGCCGCCAACGGCATTGAGCTCGCCGCGCTCTAGCTTGTCAGCCACCCGCGTCACCGCGTCCAGCACGCGATCATCCCCTTCGTGCACCGCCCAGTCAACCAACCCCTCAAGGCAGCTCATCATCTCATACGCCTTGGGCCAGCCACGCCCCGGATACCAGGCATTGACCAGCCGATCGGTGAACGCATTGGCGATAAGATTGGGTCTGGCCCCATCGGCACGGTCCCAGTCCCGAACAATCCCCCGGGCAAATTCACGGTACTTCTCGTTCCCGGTCGCCCGATACAGCAACTGCAGCGGCTTCAACACGCTCATCGAGGGCAACCCCGCGAAAAAGCCTGTCTTGCGCAGCTCAATTCCACCCTTCTCCAGCTGGACGATCTCATGATCCATCACACGTGCCGCCGCCTCCAGCAGCCTACGCTCCCCGCTTAGCCGCGCGATCTCGATCAGCGCCCACATCGTGTACTTTCTACCCCAGAGATTCCAGCAGAACACCTTGTCGCCATCGCCGATGAAGTTTTCATCACGATAGGAACACAGATAGCCATCCGCCCGCTGGTACTCGGCCACGAATGCCAGCGCCTTGGCCCGCAGCCAGGCAACAAACGCACCGTCGCCCGTCAGCTCCGCCACCGAGGCGGCGGCAAGCATCGACTTTCCCCAGTACTCCCCCTGCCACAGTCCCTTCTTGCCGCGTTCCCAGCCAGACCGCTCCGGATGGTCGAACGTGTCATCATAGTGCGTACGGAAGGCGTTCACCGCCTCCTCGTAGATCTCGCCCTTCGCCTCGTCGGATAGTACTCGCTCCTGAATGTAGGCAGCGGCCTTGGCGCCATGTGCCCCCTCCAGGCGCGCCGGTAGCGTCCCCTGGGTTCCAACGTTCCCCCCAACATCAAACTCAAGCCGGCCGCCCCTGCGTAGGCCGTCAAGGGTGACGAACGGACGGCCCGTGTCAGCGCCATTGAGCGCCGAACGCCGGAACACTCTGCGATTCTCGGCACCTCGGGCGGCGATGGACAGACGCTTCCCGTCTGGCAATGTCACCTCGATCTCGTCGAACCGCGGCGCACCCAGTGCATATTCGCCCGACCCGGGGCAGACCGGATACATGCCGAGTGCACTCCACACATACCAGGCCGAGGTCTGGCCGTTGTCCTCGTCGCCGCAGTAGCCATCGGGGGTTGGACGATATAGACGGTCCATCACCTCGCGGGCGTGCCACTGCGCCTTCGCCCACGCCCCACACCAGTCGTAGAGGGAGATCATGTGCTGTATGGGCTGGTTGCCGTGGGCATACTGGCCCATGTTCATGATCTGCATCTCGCGCTGTTCATGGATGACGCATTTGTAGTAGGAGTACTCGGCCTCGGTGGTGGGCAGCTGGAACACCTCGTCGAGCCGACGCTCGAATTCCCGGTCGCCGCCCATGGCCGCCATGAGTCCGGGCACGTCGTGGAACACGCTCCAGGTGTAGTGGAGCGCACAGCCCTCGGTGAAATCGCCTCCCCAGGAGAAGCGGTTGAAGCCGGCATTGAACGTGCCATCGGCATTGCGTCCGACCGCGATCCTCCGCGCCGGGTCGAACACGTTGCGCCAGTTCGCCGAACGCCGCCGATACAGCGCCGCCTCGTCCCGCTTGCCAAGCACCTCCGCGAGCCGGGCAATGCACCAGTCGTCGTACGCATACTCGAGCGTGCGCGCCGCACTCTCGTTGATGCCGATATCGCGCGGCACATAGCCCTTCTCGTTGTAGGCATCGAATCCCAGGCGACCCACCGCATTCAGCTTTGGATGCACGCCATTAGCGCCGTGCACAAGCGCCTTCCACAGCTCCTCGATGTCAAAGGCACCGCGTATCCCCGAGAGCCAGGCATCGGCCACCACGCTCGCGGAATTGTTGCCGATCATGCAGTTGCTCAGTCCAGGACTAGACCATTCCGGCAGCCAGCCATATTCCTTCCAGCAGTTCTCCAGCCCCTCCATCATCTTCGCGTTCATCTCGGGGGCAAGGAAGTTCAACAACGGGAAGAGGGCGCGGAAGGTGTCCCAGAATCCTGTTCCCGCGTAATAGTGTCCAGGACGAACCTCGCCGGTGGCGGGGCTCCAGTGAACCACCTTTCCATCGGGCGTCCGCTCCCACACAGCCAGCGGGAACAGCATCGTACGATAGAAGCAGGTGTAGAAAGTCGCACGGGCAGTGTGGTCTTCGGTCTTGACCCTGATCCTGCCCAGCCGTCCGTTCCATTCCGCACGAGCCTCGGCACGCACGGTCGCATAGTTGCGTCCCGCAGTCTCGGAAAGATTCGCTATCGCCTGCTCCTTCGAGATGAAGCTGTTCGCTATATGCAGCTCGACGACGTCACCCCGGGCGGTCGCGGGGAATCGTACCAGCAGCGCCCCGTCCGCCAGCTTCTCGCCCACCGCCTTGCAGGGAAGGCGCACGGCGAACTTCATCGCCACGCCGTCGGTTAAACCGCGGCGATTCGCATCCCAACGGCTTACGCCCGTGACCAGCGTGCCGTCCGCCGAGAGCTCGACTTCGCCGTCCTTGAACGGATTGAACACGACGCCAGGATCCTTGCTCGACGGGTAGACAACCTTCGCGACCGCTCCGTGCAGCGAGGGCGCAATCGACACGCTCGTGTCGAAATCGGCGAGATACACGGAGTATTCCGCAGGGCTCACGGTTTCGGTCTTGTGCGAATACCAGCTGGAGCGCTGCGCCGCGCCGCCCGCGACCGCGCCGGTCACCGGCAGAAAGTTCCACGACCCATGGTCGCCGATCCACGGACTCGGCTGACGCGTGTAGCGAATGCCGTATATCTTCTCATCGGTGTAGTCGTAGAACCAGCGGCCCTCGGCCTTGCCGCGCGACTGCGGCGACCAGCCGCCGAACCCCCACGGGCGGGCAATCATCGGGTAGAGGTTTCCCGTCGAGACATGGCATCCCTCCCCGCCGTGCGGCGAGTTGATCGTACCCATCTCGGGACGAGCCAGATCCACCGGTTCGAAAAGCGCTGCCGCCAGAACAATCGAGGCAATCATGTTCGCTCCAATCCTGTCTTGTCAATGTGTCGCCATATCCTCGAGAAACACGCTCACCGAGGAGATTGTCAGATGGAACAGCGAGGTGTTCCACTTGGTGTCACGCCCCCAGCCCTCGAAGGAACGCGTCGCGCCCTCGCGCAAGTTGCGCTTCCAGGAGTCAGGCGAAAGCACCAGTTCTCGCAGCAGCTCCTTCTCGCCGCTGTCGCGCAGATACGAGAACAGCGGATAGAACTGGAACATGCTGATTGCCGAGAATCTCTTCTCGCGCACCATGCGGACGAACCGGCGGTGGAACTCCGCCGCGTCCTCCGGCGGCGCCAGGCGAAAGTATGCGGCATAGACGTTGCCAGGCATGCTCGCGTGCGAACTGCCGACGCGGTCCACGAACAGATGCCGCTCCCGATCGTAGAACGCGGCACGGAAGGCGCGCTCGAGTTCGTTGGCCCCGGCGACCACTGGCTTCCCCAGTTTCTCGGCAAGCCGGTTGTAGGATTTCACCGCACCAACGTACCAGGCGTTGATCACGTTATGGACATCGGTGCAGACCTTCCCCTCGCGAACATCGGCGTCGTATTCGTCGCGGAAGTTGGCCGGCCATTCCACCACGCACCACTTGTCAATCGAGGAGATCAGCCCCGAGGTTCCAATGTAGCGCTCGCGGTAGCAGTCGAGAATATCCCGGAAGGCGTCGAGGCGACTGGCAATGAATGCCCCGTCCCTGGTGGCGTCAACATACCACTCGGCCAGCGGAAACATCATCAGTGGATATTCGGCGATCTCCTGCATGAAGGAACAGTTGCCACAGGTCACCAACCCCCGGTCGATACGACTGGTACGCAGAAAGTCGTCGAAGAACTTCCGCACCAGATCCCAGCGCCCGGTGAGGCGGGCGTACGCATAGATGGTGTAGCATCCATCGCCCAGATAGTAGCCCTTTTCACGGTCCATGCAGTCCATGACCTGCTCCTGCACTCCATAGTGGAAGGAGTCCTCGCACAGTTTCCATATCCGGGCGAGGTCAGGATCGTCGAACTTCGGCGAGACTATGGCGTGGAACGGCAGATGGCGCGCCTCCAGCGCGATGGAGTTCTCGTCCAGCTCCACGCCGGGCGGGATAGTCACGTTGAGATACCGGAAACTCTTGTAGTCAAACTGGCGCAGCTCGTCGTGGCCCGCCCCCGAAAGCACAAATGCCTCCTCGTAGTTGCAGTTGCAGCGCATCCTCCAGCGCACACTGCCATCCGGCGAAAGCTCCTGGGCGCACCGCAGACGCATCTCGGCCCCCTTCGGGCCCTTCGCGGCCAGGTATACCCGACCCACATAGATGCCGCCGAAGTCCACGTCCAGCGAACCATCGGAACGTCGCACGACCGACTTGGGGGCGATGCGTTCGACCTCCACCCGCGGCGTCTCCACACCAGGCAGCGTCGAAAGCACATAGTCGCCGCCGCGCGGATGGGGCACGGCCATGGACCAGGACGAATCGTCATAATCCACGCGCTCGAAACCAACCTCCGGCGCACCGGCGTCGTAGCGTTCCAGGAACTGGGTGTCATACCCTGCCTTGCCAATGGCGGAATATCCGGTATGGCGGGCGGTTCTGAAGCGTTCGTCCGACTTCACGACCGTTCGGCCATCCACCCGCAGTTCCAGCCACAGGCCATGGCGGTTGTCGCCGGAAGTCCAAACGCGGTTGACCAGCCCCTGGTAGTAGGTGTGAACGGCGATGACATTGCGGCCTGGCCGCACGTGGCGCGACACGTCGACCGTGTGCCAGTAGGTGTTGTCCACCGTGCCCGCAGCGGGACCCTCGGTCACGTATTCCCCGTTGACGTACAGCTTGTAGTAGTCGTCGGCGGTGATGTCGACGGTCGCCCTGGACACCTTCTCCAGCGTGAAGTCGCGGCGGAAGAGGATGTGGCGATTGGAGTGAGTGTAGTCGACTGGCGCGAGCTTGGCCTTGGCAAGCTGACGCGCCTCGACAGCGCGCGGCTGCAGTGCGGCCATCTCGGCATCGGTGATGAGAAGCCCGCCAAGATTGGCGCCCGCGGCGGCCAACAGCACAAAGAAAGCACTCATCTTTCAAACGCACGATGGGCGATGTCGTGGCGATGGAAGGCCCCGTCGAAGGCAATGGCGTCAACCGCCTTGTACGCGGTGTCGACCGCCGCCCGCAGGGTTACGCCGATGCCGGTCACGGAAAGCACGCGCCCGCCAGCGGTGACGATGGAACCGTCTACGGACTTAGTTCCGCAGTGGAACACAGTCGCGCCGGGAATCTGCGCCGCGACGTCCAGACCGCCGATCGGCTTCCCCTTCGCGTAGGACCCGGGATATCCGCCGGAGGCCACAATCACCGTCGCCGCCGTCTCGGACTTCACCCTGACGTCCTCGTCCTTCAGGCAGCCAGTGGCCGTGTTTAGCAGCATCTTCGCGAAATCACCGTCCAGGCGCGGCAGAACCGCCTCGGTCTCGGGATCGCCGAAGCGGGCATTGAACTCCACCACGTTGATGGCACTGCCGCTCAGAGCGGTCTTGCCACCGGGAGGCGTGATCATGAGCCCGGCATAGAGCACGCCGCGATAGACGATGCCACGCCTGGCGAGCTCGCGCACAACAGGCAGCACGATGCGATCGCGAATCTCGGGCATCATCGCGTCGGTGACCACCGGGGCTGGTGAATACGCGCCCATGCCGCCGGTGTTTGGTCCGGTGTCGCCGTCGAACACCCGCTTATGGTCCTGCGAGGACGGCAACAGCACCGCGCGTTCGCCGTCCACAAGCGCCAGGATCGAACACTCCTCGCCATCGAGGAACTCCTCCACCAGCACCTCCGCGCCGGCGACACCGAACTTGTTGGCCACCAGCATATCGTCAATCGCCGCCTCCGCCTGCGCCGTGGTCTCGGCCACCACCACACCCTTGCCGGCGGCGAGGCCATCCGCCTTAATCACCACTGGCAGACCATACTCGGCGAGGGCGGCCTTCGCCGCCGCAGGGTCGGTAAAGACCTTCGCCCTGCCCGTTGGCACGCCGGCGGCGTCCATGATCTCCTTGGCGAAGCGCTTCGATCCCTCCATGCGCGCACCGGCGGCGACTGGACCGAACGCCCTAGTGCCGATCGCCTCCAGCGCGTCCACCAGACCCTTCACCAACGGTGCCTCGGGACCGACCACCACCAGATCCGGCCGCTCCGCCTTCGCCCAGGCGACGATGCCGTCGACGTCCTCGGCACCGACGGGTACGTTGGTGGCTATCGCTGCCGTGCCCGCGTTACCAGGCGCGCAATAGAGATCGTGCTTCTCGACATCCTGCGCCAGACGCCAGGCAATAGCGTGCTCGCGGCCACCACTTCCCACAACTAGAATCTTCATTTTTCCTCCATTCGGTTAAGAAATCACTCAGCACTCAGCACCACTCCCGCCCTTCCGCCAGTGCGCCAGATATTCAATATTGCCCTTCTCGCGTCCGCGCACTGGCGACTCCACCACGCCCAGCAGCTCGAGCCCGAGCTCGTTGCGCCCGAACTCGGAAATCTCCTCCACCGTCCGCTGGCGCACCTCGGGGTCGCGCACCACACCCCCTGGAGCCTGACCCTTACCCGCCTCGAACTGCGGCTTGATAAGCGAAACCATTTCGCCACCTGGCAGCAGCACCGCCGCCATCGGCGGCAGAATGAGCTTGAGCGAGATGAAGCTGACATCGGTGACCGCGCGTGCCGGACGCTCCGGCAGGTCGGATGCGGTCATGTAGCGGGCGTTGAAGTTCTCCCGCACCCACACGCGCGGGTCGACGCGCAGGGAGTAGGCGAGCTGATTGGTCCCCACGTCCACCGCCATCACGCGGGCTGCGCCGTGCTGGAGCATGCAGTCGGTGAAACCGCCGGTGGAACTGCCGACGTCCAGGCATACGAGGCCGTCAACCGTCCAGCCAGGGAAGGCGGCGAACGCCCCCTCGAGCTTCTCGCCGCCGCGCGAGACGAAGCGCTGCGGAGCGGCGACCTCGACCGCCGCGTCCTCCGCCACCGCACGCCCTGCCTTTGTCTCCATCTCGCCGTTCACCCGCACCTTGCCGGCCATCAGCAGCGCCTGCGCGGCAGTGCGGGACGGAGCGAGCCCGCGGCTCGCGAGCAGCTGGTCTAGGCGGACTTTTGCCATGCCGGGCGGGCGCTCACTTCAGCGACGTGATCTTGCGCACCTCGCCACGGGGGATGGAACGCTGCACGCCCGGGCGCACCTCGATCACCACCGCCAGCGGATCGCTGGAAATAAGGACCCCGCGCACCGGGGCGGCGCCGTTAACGGTCTCGATTTCTGTGTCCGCCTCGAAGACGCGATCGAGGCGCAGGAAGAGCTGACGCGTCTCCTTGGCCTTGATCACCACCTTGCGCGAAATCTCGCGGAAGCCATCGAGCCGCACCTGTACCGAGTGCTCGCCAGCTTCAAGCTTCTCCACCGCGAGCACCTGCGAACGGGCGACATCGCCACCCTGCTGACGGGTAGTGCCAACCGCCTTGCCATCGATCGATATCTTGGCGCGCGGCGGCGTGGTGACCACCTCAAGCCGCCCAAGCACGCTCTCCATCTGGAACTCCTCGGTCGTCTCGCCACCGTTGGCGAGCGTGATGTCGCGGGTGAGCGGCGCATGTCCGGGCAGTTCGACGCGCAGCTTGTGGGCGCCGGCGCGCAGACCGGTCACCGTGACCGGCGAACGGCCCTGGTAGTCGTCATCCAGAAACACCTTCGCCTGGTCCGGCGTAGAGACCACGGTCAGACGGGCTGGCTTGCCCTTGAGCGCCACCGAGAGGGTCTGGCTGTCGCCAGGCGTCAGGCGCAGCTCGCGCTTCTCCTCCTGGTACCCTTCGAGACGGAAGGTGATCGTGGCAAGCCCCTTGGGCACATTGTCGATCTTGATAGGCGTGACGCCGCGCTCGACGCCATTCACCACAACTGTTGCACCCGGCGGTTCGGTGGCGCAGTCGACAATTCCGGAGTCCAGGACGAGCTTCTCCTCGCGCACAACCGGCGAGCGTCCTTCAGCGCGCACCTCGATGCTGCGCGAACGGTAGCCATTAAGCGAGAGCTCCAGACGGTGGACCTCGCCGGCGGGCAGCGAGGTGATAAGGAGCGGAGTCGAACCAAGCGTGGCGCCGTTGCAACGCACTTCGGCGCCTGATGGCTCGGTGCGTACCAGCACCAGCGCGCGTTCCGTCTCCAGGGCGCACGTGAGGCGCTCGTTGCGCCCGGCGGCAAAGACGACGAACTCGTCGTGCACCCGGAAACCGGGTGCCTCAAGATGCACCAGATGGCGACCGGGGGTGATCTCGTACACGCTGCACGGCGCCACGCCGCGTGCCTCGCCGTCCACGAACACCTTCGCCCCCTCGGGCGTGCATGAGAGTTCCAGCGAGGCCAGCGGCTCTTCGGCGGCACTGGCGGTGGCAAGCGCCAGCATTGCAATTGACGCAAGAATCCTCATTTGCGGTCTCCCTTCTTCATCCTCGCCTCAACATCCACCAGTCTGCCATTCGCCTCGGCGTGGCGTGGATCCTTGGCGTCCGGAACCATGTCGCAGAGAATGCGCAGTTCGCGCTGCGCGGCGGGCCAATCGCCCAGATTGATGGCGCGGTCGGCGAGGAAGCGCTGGTCGCGATAGCGGCGGTCGAGCTCGCGCTTCGCCTCGTCGCGGCGCGCCACCAGTTCGCCATAGTCGTCTGGTTTCGGGTTCACGGTCTCGAGATAGTAGACCGCCTCCTCATAGGATCCCAGCGCCGCAGCGAGGTTGCCATACTGCACATCGCGCTCCTCCCACTTGGAATCGCCGGCGCGCCGGCTTTCCGCGCTCTTCTCCTTCAGCTGGTCGGCAGAATACTGCACCGCCCACACGCCGAGTTCGTTCTTGAAGAACGTCTCCAGCCGTTCGCGCACCGTCTTGAACTCCTCGGGCTCGAGCGCGTTCTCGAACGCGGTCTCGAACACCCGCGACCCGCGTACGATCCGCAGCGAGCAGCTGCGCAGCGTACCGGCATGCAGCGGCACGCCAGTGTATTCACGTTCGAGCCGGTACAGGGCCTCGTCGGCGATGATCTTCTCCAGCTCCTCGCGAGCCGCGGCGGATAGTTCGGCCGATTTCTTCACATGCCGGTTCTCCTTCGGCACGTCGTCGATGACCACCGACATCACTCCCTTCGCATCGCAGGCAAGCGCACAGCGGTAGATGTGCTCGCCATCCGCCTCCACCTTCTCGAAGGAAAGCGAATGCAGCGTCGGTTTCTCCTCGGCGACATCGCGGGATCCACGCGGCGCGGCAGTCCCCTCCTCCTGTGGGGAGAGAATCAGCATGGCGGAAGCCACCACCGCCAGCACGGCGGCGACCCAGAGCACGATGCGCACCGGATTGAGACGGGAACCGGTTTCGGAATCTGCGGGCTTGCCCAGACCGAGATCCACCTTCGGAACCGGGGCAGCCCCCTCTGCGGCGGCAGGAGCGGGGGCGGCAGGAGCGGGGGCGGCATCCGCCCCCGGCGCGACGGCGACTATCGTGGTGTCGCCAGCGACAATGCGCGCCCCTGGCTCGATTGCCACGGGATCGGCACCGAGCATGACATCGTTGACCGCAGTGCCGTTGGCGCTCGCAAGGTCGGTGACCCACAGCCTGCCATCACGCTTTTCGAAGAGACAGTGGTTGCGCGAAAGCGCGGGATCGTCCGCCACCGATATCTCGCAGGACGACGAGCGACCAAGACGCAGACCAACGTCTGACACCTCGAAGCGTCTACCCGCCAGCGGGCCTGCGGTCACCAGAAGTTCAGGTATTGAATTCATGATTTTTCGTCAGTTGGATTGGAAGTTCAGAATATGCTCTTGGAAGCCTGGATCAGGATCGGCGCCAGAAGGATCACGAAGACCGCAGGGAAGATGCACAGCATCAGCGGACCCAGCATCTTGACCGGCGCCTCGCTCGCAAGCTTTTCGGCGCGGTCGAAACGGCGCGAACGCAGCTGCTCGCTCTGGATGCGCAGGATTGAGCCGATGGATACCCCCAGCTCGTCGGCCTGGATCAGCGCAAACGCCACCCCCTTGAGATCCGGCTGCCCGGTGCGCTCGGCCAGATTCTTGAGCGCGACGCGCCGCGGGGTGCCCACCTGGATCTCGCGTGTCATTCGGATGAGCTCCTCGTTGAGCGGATCGAGCTTGCGGCGCTCGCAATTGCGTTGGAGCGCGCTCATGAAATCCATACCCGCCTCAACGCTCAGCGTCAGCAGGTCGAGCACGAACGGCAGCGAGCGCATTATGGAGAGATGGCGCGCCTTCAGCGAACCCCGCAGCCAGAAGAGCGGCCAGGCATAGAACCACACCACACCGGCAAGCGCCAGGATCGGAGCATTGCCGGCGAGGAAGGAATCGGGCACCAATGCGGCCAGCAGGAACACGAAACCGGCGAAGAGCCCACCGCAGACCAACGGAATCAGGAACTTGAGCGCGACGAATTCCGCGCCGGTTAGCAGACCCTCGAGGCCCGAGGACACCAGCATGCGATCAGCCTCGGCCCGCGCCTTGGCAAAGGACTTGCGGTTCACGAAGCCGGCGATATTGGGCACAAGCGGCAACAGCAGACGCATGACCAGCGGGATCTTCCGCTCGGTCTTGCGTCCGTCCGCGAGCGTCACATACGTGATCTCGCCTGCAATAGAGGCCGCGTACGCGGCCAAAGCCGCGGCGCAGATCCCCCAGCAAAGAATCATTCCTGACTGAACCAGAGACATGTCTCAAAAACCTCGTTTAAGATTTTATCAAAAATTCATTGTAAAGTGAAGCGGATTTTTGATATAATATCACCGCTTTTCTTGGGACTGTAGCTCAACTGGACAGAGCGACGGTTTCCTAAACCGTAGGTTGGGAGTTCGATTCTCCCCAGTCCCACCAGTGACCTGGACGATTGAAGTCTAGAAGGCCAGGAGCGAGATGGAGTAAAGGAGGCCGAAGAGGAAGTGGATGGAACCAGATCCCTTCTCCAAATCGATCCAGGATGGCGATTCCGGTGAAGTACGCCAATCACGCAAGGCGATGCGCAGCAGACGGATCGTCAGCGGCAGTACGAGGAACGGCAGCATCGCCAACGCGACCCTCAGCGCACCGGCGCCACTTGCGGCGAGCAACAGGCTGATCAGCGCCGGCACGGCATACGGAAGAAGATGAAGCGCAAAAAAGACGCATAGGGAATTCCTGGTTCCAATCATCGACGCAAGCGACCGCACCCTGGCCTTATGATCGGTGGCAATGTCGCGCATGTCGTTGCCATGGAGAATTACACCCACCAGCGACGCCACCGGGAAGGAGATGACGAGGAACACCCCCAGCGCAAGCAGCAGACGGGGATTGCCCGTGGTCAGCACCTCAGCGCATAGGTCCGTCACCATCGCCGGCACCAGCAGCGACGACACCACGAACACATAGAGGAACCCCTCGAGAAACGCCACGGCAGGCACACCCAGACCAAGATACTTGTACTTGATCCCCGTTGAATAGTTCACCGCCCCCGCAAAACCAATCGCGGCCGCAACCAACAGCGGCAGATTGAAACGCCAGCCACCATCGGCATCCGGATAGAACAGCGTGGGAACCCCCACCAGCCCGGCAATCAGAAAGAGCACCGAACCATAGACAAACACCTGACGCAGGGTGAACTTGCCCTCCTGAACCTGTGGCGTGGTCAGAAACGCGCCCGGCATCGCATCGACGCCACTTCGCTCGTCCCCCCAGGTGTTGAAGAGATTGCAGGCGAGAACCAGCAGTATGCCGGAAACTAAACCCAGCGCCCAGCGGAGAATCCCTCCCGCCTCCACCCCCATGCCGACGACCAGGCCCAACCCAACCAAAAACGGAACCAGGGGCGCGGTCACGGACCAGGGGCGGGTGATGAGAAACCAGTCGCGGAGCGTGGCTTTGGGAACCATGGTCATTTCTTCTTTGTCGGGATCGGAATCGGCACCTCGCGCGCAGGGTCGCCAGCGCGCTTGCGGATGCGCTCGGAATACGCCTCGCTGTACTTACGCCCGTCCGCCGCCTTGTCGGAACGGCCGTTGTAGCGCTGCAACGCGCGCGCCCAGCCGTCGAAGGCGCCGTCCGGACGATTCGAAGCCGGCTGCCCCGAAACGCCGAAGCCCTTCCTCACCAGCAGCATCAGCCCCGCCTTGAGATTCTTCTCGCCCGATCCCTCGTTGCGGCGGCGCGGCTCCTTGAGCCCAAGATACTTCTTGTACGGATTCCAGTCCCCCGGGACATTCACCTGCAGCGGATCCTTGTTCCACGCCGCGCGCGACACCACGTCGCCACCACCTGTCTCCTGGATCATGTGCGCCTTGACCTGCGCCGCCGTGATCGGGGCAATGGAGTCCGCCTGTCCGGCGGTGGAACCAGCCCAGCCTGAACGCTTCTTGTTGAAATCCTCGACGAATTTGCGGATGATCGCGTCGTACTGCTGATAGCGCGGATTCTCAAAACCCTTGAAGACGGGTACTGTGACGGCGCCACCAGGCGCCTTGGCGGACGCCGTCTTCGCCGCCACGGGAGCGACCGCTGACTCGTCCGCCCCGGCATCAGCAGCCACCTCCAGCGCCGCCGGTGCGGGCAACGAAGGCGGAACCGCGTCCTCGTCGCCACCCGAAAACAGAAAGGAGCAAGTCACCGGCACGATCGCCAGCGCACCGAGAACCAGTACGACCGCGATGTTTCGCTTCATGCGAACTTCCTTTCAAGCCAGGCGACCGTGCGATCCACGATCCAGTTCATCAGGCAGTACGCCGCCGCCACCGAAAGAAGCGGCCCGAATGCGGCGAAGGTGCGACCGCAGACGATGTCGGCCGCCATCGCAAGATCGCAGACCCCGATGGAGCCGACCACGCTCGTCCACTGCATCAGCTCCACCAGCTTAACCCTGGAAACCGCAAGCCACGGCCTAACACCATCACCGGCCGGCGCCAGAAACGCCGCAAACCAGAAGGCGAAAGCCGCCACCGCCACGACCCACATCGACGCATGGATTAGGATTGCCGAGGCGACCGTCAGTATCACCACCGGCGGAGGCAGCAGACGCACCACCTCGAGCGTCGAGTCGATGGCTCCACGCAGGAACACCGGCGCCACACGGCGGATGCGATGGATGATCCAGGCGAAGAGGAAGCCGAACACCGCCGAAAGCGTGGTGAGCGCAAGGGTGGTGAAGAACCCCACCACGAACAGCCGCACGCGTGGATCCTTGATCAGAACCTTGGAATTCCCGAGTCTCCTAGAACCGAGCATCATCCCGGAGGAGTTGCCGGCGCGCACGAGCACCTTGGTGTCGGAGTCGAAATAGCCATCGGACACCAGCATCCCATCCTCGACCTCGTTGGCATTGTAGTCGTCTATGACGATGTCGAGTTCACCGCGGGCAAGCTCGCCGAGGATTTCGTCGTCGGGGCGGCACTCAATCACCGGCTTGAGACGCATCACCTGCGCGAAACGGCGGATGAACTCGATGTCGAAGCCGGTAAGCGCGCCCGAATCGTCGACGAATGAACTGGGCTCCTCGGTGCCACTGGTACCGATGCGCAGCACACCATTCGAACCGTCAGGCTCGGGGATCGACGGCATCGGCACGTACTCGTCGCTCTGGCACCAGCGCGTGAACATGTCGCTGTAATAGCCACTGGCACGATAGCCGGCGATGAAGGTGTTGAGCTTGTCCACCAGTTCCGGGCGTTTTGCGGACACCAGCACCACGGACGGGGTCTTCGCGATGGCGTCATCAAGGACCTTCAGGCGGTGGGGGTAGGCGCGCAACGCTACATTGAGCACATGCTCGTTGTAGACAAAGGCCTCGATGCGCCCGGCCAGCAGCGCCATGAAGGCATCGTCGAACTCGTGGAATCCGACGATCTGCGCACGGGGAAACACCTGGCGCGAAACCTTTTCGGAATCATACCCCGCGAGCACGCCAACCCGACAGTCCTCACGATCGAGATCGGCGGGGCGGGTAAACTCCTGCGGACGGTCATACCCGGCCGAACTCGCCAGGTGGGCCGCCGATATCACGGCCGCCGCCACGGCGCCCATAACAAGTACATTCCTGATCTTCATCTCTTCACTATCTCCATGCGAGGGTAAACCAAACCTGCGAACGGTCAGGCGTCGGGCCAGAGTTCGTGCGCCATCTCGCGCAGCTTGTACTTCTGGATCTTCTGGGACGCGGTCATCGGAAACACGTCAAGGAAATGCACGTACTTCGGGATCTTGAACCAGCTGATGCGATTGCGGCAGAAGTCGGCCACATCGGATTCCGCAAGTTCCACCCCCTCGGCTGGGATGATGAACGCGGCGGGCTGCTCACCATACTTCTTCGAGGGGCATCCGACCACGGCCACGTCCTTGACGCCCGGCATGGTGCCGAGGAAGTCCTCAACCTCCTTGGGGGAGATGTTCTCGCCACCACGGATGATGAGATCCTTGAGCCGGCCGGTGATGTAGTAGTAGCCATCGGCGTCCATGCGGCCAATGTCGCCAGAATGCAGCCAGCCGTTCGCGTCGATGCAGTTGGCGGTCTGCTCGGGCATGTTGTAGTAGCCCTTCATCGTGTTGAAGCCACGGCAGCAGATTTCGCCATCGGTGCCAAGCGGTGCAAGTTCGTGCGTCTCGGGATCGATGATCGCCACCTCAATGCCTGGCAGAGCCTGGCCAATGGTCTGGCACTTGCGCTCGATCGAGGTCTCGAAGTAGCGGGTCATGGTCATCACGGGGCCCGACTCCGTGAGGCCGTAGGGATTGCAGACCTCCTTCATGTACATGCGGTCAAAGACCTGCTGCATTCGGTGGACAGGGCAGGCAGAGCCGCTCATGATGCCGGTACGGAGAGAATGGAAGTCGAACTTGGGGAAGAGCGGATGGTCGAGCATCGCGATGTACATCGTGGGTACGCCGTAGGTGGCGGTGCACTTCTCGCGTTCGATGGACATCATCACCTGCACGGGGTCGAACTTCTCGAGGAACACCATCGTGGCGCCGTGGTTGACGCAGCTCATCACGCCCAGCACGCAGCCGAAGCAGTGGAATAGCGGAACCGGGATGCACACGCGGTCGCGGCTGGAGAGATTCTGGCAGGCCCCGATCCAGAAGCCGTCATTGGCGATGTTGCGGTGGGTGAGCTGCACGCCCTTGGGGAAGCCGGTGGTTCCAGACGTGTACTGCATGTTCACCACATCGTTGACATCCACCTCGGCCTGACGGGCGAGATAGTCCTCCCACGGCGTCTCGACCGCAAGCGACATCACCTCGTTGAGCGAGTACATGCCGCGGTGCTTTTCACCGCCAAGGAACATGACGCGGCGCAGGCACGGATACTTCTCGCTCTTGAGTTCGCCGCGCGGCTGCTCGCGCAGTTCCGGAATGAGCCCGTAGATGACATCCACATACGAGCAGTCGCGGTAGCCAGAGATGATGAAGAGGTTCTCGGCGTCCGACTGCCGGAGCGCGAAGTCCATTTCGTGCTCCTTGTAGTTGGTGTTGAGCGGCAGCAGAATGGCGCCCACCTTGGCGGCGGCGAACATCAGCACCACCCAGTGCGGAACGTTGGTGGCCCAGAGCGCGATCTTCTCGCCGCGCCTGACGCCAAGCGCCATCAGTCCGCGTGCCAGCAGGTCGACCTCCTCGCCGAACTCGTACCAGCTGAGACGGTAGTCGCGATCGGCATAGACCACGGCGTCGTTCTCACCGCAGCGCGCGATCGTCTGGTCAAGGAGCTGGCCCAACGTATACTCGCGAGTGACCGGCAGATTGTGCCAGGGCACGCCGCAGGACACGCTCTGAGAGAACGGTGCGCGCGTGGGGGCTGACCCGAACGGGTCGGTTAGCTTGAATTCTGACATACGGATCCTTCAGTCTTCCAATTCCTTGTTCACAACCGCACATATGCAGCAGTCGCTCCAGACGTTCTCGGCTGTCTCGATCATGTCGATGATGGTGTAGATCGGCAGGATGACGCCCAGCACGCCGAGCGGACCTCCCACGCCAGCCATCAGCGAAAGCGTGAGGAAGTAGCATCCCATCGGCACCCCGGCATTGCCGATCGCGCAAAGCACCGCGATGCCGCACCAGACGAACATCATCGGCAGCGAAGGCAGCATGCCCCCGCACTTCATCACAAAAAGCGAGGTCGTGAGGATGAAGGCCGCGCAGCCGTTCATGTTGATCGTGCAGCAGAGCGGCAGAATGAACCGGGCGATTGCAGGACGCGCCCCCATGTTCTTCTCGGCCGTAGCCACGGTCACCGGCAGCGTCGCCGCCGAGGACTTGGTGAAGAGCGCCATCATCAGCGCCGGAGTCATCTGCCGCATCACCTTGTAGCCATTTACTCCGCGCAGGAAGCAGAAGAGCGGCAGGACGACGAAGAACTGCAGCAAATTGCCGCCCAGCACCACCGCCACGTATTTGCCGATCGAGCCCACCGCCATGCCACCGAAGTCGCGGGCAAGCTGCTCTGAGAAGGCGATGATGCCCAGCGGCAGCGCCCAGATGAGACCGCGGATCATGGTGAAGAGAACCTTCTGCAGCCCGGTCAGCGCATTCAGTAGAGCCTGCGCGTGGGCATCCTCCTTCAGCAGCGCCAGCGTTACACCGACGCCGGCGGCAATGAGGATGATCGAAAGCACGTTGCCGGAGAGGAAGGGATTGACCAGATTGTCCGGAATCGCATTGAGGATATGACCATACACCGTAAGCGGCTTGGCCCCCAGGTTCTTCACCATGCCGACATCCGCACCCTTCTGGATTGCGTCAATGGAAAGGGCATCGGGCGAGATGAGCAGGAAGAGGCCGAGGCCGACTAGCGCCGCCACGAAGGAGGTAAGGAGGGTGTAGGCGAAGGTGCGGCGGAAAATACGCCCGGTATCCCCCTTGCCCAGCCCCGCCAACGCGGTGAGCACGGCCAGCGCCACGGTGGGAACGGCCACGAACTTGAAACAGCGGGTGTAGGCACTGGCGATGAAGTCGAAGAATTCATCCATCGGCTTCCATCCGTACTTGACGCTGAGCGTTCCCAATACGGCGCCAACGATGAGGGTGGCCGTCCAGATTGCAATCTGCTTGAATTTCATGTCTTTCCCATTTCCTTTTGGTGAAGGATGGATATTATACCAAAAAACGCGGTATTGCTCAATTATATTATCGTCCCTCAGATCCAGCCAGGCCGGCGATCGGTGCGGAGGAATGCATTCGCAGGGTCTTCACCGACAATTCTACCGTCCTGGAGCAGCAGCTTCCGCCTTCCCGCCCTGGCCGCCACATTGCCCAGCAGTACCGCCTCGGCGAGGGGCACCGAGTATCCAAATCCTGTGTTGGCCTCACGCCCTTCCCGGATGGCGTTGTAGAATTCAATCGTGTGCTCGGTGGTCTTGTAGGTGAAGTTCTTCGACTTCTTTATCTCCTTGCCCAGCGACTTCGGGAAGAAGCGGATTGCGCTGTGGTGGCTGAACCAAATCGTTCCCCTCGTGCCAACGAAGAGCGTGCCCATGTTGAGAAACGGCGCCTTTTCTGCAATCCCCTCGCGCTGCTCGGTTTCGAGCAGGACGGGGGGCAGATTGAGATACTCGCGCTTGAGCGCGTGGCCGAAACCGGTGACGTGCTCCCGGTCATAGGGGATGCCCGGCTTGACGCCGTCATACCAGTGCAGGACGACTGGCGGCATACCATCATGCGCCCCGAACGAATAGTCTATAGTGTCGCGCCAGGCCCAGGCCCCGGGGCAGGCAAACTCCGCCTCCCTTGCCTCCACGCTCTCAAGAGTCCTAGCCCCCAGTGACAGCGCCCAGAACGCTGCGTCCATGATGTGAGTGCCCATATTGCCGATGGAGCCATTGCCATAGCCTATCCAGCTATGCCAGTCGTGCGGGTGCATCCCCTGGTGGTCGGGCGTGGCTGCATAGTAGTCGCAGAGCGGGGACGGTCCGCACCAGAGGTCCCAGTCCATGCCCTTCGGCGGCGGCGCGGCGGGCGGACGGTGCATCATCGAATTGATGCGATCGTCATAGCACCACACGTCCCGGATCTCGCCGATGAGGCCGTTGCGGATCGACTCGACGCACAGACGCATCGCACGCGTGGAATGTCCAAAATTCCCCACCTGCGTCACCACGCCGGTCTCCTTCGCCACCCTCCCCATCAGGCGTGCCTCTTCAACGGTCAAGGCCATTGGCTTTTCCACGAACACATGAATACCACGGCGCATCGCCATGATGGCGGCGGGAGCGTGATGGTGGTTGGGCGTGGCGATGAAGACCGCGTCGATTGAATCGCCAAGCTTCGCGTAGAGTTCGCGGTAGTCGAAGAAGGTCCGTACCCCCGAGAGGTCGCCGGCGCCAGGGATGCGCTTCATCTTCTCCAGCGTCGACGCGATCATCGCCGGATCGGGATCGGCGAGCGCAACCACCCGCTCCGCCATGATCGGCTCGATCAGCTGCTGCATCCGCCCACCGCAGCCAATCAACGCCACGCGGATCTTCTCGCCATTCGCAATCCGACGGGCCCGGCTCATGCCGAAACCAGCGCCACCAATGCCGAATGCCACACCCGCGAACAGAAATCTCCTTCTTCCCAGCATATCCGATATTCCTTATTTCGTCCTCACCACCGCCTAGTCCGAAAACACCGCCGTCCAGGTACCACGATGATGTCCGTACTGGATCTTTACGGTTCGGGGACGGTTGTTCTTGTCCAGAATGTAGTAGGTCTTGCCATTGGGGCGAATCCACTTCACGAACTTCGCCCCGCGTTCAGGAACCGCCTTGAGCGTCACCGTCTTGCCATCGGTGATGCGTCCGTCCTCGGGAGACATCCTGACCGTGCCGCGTCCGCGGATCGCCGGTTTCACGACCACCGCGGTCGAGCTCACCGCCTCCTGCAGCGAGATGCGCCCCTTGACCGTGGTGAGATATTCCGCCAGCTCCTTTTCGAGCGTTCTCACCAGCACTGCGGTGAGAGTACCGCCATCGCCGCCCGACATGTGTCCGCGCCGCCCCGCAAAGGCAAGGCGCAATTCTCCACCCTCGCCACGCGGCCAGTAGATTCCCATATAGGGCGAGCCGGCGCGGTCGGTTGGCTTCAGCTCCTCCTCCAGAAAGCGAATCGCCGGCGGCTGGTCCGCGACGGGCCTGGCGTCCCTGTAGGTGGCATGGACAAGATACAGCCCCGCGCTCCCCGCCCACTTCAGAAACGGGGCGTTGTACACGGCGGTCTTCATCTGGGCGCAGTGGGTGCACTTGGTGGCGGCGCCGAAGATCAGCAGCGGACGGTGCGCGGCGCGCGCAGACGCGATCGCCGAAGCGAAGTCGCCGGTCCACACTCCCGGCCGAACCTCCACCGTCGGCGCGGCAGATACAACCGGCGCCTTTTCATCGGCCGCATCTTCGACAGATGCCTCTTCTCCGGGTTGCACCGGCTCCTCCGCGACGGGACTGGCATCGCTTCCCGCATTGTCAGAGAGGTTTATCTCCCCCTCGTCCTCCTCGGCAGCTGTCTGCCAAGGCCAACGCACCCGCTGCTCGGGATAGACACGAAAATTGTTGGCAATACCCAACGCAATGGACAATGCGCCTATACCAATCAGAAATCGGACATCTGCACCCAGTAGTTTCCAGCCGTCAAACAACTTCATTGAAAGTTCTCCACCGACGCGCCGCCTATCCCCTCGCCCCGCGCGTTGAAATGCGAATTGGACTTGTCGAACCACAGATTCGTCCAGATGTCCAGCGTCTTCTTGGTCTTGCCCACGGTCACCGGCACCGGGAAGTCGGCACGCACGAATCCAGTGTCCACGTCACCGGCGAATACGAACAGCGACGACGACGCACTGACCTTGTAGCTGCCAATCTTGCCGGCCATCTTGGTGAGTCCGTCGCTGTCGACCGTCACGGTTACACTCGCCGTCTTCGAGGTGGCGTATTCGAGCATCCACTCGGAGCCTACCGCATATGCCTTGAAGTACCACTTGCCCACTAGCGTGGGCATCGTCGCCTCCATCACCGGGTCGACATACCGTCCTTCGGCATCACGGGCGAACGGTGCTCGCTGCGCCCATACCTCATACGCAGTACCATACGATGGGGTGAAGACGCCGATGTTGGCAATCGACTTGTCCGGCGGCAGATTCTCGTCGATGGTGACGAGCAGATGATCCTTGCCGGTGGTGGACACCATATCCGCAGTATACGTTCCATCGCCGTTGAGCAGCCAGCCGACGCTGGCGAAGGAATACGTACCCTTGGCGGTCACCACCTTCGCGGAAAGCGATGCGCTCGCGGGGGCAGACAGACGGAACGTGCCACGGTTGTTCAGAGCCAGCGCATCCAGCCGCTCCGTGTTCAGAAAACCCACGAAGCCGCTGAACGTCCCGACGCATATCTCGGGAACGCCGATGATGACATCGATGGTGCGGGAGAGCTTCTGACCCGCAGCGGATACAATCGTGATCGTGGCCTTGAAAGTACCGGCCTTGCTTGATATTCCGCTAACCGTTCCACTTGCCGGATCGTAGGTGAGACCGACGGGCAAACCGCTCACCGCCACCGATTTCGGCTGGCCGACATTGGAATAAGCCGAAATCGGAAACGACACATCCTCCCCTCGCGCCCAGACGCGGCCGCTTATGCTCTCGTCATCAAGCAACACGGCGTCCTTCGCGATCACGATGGAGCGAGTCGCCTTCTTCGAGCCCTTCTTGTACGTAACCTTGTAGGTGCCGGCCTTGGTGGGCTTGCCCGTCCATCTGTATTTGGACTTCGTCCACTTCATGCCTGGGATCTTGGTGGACGTGGTCCAGTTCTTGAGCGACGACTGCATCGTGATGGTGCAGGAAAGCCCCACATAGTAGGTTTTGAACGTGGAACGGTACCAGCGGGCGTAGAGCGTCGCCACGCCGTTGGACACCGAAGTGAGGTTCTTTGCCGAGGCCTTGTTCTTGTAGGCGAGCGCTCCTCCGGCGGTTTTCGCCCAGCCATTGAAAGTGTGCTCCTTGCGAACAAAGCAATTGGCGGGAAGCGTGAAGGAAGTGCCGACCTTCGCGGAGACCGTAGGCATCGTGCCGGTGACACCTTCCGCACAAGGATCGAATTGCACGGTGTAGGGAATGACCGGTGCGGCCACGCCCTTGAACTTCGCCAGCTTTTTCTTGAAATACGCCACCGCCTTCTTGCCGCCGTCCGTACCACTCTTCAAGCCGTCGATATTGTCACCCTGGGTGGCCACGTCAACGCCGCCCTTCTTCCAGTAGGTGCGCACGAAGGGGAAAGTGCCGCCCTTGCCCTTGGTACACCAGTTGCAGGCCGTACCTCCCTCCTTGCCGGCGCTTTCACCCGTATAGGTGAAGAAGAAGACGCAACCGCTCTTCTTCATCCATTCCCTAAAGTAGGAGCTGTTGACGGACGACTCGAACAGAATGCAATGCCCACAGGCATCACCTTGAGACCACACCGCGATGAAAGGAATGCCCTTGCTTTCCGCATAGCTCTTCGCCTTGCTGAAGTTGGCGTGCCAGTAGCCAGGAGCAATCGACGCCGAAGAGGAGCGCCGGTACCCGAGCAAGGTGGCGGTAGGTCCTTTACCAAGAAGGGACGGGGCGAGCATAAGCGCCGCAATGATAACCATCAGACGTCTTACCATATCATGCCTCCTTTTATTCACAGTTTCGGTGATTGGCAACGCCCGCTGTTCCCCCACGGTCAGAGGCGACCCAACGCGTACATCATCCATCCGTTAATGTAGAACTCGGTAGCGGGCACCACCGTAACCCAGTCGGGCGCTTTTGCGAACTCATCGTCGTAGCGGGCCACGAATTCACCCACAAGATACCGCACCTTGCAATGCTCAAGGAAAGGCGCCGGCACACCCGAGGGCGGGAACGGAGGATTGAGGAACACCAGCTCCTGCGGCAGCATCTTCATCGCCTCAGCTTCGCCAATCTTCTCCTTCTCAACCCTCGAGACGAAGAGCTTGAGCCATTCCTCGCCCGCGTCTCCCGCCAGCAGAAGACGGTGGATTCCGTTCCGGGGCAGACACTTCACCTTGTTCACGTAGCCGACGGACGGCGCGGAAGGATCGAACCGGTAGAAACCGCGGATGTCCTTGCATGCCAGCACGCCGCCCAGCATTCTCCCATCGTCGGCGATCCACGTCTGCGGGTTGATCCCCCTCACATAGATGCGTCCCTCGCGCACTTCAATGGGGAAGCCGCGACGGTGAGGCAGCGACTTGCCATAGGCGATTACGCCACCTAGAACGGCGCCCGCCGCCCCCATCGCCACCAGCGACAACACCAGAACGCTCCTAACGCTGAGCGCCTTCCATGGCCGACGGCACAGAAACGGAATCACCGCGAGCGGGGGCACTATCCGCAGAAACGGGTTGACGTACACGGGATTGAACCATCCCGCAATCGCCACCGCGAGCAGCATACCCAACGCAGCGCCTTCCCGGGTCTTCCACGTAACCCAGCCCAGGAAGACAATGCCGGCCAGCCAGCAGAGGATGTAGCGATAGCGGCCCCAGAAGGTGTGGTGGACGAGACGCGTGAGATGCTCGTTGATCAACGAACCTGATAGCGATACCTCGTCGAGCTCCTGATACCAGTCGAGATGGGCGCGTCCAATGTGCATGTGCCCCCAGCCATTCGGAGCATCCGCAATCATCCGCGGTGCATCGTGCCACATCTCGAGACGGGTCTGGTTTGACCATTTGGAAGTGGTGATGCCGCGGGTGAGCAGACGCGACTCGTGCGTGGCGAAATACCCCACCGCACCGAGCAGCACCACGCCAGCCAATATCCACACCGCCTTCGAACGCAGGAGCGTCTTCCACTTCGGCAGCGTCATCGTCGCGACCGCGACCGCAAAGGATAGGAACGCGCCACGCGAGGCCGCCATCACCATTCCACCGCAGCCCACAAGAAACACCACCGCGCCAATTGCCTTAACCACCTTGTTCTCGAAGTAGAAGAGAAACGCCGCGAAGAGGGCGCAGGTCATGAAGAGGAAGCCGTTCTCGTTCGGATTGTCGAAGGGAATGCGCAAGCGTCCGCTCTTCGCCCATTTCTTGCCCACCTCGCGTTGCACCTTCTTGCTGAGGCCGGTCCTGCGCGCCTTGCCGGACTTTACCCCCTTGCGGGCAGCCTTCTCGGTCGCATCGCCGAACACGAAAGGCATTCCGCCGGCGGTGGGGAGGCGCGGCGAATCATACGCGAACTCAAGCTTCTTCTCCCCCTGCTGAAAGGAGACCAGGCGGCCACGGTCGAAGACATAGGTCACCGGCCCCCCCACCACGTCGGGTCCCGACTTGATGGTAACGATATCGCCGTTGATCTTTCCACGCCAGCCCCGAACACCCCAGAGGTCATTGGGGCGTTCGAAGTCGCGCTGGAACTCCCGATATGATCCATCTGGATTGCGCATCCGGAAGAGGATCTGGTTCTCGACAGCGAAATACACCGTCGAGACCGCATCCGGGTTCTTTTCAGGATCAAAGCCCAGCCCCTCCGCACCGCAAGCGACGAAGGAAAGCAAGAATGCCAGGAATACGGTCAGAACGGTACTTTTCATCTGTCGTCGTCCTCAGATCATTCCTCCGAGGGCAGTTCCTTCTCTTCCCAGCTCTTCTCGTCGTCGGAAACGGTGATGATGTTGAAGGGCATGGAGGCCTTCCACTTCTTGGTGGCGGGCATTAGGAAGTAGCCGGCGGAGGCGGCGCGATCATCAAGCGGAGACTCGCTCAAAGAGTCGCGCGACCAGAGCCAGACGCCCTTATGCGCGAGCTTCTTGATCTCCTTCTGCGCCGTCGCGTAGCGGAAACCGTCCACATCCTCCTTGAACTTCCATTCCCAGGCGCTCAAGGTACCACTGATGATGCCGTTGGCTCGATTGAACTTGAAGGCAACAGCCCAGGGGTTCACGCTCGCAGCCACGGATTCTCCAGTCAGCGGATCGTGCTGCCAGGTGTCGTAGAGGCCGGTAGTGGCAGTCTTGACCAGGCTGCGCGTACCTGCGGAGAGCGTGTTACCGGTCAACTTGATGCCGAGATCACGCGGGGTCGAGTCGGCCGAGAAGGAGTACCCGCTCGCGAGTGCCTCGACTGGCAGATCGTCGCCGGTCTCCACCGTGTCCACGGCGAAGTCGTGGTTGAGGTAGTACGCCTGCAGGTTCGCAGTCTTGTCATACCAGCCGCCGGTGGGGGCGAGCGAGATGACGAAGCCGATGCCGTCGCGCGAATTGGCGGCCGAAGCGGGCTTCGCCCAAGTGAGCTTGGACTGCGGCAGAACGACCGGTGTCGCCGCGAACTCGCCGTCATCCGTCAACTCGTACGCGATCTGCACCACGCCGTTCATCGCATAGGTCGTGGTCTTACCGGCGTACACCGGAATCGAGAGCACGTACTTGCGCACATCGTCAAGTTCGGGTTCACCGATGAGCTGGGCGCAGCTGGAGCCAGAGATGGCAGTGCCATCGGCAAGCGCGCCGGAGAAGCTCACCGAACCGGTGGCGCCAACGGTCATCGTGAGATAGCCGTTACCGGTGGGCAGGCCGCTGTCGGGCGTCACACCCTCGGGAACGAGACCCATCGTATAGTAGCCAGCGAAGTTCTTGAGCACCTCCGCGCCAACCGCAACGGTGCCGGAGTTGCGGTAGAGCGCTCCACGATAGACAACCCCTGCCGTCACTGCGGTCTTCTTCGGATTGGCCACGTTGATTGCAAGCTCCTCCACCTCGCCCGCGCAGGCCGCAAGGGCATCGAGGTTCGTCGATATGCCGTCGGCAACCAGCAGCGTAAGGTAGTTGGTGTAGTTCTTCTTGGCGATCTTGGTGGTGTTCGTCAGCTTCACGCGGAAGTGACGCTGGGAGCCGGGCTGGTCGTCATCGCGATCCACGATCTCATCGTAGCCCGTGGTACCGCTGAACTTGTAGGCCACACCTCCAATCGTGACCGAAGCGGAAAGCTTGTTGCCGGCCGCGGCGGTGAAGGAGACGACGCCCAGACGACGCGGGTCGGTCTTGAACGTCTCGCCATCCTCCTCGAGCACGCCTCGGAAGCTGCCGATCGAGGTACCGGCGGGAATCACCTTGATCTTGACCGGCACCGTGCTGCCCTGCCAGGTGGTGGTGGTCTTGGTGGTTGTCTTGCCGTTCTTCTTCACCTTGGTGGTGACCTTGACGCCGGCCTGCAGCAGCGCGCGGGTCTCACCAACCACGGTCGGCGCACCGGCCAGCGCACCGGAAGTGGCGTTGACCGACATTCCCTTCGGCAGCGTTCCGCCGGCGAAGCGGTAGACCACCTCGCCCGCGTCCTCGTAGCTGTCGTTATCCGTGAACCTGATGCTGCACTTTACGCCCTGGATGAGCTCGAGGCACTCGTCCGCCCCGAGGCGAGACTCAACCGAAACACCGGCCGCATCGACACTTTCGTAGTCGGCTGCAATGACGGGCTGCCCTTCTTTCATGATCGAGAACTTCCAGACGGCGGGCCCTGCGGTCCACGAAGCTATGCTTTCCGGGGTCGCCGCCTCGGCATCCCAGGCATAGTCGACGGTCCAGTAGTACGTCTTCCCTGCCGCCATCGTGGTCGGAACGGTGACGACGTCGTTGTCCCAGGCAATTACCTCGGTGGGCTTGGACGTCGTCCCGAAGCGCACGCGGAAATGAAGACCGCTTCCGAGCAGGGCCTTGAGGGCATCGGGCAGGGTAAGGGTAAGATCGGTCGCGTCGGGCGTCACCACCGCCCCGTTCATCGGATTGTACGGAACGGTCTTGGAGAACGCCGTCCATCCGTACGGAGCACCCTCGATCGGATCGAAGCTCATGTACGCGCCACCGGTAACGCCTGTGAGCGAGAAGGTGATGGCGCTGTTGCCGGCAGGAAGAACGCTAACCACCTCTTCACCCGTGCAGTCGAACGCCGTACCCTTGCCGATCTTGCACAGGAGTGTGCCGTCGTCACCGGCTTCCGGCTGGATCAACTGCGGACGGCAGCGGAAGAGGCCGGGGCCAGCCACCGTGTAGGTGATGGTGGCAGCGGCGCCATCCGCACTACGAAGTTCGCCGGCCATATCCTGATACCACGAACCGGACGTGGCAATCTTGCCACCATTGGCCGCGACCAGCTGCTTCGCGTAGGCGGCGGCAGTGTTCTGCACCTTGTCGCTGGTAATCGTGACCGCAGCGGTCTTCGCCGCGAGCGAGGGAGTGAACGTGCCCTTCACCGCCGCCATCGTCAGGGTGAACTTCTTCGAAACGGCGAGGTTGCTGGACGGCAGGAAGTCAATTTCCAGCGTCTTGGGTTCGCTATCGCCGTCCGCCCACACGAGGCGAGTGGCGGACTTGAGGGCGAAGTCAACGCCGGACTTCGCAGTATCGCCCTTGACGGCGGGCGTGGTCACGTTGATTGCAACCTCTCCGTCGGTGCCGCCGGTGCGGGTGAAGACGAGCTGGGCGCCCTCGGTCCCCGCCTTGCCGGTCACCGCCGGCTTCTTCGCGTTGGCCACCGGGAAGTCATCGAGCATCGCGAGCGAAATCACGCCCGGCGCCACCTTGTCGGCCTCGGTGATCTTGACATTGGCGGAGGCGAGCGTCGCACTGACTCTGGCCAGATACTCGGCGCCATTGTCGCGGAACTCATCGTCCTCTTCGTCGACTGGATAGAGCTTGACCGAGAAGACGCGGTTGGACGATGCCCATTCGCCGGTGTGCGACGGGATGGTGCGCACCTTGATCGTCTTGTTCTTCATGTCGCCGGCCGCCCAGGTGACGACGCCATCGACGACGGGATAGTAGTCAACGCCCGGCTGCGCCGCGAGACAGCCCACCGCGGCGGCATCCTCGTCGCTCATCGCCTGGGTCGAATACCTCACGCGCACCTTGCCCTCCTTGGCGGTGCGGGCCACGGTAAGCGTCGCGTACTCGACGCCTTCCTTAACGGTGTAGCAGTCGGCGGCGTATTTCACCTTCTTCTTGTTGACCGTTTTGGTGAGCGTGGGCATCACGAACTTGACTGTTCCCGTAGTGGCCTTGGAGTAGGTGAGCTTGTACGGCGCACCCGCGTCTTCCTCGTCAACGTGGGAGACAATGAGATAGCTGAGTCCAGCGGGCAGCGTCGCCTTCGCGATCTCGACCCCATTACCATCGGCAGTGGCCGTTCCTTCGGCGACCACAGCGCCCGTGACCGCGTTGGAAACGACCAGATGCACATTGGTGGTGCCGGTCAGCTTGAAGTTGTAGTAGTTGTCGGCCACGGCTGTGAACTTGAAGGTGTCAGCCGTATCTCCCTTCCAGAACGTGCGCGAGAGCGTTGCGGCACTCGCTGCGGGCGTGATGGCGAAGGCACCCTCTGGGGTGGCGTCACCGTCCTCCGGAGAATAGACGGGGGTGGAGACGTTCTTCTTTTTCTTGTCGTAGACCTTCTTGGTGCCAATCTGGTACTTGACATCGTAGATATCGGAGTAGACGGCCGACGCCATCGGAACCACGGCACCCTCGCTCCAGGCCGGCACCTCAAGAACGGTGCTCGCAGGCGTGGCGGCGAATCCGGTCGTGGCCGTGAACTTCACCGTGCATGTCTTCGCGGCCGGCGGAGTGACAGCAACCACGGCCCCGGCAGGATACTTGGTGTCCTCCTTGTTGAGCGACCAGGAGCCGACACCACCCTCAATGCTCGCCCCGACGAGCCCAAGCGGGGTCATGCCGTTGGCGGCAATGGCGTGGATCTTGTAGGGCGGATATTCGAGCCCGAGGCCATTAGCCACGAAAACGCGCACATAGTGCATACCGTTGGCGATGGCCTTGAACTCGAGATCCTCCCCATCACGGGGCGAGATCGAACCAGTGGTGGTGATGGCCTTCTCGGCCTTGCCGTTCTGGAAGAACACCTTGCAGCCGAGGTCGAGATCGGTGGTCTCCTCATCGTTCTCCCAGCTGGCCTTGAGCCTGTAGGTGAAGCCCTTGCGGCAGGGGATGGCGAAGACATCGTAGATGTCGTTCTGGCCGAGGGCGTGTCCGCCATTGATCGCACCGAGCGCGAGGGCGTCGCTGGCGGCAGTCGCCGCAAGCGCGAAGTCATTCGTGGTGGCGGGATAGGGCGTGAGCATATTCGCACCGGCGATCGTGTCGTCGGCCGGATCGAAATCGTCGGCCGCCGGGAACTCGGTGGCGTTGCGCGCCGTGAGCGTGACCGGCATGGTGCCGGGATCGGGCTGGTCTGTGATGTCGAGCAAGGGGTCGCAGACGCCGACGTAGTAGATTCCCGCCGCCGTGGCGGTCACGGAAACCCGTGCGTCAAGCGAACCGTTACCAATGCCGTCGTTGGAAGTGATTATCTTGCCCTTGGAGTCGTAGGCGTACATCTGGAGCGGCACGTTCGAGCCGGTGGCGTCGAACACCCAGCGCTCTCCCTTCGCGAGGTAGATCTTGCAGAGATGTTCGTCGACAATCTGATCGTAGTAGCTGTTGGATGAGCTCATGCGGCCAGGCACGAACTTGGCGGAATAGTCGTTCTCCTTCAGAAGCGGGATGGCGGGATGCGAGGTGATCGCCCGAGCGGGCACCTCCATATAGTAGAACTTGAACTTCTGCGAGACGTCACCGGCTACCGTGAACATGTACTTGCCGGTCGCCTCCGGCACGATGATGTAGGCCTCGTCGTACACCTTGTTGGTATACGCGGGATCCTCCCAGATCTCCTCGTTCTGCGCCTCGCCGGCATTCTCGTTCGTGTCATCGTCGGGATTGCCGTCGTCGATGTCGAGCGAAAGCGGATTGTCCTTGGTGCCGCCACTCGTGTACACGCGGTACTTGCGCCCGCCCTTCAGCGTGGCGCGCATGTTGTACTCGCCGTCAATGCACTTGGTGGAAATACCCTTCCACTTGCCGGCGAAGGATAGCGCCTTGGGGCTTTCCTCAGTACCGGTGACCGTGAATGACCTGATGCCCTGCACATAGTTGAGCGTCGTTCTCGCGCCGATGTTGCCGGTGATCATCACGATGTACTTGCCCTTCTTGGGATCACCGTCCTCCTCAAGATCCCAGTCGTCAGCGTAGAGATACGCGTACTGTAGGTCGCTGTTGTTGATCTCCTCGATGTCGAAACCGGCGCCAGGCTCCTTGTCCTCCTTGCTGTCCTTGTCGTAGTATTCCCAGTTCGTATCAACATCGAGCGTCATTTCGGAAGCGTTGCCGCCCTGGATCCAGATGGTGTACGCCTGGCCGCGCTTGAGCTCGATCTTGTAGTACGCCACGCCTTCGTCGAGATACTCCTTCTCGTCGGTGTCGTATTCGTTCACCAGCGTGACGCTCTGGGTCTTGGCGAGCGACTTTGCCTTGCTGATGCTGCTGCACTTTGCCGGCGACGCGAATCCCGTCAATGTCAGCGCCGCCGCGGCGATTGCCATAAATACCTTGGTCTTCATACGCATTTCTCCACTAAAGTAGTTTCTTTGCTTCCGTGTTTCGGCATCCGTTCTTCCTGAGTTTCTACCAATCACTGGCCCGCCTTCTCGCCGACCGAGAACGGACAGCCGCGACGCACGGTGATCGTGCGGGACTTGCCAGCATCGTCTTCGTATTCGAAGGAATCGTTGAACCACATCGCGCCGCTTATGAACGGACGCAGCTTGGCATCTGCGCCGCCGCTGCCAGGGCCATAGCCGCACGCCTCGCAGTCGGAATTGCCCCAGTGAGGCATCACCACGCCCTTGTAGGTCATCGTGATGCCACCCAGCTTGAAGCTACCCGAAACAATGCCGGTTGCAAGCGAGAAGGAAAGCGGAAGGGTCTTGGTGTTGCCGCTGGCAATGCTGTTGGTGTAGGTCGTCACCTTCTTCTTGCCCTTCTTCGTCACCTTCTTCACGTACTTCACGTTGACGGCGGCAATCGCACGCTCGGCTTCGATGGCGGACAGGTCATCCTTGCCGAACCTCTCGATGATGTCCTCCCCCAGACCGGTCTCAAAACCGCCCAGGGAGAAGAACTTGAGGCTTGTCTTTCCGATTGCCTGCATGCAGCAGTTGGCGAAATTCTCCTTCGTGGTGTAGTAGGTGCCGTACACACCGTACTCGGCCTCGCAGCTTGCGAGTACCGACTTCTCGGTATGGCGCCATAGCATCGTCGCCTCCGGCGCGCCATAGATCGAGCGACGGATGTTTTCGTAGTAGCACCTTCCGGTACAATGCTCGCCCTTCTCATCCATGTCGCAGGCCTCGGGATCGGAAGCACCAGGGGTGATCTGGAGCGCACCGGCGAACATGTCGCTCGCGCCACCCGCAAGAATCGGCAGCAGCGCACGGCAATAACAACCGAGTTCCTCGTCGAAGTTCATCGGGGTGATCGTCGCCGAACCAGAGAACGGCTTCCCGTTCGGATAGACGCCCACATAGGTGAACTTCCCACTCTTCAACGACGCGGCCTTGCTCATGTCGAGCGTCATGTAGGCGTCGCCACGGGCGAAGACATAACCACCCAAGGCACCCGTGCGCGGCATGCTCACGGTGTAGTAGCCACCGAAATCAGCAGCGGTGTTCGCAGCGCTCCAGTACTTGCGCAGGATTCCGCCATCGCCGCATGTGACTCCGCCGCGGTCCGGATCGATCAGCTCCACCTCGACATCACCGTCCGCGAGAGCGTACACCATGAGATCGTATTCACCCGTGGAATCGCGAAGCTCGGTCTGCAAAACGCCTTCGTCGTCGATGTCCTGCCAGCTGGCGGAGGAGAGGGTAATGGTCTTCGCGAACTCCGTGCGATACTTGGCGCTGCAACGTCCAGTACGCGGAAGCGTGAGCGTGAGCACGCCGGCAAGACGGCTGGCATTGGCCGAGAACACCGGGACGTCCTCGAAGGTTCGCGAGACGGCAACCGAAGGATTGAGCGGCGCATTGCCGCCGGCACCGCCGCCGGAGACGACGGGATCGGTCACCTTCACTACCACCGAAACCACCATGCCTGCCTTCTTGCCGTTATAGGCACGGAACACGGCATTGAATTCGCCCGCCTTGTTCGGAATGCCGTAAACCCTCAGCACTCCATCGGCGAACTTCCAGGAAAGCCCCGGCGCCAGAGTGCCGGAATACTTCTTGACCGTCGTCTCGTCCGTGGCGTAGCCGTCCAGCGAAATCTCATAGTCGCCGATCGGCAGATAGCGCTTGGCGTCCACCACCACCTTGGAGACATCAAAACCGGGGGCATCGGCGTCAACAACCTCGACCGTGAGAATGTGGCGGTTGGAATCAACCTTCGAAGGCGAAACCGACTTCATGGTCACCGTCACCTTGCTCTTCGAGCCGTCGAGACCGGAAAGCGTAACCGCGCGATTTTCGGAATTGCGCCCGGGCCAGGCGAGCGACTCGTCGGACAGTACGCCGGCAGTCGTGGACAGCGTCACGCCCACCTCGCCATCGGCCCCCTCTTCGCGGGCAACGTCGAACTTGACCTCACCGCCCGCACGCACCGCGACGTTCATCGCCTTGGCGAACGGATAGTCCTCCGTCTCGACAATGGCGAGGCGTCCAGGCACCTTCTTGTCGTTGTCGCGCAGCGTGAGGCGCATCTGCTCGATGCCCTTATCCGCGTCACCGCCACATTCAACGTCGAAGACCAGCACCTGGTCACCGTCCGCAAAAGCGTTTTCAAGGATCTTGATGTCCACGGTCTTCTCGGAAACATCACCCTCTTCCCAAGTCAGGGTGTTGGAGAAATTCTCGCCCAATTCGAAGAGCTTGTCGAGCTTGGACGACTTCTCGGCGTTGAACGACACCTTCGCGGTCGCCGTACCGGATAGACCGCTGCTACGCGCCAGGCGAATCGAATACACTCCCGCCGACTCCGGTGTGAAGGCACTGGCCGCAACGAACCCGACCTTGCCAGGATTCCAGAGCTGCGAGGTCACCGAATTGGCGGTAACCTTGAGCGTAACCGTGCCGCTCGTCTGCGCCGTGTAGCGGTCGTCCGTTTCCGGAACCTTGACCAGCACCGACGAATCAAGCACGGTTTCATCCAGATTGGTGATGCGGTAGATCTTACCCTCCTCGAGCTCGACCGACACGTACGGATTTTCGGAGAAGTCGTCGATCACATCCGTCGCGGCAACCTCCGCAGGGCAGATGATGAAGTCGGTCTTCAGACGGTAGCTGCAGACCGTCGACGCCGAATTGGTGAGCGCGAACTGCAGACAGGTGGAGTAGGCGCTTGAATCCACGGGATAGGACACCTTCAGGTAGCAGTTGGAGGAAGACAGCGCAACCGTGTCGAACTGCAGGGGTTTGCCCTCTTCGACCACGCCGGAGGCACAGCCAATATTGCGCATGAGACCGCCGGATGTCACCTGATAGAGATTCATTTCCAACATCGTACCCGGCAGACACGCCCCGTTCGGTTCCACACTGACCAGCAACCGCTTGCCGAAGGTCTCTTCGCTGTTCAGCTGGAACACGTCGGCCACGTCGGTGAAGGAAAGCGAATTGCCGGTGATTTCCTCGCGCTTGCCGATCGTCGAGGTCGTGGTGGAGATGCTGTCATTAACCTCCTCGGCCGCATCTTCGTCCTGCTGCAGCATCTCGTCGAGGCGCTTGACCATCGTCGCGGCGGTTGCCGTACCGTCCGTCATGGCCGAAGTCGAATTGGAGAACTGGAACAGACGACCGGCCACGGTGCCGTCACCTCGCAGCAGGATCGCGCAGGGCACGCCAGTCTTCCAGACGCTGGTGTTGCCGTCGGAACCGACGTTCTCGGGCAGACAGAACCCGCCGTTGGTGACCGTATTGTTGACGTAGGAAAGGTTCCGCTCGAGAATCTCCTCCGCGAGCTCAAGGTCTTCCGGAGTGCGCATCTTGCGCGAAACGTATGCCGCACCGCTTTCCCCGCAATACCACTTGTTGGTGTCGGTGGTGTGCAGGGAGTTCAGCAGACACGGATACTCGTTGAGACCAGCGGCGAACGGCGGCACATCCACCGCGACACAGGCGATCTTGTGGGTTTCGGATGCCCAGGTCCTGAACTCCGACGTTTCAAAGAGATACTCGTCGGCACGCATGCAGTCGGGACACCACTGCGAACCACCAACCAGCAACAGCGTGTACGCCTTATCACCGGACGCACCCAGCTTCATCTTGCCGGAGGTCGCCAGCGGGGTCTTCCCGGCGTTGTAGGCATTCACCTTGTTGGTGGCGGCGTCGATATCCATCGTCCACTCGCCCCAGCCGAGCGTATCCTGCGTACGCTCACCCATCCAGCGCGGGTTGGCCGGGGAGTTCGGCGGTTCCTTGACCACCTTGATCACACTCGAATTGACCGTCTTGCCCGCCGCGTTGATCAACTGCAGCGGCATCTCGGCGCCTTCCTTGGGCGACCCCGATACGTCGATGCTGATGTTGGTGTAGCTCTGGGCCTTATCCCAAACCACCACGATATTGTTGGTGTTGGCCTTGTCGGCACTGATCACTCGCACCGTATTGGTACCGATCAGGCTCTGGGCGGCGGCGGGACGCGAAATATGCAACTGCACCGAACCAGCCCCCTCTTCAACCTCAAGGTCGAGATTGCCGGAATCAAGAGTACCACCATTATCCGCCGGCGTCGGGTTGTACTTGTAGTTCTTGAGCTTGCTCTTGAAATAACTCACCGCATTGTCCGCCGCCTTCGCGCCAGTGGCAAGCTTGTCAACCGTGTCGCCCACGGTGTGGACCTTAACATTTCCAGCGGGCCAGTATATGTAGATAAACGGAAAACTGGTGTTCTTGCCGCGAACCCAGTGGAAATAATCGCTTTCTTGCATATAATCCTTCGGGGCGGACTTTTTATCCCCAGAATGAATGAAAAGGAAAACTATTCCACTATTCTTCATCCATTTCTTGAAATTAGCGTGATTTACCGCATTCTCAAACAGAACACAGTGCCCGCAGGCATCGCCGTTCGACCAAACCGCGATCAGGGGAACCTTGTTATTCTGGGCATAGTTTAAACATTTTTTATAATTAACATGCCACTTGCCAAGGGTAACTGGATCATCCTTTTGGCTACGGTTGGCGCACAAAGTGGATGTCGGACCACCTGCCACACCGGCAAGCGACAACATCACCGCTACTAGCGCAAGTGACAGCATCTTGATTCGATTCATCGTATTCTCCTTAAAAGATTCTTATTATAAGATATGCGAAAAATAGCTTCTAATTACATAAACGAGAACATCATTTTGCTTTCGCCTTCTTCGGATTGGCCTTGGTCCTGTTTTTCTTGGCCTTTTTCTTGGCCTTGGGCATCTCAAAAAGATTATTCCCATTGGGGAATTCAAGCTTCACGTCCTTTAACAACTCCTTCTCCAGCTCCTGCATCACCATGTCCCGGCGGTTTTCAATCATATCCGCCACCAGATCTTTTCTGTTCTCTATTACATCCAACTTCTCATAATAGTAGAAATAGCAGCGGACTAGGTAGTATTCGTAAATTGCGGGGTGCTCATCGTTTGCTGGCTCAGTCTCCTCCTGCTTCGCAAGCCCCACAATCGCCATGCCATCGTCCAATACCATTGGCTCGGATACGTCACCCACGTTGGCCTTCGCGAGCCATAGCGCCAATGGCTCATCCGCCTCCAACTCGTCAAGCGACACACTCTGCCAGTCGGCCCCTTCCCACGCATTCGTCTGAGCATACTTCGCCGCCACCGCCGCAAAGCCATTGGTTCCATCCAGTATCTCCGTCCGCGCCTTCAGGGCAACTACGCGGTTAGAGGTGTTTAACTCATCGATCCTCTTGTTGAACTTTTCAACATACTGGACACGATTGGAAATTTCCGTTTCTGTCACCTTGAAAATATCATTTGTGCCGAAACTCCTCACTACAGCCTCTCGCAAGGCCTCCGAATCGGCCATCCAACGGAGCAACCCCGCTCCCTCCTCGCCGAAAGAGTCCGCCGCTTCGTCAAACGACTGCTTCTGCTTGTGAAGGGTCTTCAGCAACTTGTTTTGCTGACTCGCAACCATCTTTTCAGTTGCGACTATGTTCTTCTTTTCCGCATACTGGCGGAGCAGTTCACGCTTCAGGAGCTCACCCATTGCCTCCATCCGGCCGCGCACCTTGAATTTCTTGAGCTCAACATCCTTGGTATTCAGCGGCTCCTTGTTGGCCACGCACCAGAGCATAACCCTGAACCGCTCATACGACGAATAACGTCCCTTGGTGATATCAACACCATTCACGCGCACAACGACGCTGGTAGGATCCAGACGATCAATCAACGCCTTTGGCTTCACGGGCTTTTTCGCAACGACCGTTTCCTCTTTCCCCTCAGACTCCGCCTTGGTGGGCTGCTCTGCCGGTTCTGTGCCGGACTTGCCAATTTCACTTTGATCGCATCCAACCACGATTCCGCCAAGAAGCAGAAGGCAGATGCAAAAGCGCGAGAATGACCCGGTATATCCAATATTCATGTTAATCATCTGTAAGGTAGGCAATCCAGGGGGAACAATCTGACAGGGGAAAATGTAAAAGAGAGGGCTGAAGTTTCCTCCAGCCCTCCCTTTACGCTAATCAGTATTACTACCGATTACAGCGCGTTGAGGTAAAGCGCCCACTTGGCAACCTTGGGAAGCTTGCCGCCCTTGAGGTACTTCTTGGAAGCGGACTTCTTGAACTTGGCAGACCACTTACCGAAGGCAACCGTCGGGCCGCACTTCAGCGTGAGCGTGGCGCAATCCCAGAAGCCAGCGAGGCAGGTGTCGGCGGAGAGCACGACGCCAGTGTTGGCATAACCAGCGAAGTTACCCTTGACGCACTTCACGCGGCTGTTCTTGAGGTCATACTTGCCGAGACCAGCATAGCCGAGCGTGTAGGTCTGGAGCTTGGTGGCACCGGCGTTGACGAAGGTGTCGAACGTGGCGACGCCAAAGGCCTCGAACTTGGTGGCCTTCTTGCCGATGATGTTGGAGATGTCGGTAGCAACGCCACCAGCCATCGCCGCCTTGTACGGCTTCTTCATCCAGAAGATCTCGTTCACTTCGGCGAACTCTTCGAAGGTCGCGCTGCCGCAGATCGGCTTGCAGTACCAGGTGTAGCCCTCGATCTTGAGGGAGGCAGGCGTACGGACGGACTTGTCGCAAGCGCCAGTGTCGGTGGTGCCGGTACCCGGCTTGTAACCGCAGACGCCAGAGGCGGCGGCCTGAACGGCGGCCGGCTTGGTGCCGTAGGTGGTCTTGCCGGAGAATTTCCACTTGTACACCCAAGCGGTGTCAGGCGTGACGTACTCGCAAGCGCCGAAAGCGCTGCCGACGGCCACGAGGGCCGCAATCATCATGAGCTTCTTCATTTTTTGTTTCTTTCTTTTTACCCCTTCAGGATCTGCCACCCGGCTTCACCCTCAGGAGCGGTTAACCTTGCTTTTACCCCACCTTCGTACTTCTGAACCTTATCATAGCCGACCCGGTTTCCTAGGCCCGGACGACTGTCCGAGAAGCCTCTGGTGCTCGAAAGCGACACTAGTTTATCAAATTTCCGGAAAGATTGCAAGAGGAAAAATGAAAAAAATGAAATTTTTTTTCGTCAGCCTTGTCAGCGGACATTTTTTCCGCATAGGGACACCAAAAATTCCACATCATTTTCCTCATTCCCAATTCCTGGTTCCTCATTCATCCAACCACAATCTCTTCACGCGAATAGCGTATGGACGGCGCATCCTGCCGCCCTGCGAGCAGCATCACCACCGCAAGCGCACCCAGCCGCCCCACGAACATGCAGACCATCAGCGTAATGCGACCAGGAAGCGAAAGCGACACCGTTGTGTTGCCGCAGCTGAGCCCAGTGGTCGAGACCGCGCTCACGGTTTCGAACAGCAGCGCCTCGAAGCTGGGGGCGTTCTCTCCGCGCTCGAAAATCAGGAGCGCCGTCATTCCCAGCACGACCATCGCGCCGAAGACCATGACAATCACGATCGCGTCGCGCACCACGGTCTCGGGAATCGTGCGCTTGAACAGCACGGTCTCGCGCCGTCCCTGGCAGATGGCGACAATGGTCATGATGAACACGACGACGGTGGTGATCTTCACGCCGCCGCCCGCGCCGCCCGGCGCCGCGCCCACGAACATCAGCACTTCGGAGAGGAAACGAGTCGCAGGATGCATCTCGGTCATCGGCACCACGGTGAAGCCGCAGGTACGCGGCGTCACCGACTGGAAGAACACCGCGGCCAGCTTCTCCTGCCACGTGAATGGTTCCATCGAATTCCCCCATTCAAGGGCCAGGAAGACCACGAACGTAAATGCAAGCAGCGCGAACGTGGCCACCAGCGTCACGCGGGAGTGCAGCGAGACCCGCCCGCGCGTGACGAGATTCCGCCGCCAAAACCTGATCGTGCAGAGGTTGTAAAGGACAGGGAATCCGAGACCGCCAAGAATCGTGAGCGCCACCATGGTCATCAGCACCGGAGGTCGCGCCCCGAAGACGGCGGCGCTGCCGGGGTCAAGCGAGAAACCGGCATTGCAGAACGCCATTGCCGCGTAGAATATCGCCCGGAACCACGGACACTCCCCGCCCGCTCCGCACGACAGCAGTTCGTGCAGCGTCCAGGCGCCGATCGCCTCTATGACGACCATTGAAGAGACCACCCATACAACAAGCGGACGCAACCCCTTCACGCCCAGCGTGCCATAGGCGTCCTTCAGCGAGAATTCGCTCGAGAGCGTAAGTCGACGCCCCGCCACCACCAGAAAGAACGTCCCCATGGTCATGATGCCGGCGCAGCCAAGCTGCACCAGCGCCAGCAGCACCACCTGCCCGAACATGGAAAGGTCGCGCCCCGGCTCGATGACTGTCAACCCCGTGATGCAAACCGCCGAGCACGAGGTGAACAGCGCATCCATCGGCTTCATCCACGTGTGCGCGGGGGATGAAACCGGCAGCATCAGCAACAGCGCCCCGACGACGATCGCCGCCAGGAAGCCCAGCACCACCAGGGTGCGCGATTTCACGCCTTCCCTTCCGGCGCTTTCTTCTTCTCCTTTGAACGCTCCCCGGAACACATTTCCTTGAAGCGAACCCCCCAGATGCTGAGTTCATAGAGAAGACAGAGCGGAAGCGCCATAAGCAGCTGACTCATGGGATCGGGAGGCGTCAGCACCATCCCGAGGAAGAACGCGAGCACGATCGCGAAACGACGCCAGGCACGCAGCGACTCGCTGCTAATCACCCCCAGCCAGCCCAGCACGAACAGAAGCAGGGGAATCTGAAAGACCAGACCAAACGCAAGCACCAGCTTGAGAATCAGCGGCACATAGTTCTCGATCTGCACTTCCGTGACACTTAGACCAAGCCAGTGGTTCACGATGTCGAAGAAGCGCACCACGTTCGGGGCTAGCTGGCCATACGCGAACACCACCCCGATGCCGAAAAGCCCGGCCCCCGCCAGCAGGAAGAAGAGGATTGCCACCTTCTCGCGCTTCGTCAGCGCCGGAAACACGAAACGCAGCAGAAAGTACATCACAAATGGAAAGCTCAACGCGGTGCCGCCCCACATGGCGATCGACATTATCTGGGCAAACCCACCCGTGAGGTTGAGGCTGACGATCTTGATCTTGCCCGCCGCCTCCAGCGCAGCGGCCGGCTCCTTGAGCCAGGAAAGAACCTGCGGCGACAGCACGCCAACAACCACGCAGCAGACCGACCAGGCCAGCACCGCGTTGATCAGACAGCTCCGCAGCGCCGTGATGTGCTCGAGAAACGGACGCGGCGGATCGTTGTATTCGTCGGGATTCTTGATGATCGACATCTTAGGCCTTGGATACCGTGATCTTCACTGCCCTGAGCTCTTCCTCGGTTGGCTTGCGAGGCTCCGACGACGGTTCAGGCGGCGTCTCCTTCGCGACGGAGGCGGCGGATTCCGCCGGCTCGGCCTGCACTGGATCGTAGGGCGGCTCCTCGTAGCTACCGTCACCATGGCCAGGATAGGGATTGCCTTCGGAGTACGGATCGTACTCCTCGGCCCGGTCCCCATCACCAGCGGCCGCGGCTTTGCCCGAAGACGAATCGGGAACATCGGTGTACGAGTCCTTGACCTCGTTGACAACCGAGTCGACCGTCGAGCGCACCTCCTGGTCCATCGTCATCAGCTGGCGCTTGAACTCGTCGGCCGCACGACGAAGACGAGTGGTGATCTCGCCGACCTTGCGCGCAGCCGACGGCAGATTCTTGGGCCCCACCACAATAAGCGTGACACCGAGCAGGACTAGCCACTCGGTGCCACCGACGGATTCAAAGACGAACGCAAAGGTCATCCAGCGCCGCCAGAATCAGCTTACTTGTGCTGGAACACGGCGAACTCGCCGCGACGGTTCTTCGACCAGGCTCCCTCGTTGGAACCAGTGACCGCAGGCTTCTCCTCACCGTAGCTCTTCGTCTGAATGCGCTGGGCGTCAATGCCGAGCTTGGTCAGGTAGTCGCGAATCGAAATCGCACGGGTATCGCCCAGCACGAGGTTGTACTCGTTGGAACCGCGCTCGTCGCAGTTGCCCTCGACGATCACGACGCGATTCGGCTTCTCCTGCAGATGCGTGGCGACAGCCTCGATCTTCGCCAGCTCGCCGGAACCGAGGTTCGAGGCGTCGAAGCCGAAGTAGACAGGCGCAAAGTCAACGTCGGTGCAACGGGCGTAGTTGGGATCCTGATCGAACGTAAAGCCCGTGGCGGCGTTAAGCGAACCACCCTCGGCATCGCTGCTGTTCGCGGCATTCGCAGCATTCGCGGCATCATCGGTGGCAACATCGCTGCCGCCGGCATTGGCGTTGGGATCCTGTTCGGTCATCAAATCGGAAGTGGTCGCCAGATCATCGCCAGCTTCCGCTCCATCATCGTACTTGCAACCAGTAACCGCGACCGCGAGAATCCCGCAGAACGCAATCGCCATCATCGTCGAGCACTTCATTTTATTTACTCCTTATTGTTAGAAATTCTAATTGTCCGTGAGACTGGAATATAATACCGCATCCGCAAACAAAAAGCAAGAAGAATTTGCGGGAATTTTCAAAAAGTGTTGAATGCCACCTTAACGTGTGATATAATATTGCCGTATGACATTGGCAGGTAAAATGACCTTGCAGGACCGTCTATGTACCGGCCTGCTCGCCGCCGCGCTGGTTGCGCTGGCGGCACTCTGGGCACCGGCGTACATTCCCCCGGTTCTCTGGGAGCGTGTTGCCGTTGCAGCGGGGCTGCGTCCGCCCCAGGCACTGTATCCAGCTCTTTGGCAGAGTATCGTGGAAATTCCGCTCAGACATCTGCCGATGGACGCCGCGCTGAAGGTGTTGGCGTGGGCCGGGCATCTTTCGCTTGGAGCGTTCGCCTGCCTGGCCGCCTCCATCATGATGCGCCTGATGCCGTCCATCATGCGCGCCCAGCTGGCGGAAGCCCGCAGTCGCCGCCTCACGCTCTGGTTCGTCATCCTGCCCGCCACCGCGCTGTTCTGCATGTCCGACCCGGTGTGGCGGCTTGGCCTCTTCTTCTCGCCGGCCACCCTCCAGGTGCTGCTGGCACTCGTCGCCACGCTGGGAATAATCAAGTTCGTCCGCACGCTCGAGACCGCGCCAATCCTCATCGCATTCGCTCTGCTTGGCGTGCTGGGTGCGGAATCGCCCGGCGGATTCGTCTTCGCCATCGCCGGCCTCGTGGCAGTGAAGGTTGTGGGCATAATGCGCGGCAATGATCCCGGCGTCAATCCGCTGGCGGACCGTACCGTTATGACGATGGTCCAGCGCGCCACGTCGCTTGAATTCGCCGCCGCCTTCACGGCGGTCATCGTGCTGAACATCCTGTTCTTCGCGTGGCACGACGGCTTCGCGGCGCTGGAGGTGGACGGGCTTGACTGCCTGCTGGACTACTTCAAGATCGCGCTAGGGATAATCCGCGGCAGCGCCACCGGCGGCGGCTGGATGTACGGCGTGGCCACCGTGGCGCTGCCGTT
>JAZRXT010000016.1:0-4088 GCA_045600365.1 Kiritimatiellia bacterium | reverse complement strand
GGAGGGACCTCCGGCGGCGACGACCTCCGGTGGCTGGCCGAGGCCGCCGAACGCCTCCGCGTTGCGGACTCCGCGCCCAGGCCGATACTCATGGGCCGCCATCTCATTGAAATGGGGTATCGTCCGAGCGCCAGATTCAAGCCGTGGCTTGACGCCGTCTACAATGCCCAGCTCGACGGGAGGTTCTTCGACCTCGAGGGCGCGGTTAAATATTTCAAAGACAAAGTTTGCGGTTAGATGAATCATTTGGTATAATAATCACAGTTTCAATTTTCAATCAAAACGAAACAGGAGTCAAACAGATGAGCAAGGCAACCTACGAAGCCGCGAAGAAGCAGTACGCCGCGCTGGGCGTGGATACCGAGAAGGCCATCAAGGCCCTCGAGAAGATATCCATTTCGATGCATTGCTGGCAGGGCGACGATGTGTGCGGGTTCGAGAACGACGCCGGTGCAACCGGCGGCATCCAGACCACCGGCAACTATCCCGGCAAGGCCCGCACCCCGCAGGAGCTGATGCAGGATGTCGAATTCGCGATGTCCCTGATTCCCGGCAAGCACCGCCTCAATCTCCATGCCTGCTACGGCGTGCATGCCAATGGCCTCGTCGACCGCGACAAGATCGGTCCCGCCCAGTTCGAGCCGTGGGTCAAGTGGGCCAAGAAGACCGGCGTCAAGCTCGACTTCAACCCCACCTTCTTCTCGCACGAGAACGTCAAGAACGGTCTTACGCTCTCCAGCCCCGACAAGAAGATCCGCGAGTTCTGGGTCAAGCACGGCATTCAGTGCCTCAAGATCGCCGAGTACTTCGGCAAGGAGCTCAAGAGCCCCTGCGGCATCAACTTCTGGATGCCCGACGGCTTCAAGGACGAGCCCTCTGATCGTCTCGGCCCGCGCAAGCTGATGGCCGACTCGCTCGACAAGATCTTCAAGTACAAGTACGACAAGAAGGCCTGTGTGCCGTTCCTTGAGTCGAAGCTCTTCGGCATCGGCGTCGAGAGCTACACGGTCTGCTCGCACGTGTTCGTGATGGGCTATGCGGTGAGGCAGAAGATCCTCGCGCTGCTTGACATGGGCCACTTCCACCTCTCCGAGAACGTGGCGGACAAGATCAGCTCGTTCCTGATGTTCTTCGGCAAGGTCGCCTTCCACATCTCGCGCCCGGTGCGCTGGGATTCCGACCACGTCATCCGCGTCAACGACGATCTGCGCAACGCCGCGCACGAAATCGTGCGCATGGGCCCCGAGAACTTCATCGTCGCGCTCGACTACTTCGACGCCTCGATCAACCGCGTCGCGGCCTGGGTGCTCGGCATGCGCAACATGCAGAAGGCGCTCCTAGAGGCGCTGCTTGAGCCGAAGGCGACGCTCAAGACGCTGCAGGACGGCGCCCAGTTCACCGAGCAGCTCGTCCTCCAGGAGGAGCTCAAGAGCTATCCGATGGGTGCGGTCTGGGAGGAGTTCTGCGCTCGCGCGAAACTGCCCGCCAACGAAAGCTGGATGGCCGAGGTGCTCAAGTACGAGCGCGACGTGCTTTCCAAGCGCGGCTAAGGCAATGGGACCTCTGCAACCGCTGACGTTCCGCGAAAACCTGCACGAGGCGCTCTGGGGGACCGAGTCCTGGGAAATCTCGGGACATGGCTCATCTCCCTCAATCGTCGCCGAGGGTCCTTTCGCGGGACGTTCACTCGAAGAGCTCGCGGCCAGCTATGGCCGCGGGCTCGTCGGTTCACGTGCACCGGAGCCGAACCGCTTTCCGCTGCTGTTCAAGGTGATCGACGCGAAGCGCCGTCTGAGCGTCCAGGTGCATCCGAACGAGACCACCCGCTCCGTCACCGGCGGCGAGCCGAAGACCGAGATGTGGCGGGGCCTGGGCGGATCGGGGCCGATCTTCGCCGGGCTTCGCGAGGGCACCACGCCGGAAGTCGTGGCGGAGGATGTGCGGACTGGCAACTTCGAGCAGACGCTGGTGCGCCACGATGCGCGCGAGGGGTTGACGCTCTTCATCCCCGGCGGGCTGGTGCACGCCATCGGCGAGGACGTTCGCGTCTACGAGGTCCAGCAGAGCTCGAACACCACCTACCGTCTCTACGACTGGGGACGGGTCGGCGCCGACGGCAGGCCGCGCAAGCTGCATGTCGCCGAGTCGCTCAAGTCAATTGATTTCACGCTGCCGCCCCCCGCACACCGGGAGTCGGTGGAATGCCCGTTCTTCCGCTTTCGCGCGGTTGAAGCGGAAGGCACGCTGGAGATCCCCGCCTCGGCCGAGACCTTCACCGCGCTCTACATCGTGCGGGAACGCCGTAGCGTTCTCATTCCCGCCGGCTGTGCCGCCAGGGTGCCATGTACCGGAACGGTGCTGGTGACCTCCCTCTGATAAAACAAGAACGCCCAAGGGAAAGAAAAGAAGGCGTCGGATGTCGACAAGAAACGGAATCAGGCAGTTCAAGGACGAACAGGACTACCGCGATCACTTCATCATCAAGGAAGAAATCGATAAATATCTGCCTGGCGGGCGTCATTTCATCGACGAAGATCTCATCAACCGCACCCTCGCCGAGTCCGATGCCCAGGCGGTCGACCCCGTGCGCATCCGCGAGATCATCGCCAAGAGCGAATCGACCTGCTCTACGCTCGAGATTGCCGAGACTGCCGCGTTGATGCGCGTCACCGACCCCGAACTTCTCGAGGAGATGCGCACGGCGGCGGACCGCATCAAGAAGAAGGTCTACGACAACCGCATCGTCGTGTTCGCGCCGCTCTACGTGGCGAACCCCTGCGTGAATGGCTGCCGCTACTGCGGGTTCCGCGAGGGCAACACCGCCCAGAAGCGCCGAATCCTCACGATGGACGAGGTCAAGGAGGAGATCGACGTCGTCGCCGGGCGCATCGGCCACAAGCGCCTAATTGCCGTGTATGGCGAGCACCCGAAGACCTCCACCGACTACATAGCCGACACGATTGAGACCATCTACGCCCATCAGGTGCCGGCTCCCAAGAGCGGACACAAGGTGGGCATCCGCCGCGTGAACGTCAATGCCGCCCCGCTGCCGATCGACGATCTCAAGGTGCTGCGCTCGGTGGGAATCGGCACGTTCCAGGTGTTCCAGGAAACCTACAACCGCAAGCTCTACGAGCAGATGCATCCCGCCTGGAGCGTCAAGGGCAACTACGACTGGCGCACGACCTGCTTCCACCGCTGCATGGAGGCGGGGGTGGACGACGTGGGGCTCGGCGTGCTGTACGGTCTGTGCGACTGGCGCTTCGAGCTGCTGGCCACGACCATGCACGCCCGCGATCTCGAGCGGTGGTTCAACATCGGCCCGCATACGCTCAGCTTCCCCCGCCTGGAGCCGGCCTCGGGCACCACGGTGCCCGAGGAGTCGCCGTGGCGCATTGACGACGCGACCTTTGCGCGCATCGTCACGATCGCGCGCCTGTCGGTTCCCTACACCGGCATCATCATCACGGCGCGCGAGTCGCCGGAGTCACGCAACCGAATCCTCGACTGCGGCATGACGCAGCTTGACTGCTCCTCCAACATCGCGATCAAGGGCTACAGCGATTTCGATAACGAGGCTCACCAGGAGAAGGAACGCCAGCAGTTCATGCTGGGCGACAACCGCTCGATCGAGGAGATGGTGAAGTATCTCGCGAGCCGCGGCACAATCACCTCCTTCTGCACGGCGGGATACCGCTGCGGCCGCACTGGTGGGTGCATCATGGACGCGCTCAAGACCGGCCGCGAGGGCAAGTTCTGCAAGATCAACGCGGTGCCCACGTTCCGCGAGTGGCTTGACGCCTTCGCCAAGGCCCCCGCCACCGCCGCCGCCGGCGACGCCCTTATCCAGCGGGAGCTCGAGGGCATCCGCGAGTGGGTGCCGAAATTCTTCCCCGCGGTCATGAAGCAGTACGAGGCCACCTGCCGCGGCGAACGCGATCTGTTCTTCTGACCCGGTTCAGGAGCGTCTGCGATGTCGATGAACGATACACCCAGGGGCGAGCGCGTCGTCGTCGCGTTCTTCGGTCTGCGCAACGCCGGCAAGTCGACGCTCGTCAATGCGGTGGCGGGCCAGGAGGTGGCGATAG
>JAZRXT010000015.1:0-2675 GCA_045600365.1 Kiritimatiellia bacterium | reverse complement strand
AGGAGCGGGTTCGTCACGAGGTTCAGCATGCACATCGAGAAGCCCGCGATGAACGCGCCCAGCACGTAGATGAGGAAGGAACTTGCGTAGCCCGCGACGAGCTGCACGCCCACGCCCACGAAGCCGACCGCGACTGCGGTGAGCGCCGTGAACTTGTAGCCCTTGCGCTTCAGGATCAGGCCGCCCGGGATGCCCATGAAGAGGTACGCGAAGAAGTTCGCCGCGTTGCCGAGCTGCGAGAGGAAGTTTGACGCGTGGAACTGGTTCTTCGCGATGACGCCCATCGGCGTAGCGAAGTTGGTCACGAACGCGATCATGAAGAAGAGGGCGAACATCGTGGCAATCGCGGCCACATTGCCCTTCTGGTTGGTTTCGTCAGACATTGATTTTCCTTTCACTTGTTAACTATTAACACTGTTCACTCTGTACTCTATACCCTGCACTTTGCACTACACCAGGTGTGCGCCTTCGCTGGGCTTGATGAGTGCGCAGGTGGGCTCGTCGCCGTAGGCCGTCTTGTAGGCGGCCGTGATCTGGGCGGCGATCTTGTCGGCCGCCTCGGGCTTCACGAGCAGGCAGCAGCTGCCGCCGAACCCACCGCCGGAGAGGCGAGCGCCGAGCACTTCGGGGATCGCCTTCGCGGCGTCGACGATCGTGTCGAGCTCCTCGCAGGAGTTCTCGAACCAGTTGCGGCTGGACTCGTGGGAGTCGAACATCAGCGAGCCGAAGCCGGCGAGGTCGCCCTTCTCCAGCAGCGCGGCGCCGCCGAGCACGCGCTCGTCCTCGCCGATCGGGTGAATGGCGCGGCGCGCCTTGGTCTCGTCGAGACCGCCGCGGTAGAGTATCCACTCGGCGCAGCTGACGTCGCGCAGATGGGTGACCGGATGCTTCAGGACGCCGGCGAAGTACTTCGCGGCATCCTCGCAGGCCTCGCGGCGGCTGGCGTAGGCGCCGTCGACAAGCGCGTGCTTGGCGTTGGACTTGACCATCATGAAGGCGACGGACGGGCCGAGGTCGACGTTCTCGAACTTGCAGTAGCGGAAGTCGCTCTTCACGAGCGCGCCCGCCTTGCCGTAGAGCGACGAGGCCTGGTCGAGGAGTCCGCACGGGCAGCCGGCGAAGGTGTGCTCTGCCTTCTGGCCGATCTTGGCGAGGGTCGTCTTGTCCTTCTCGATGCCATAGACGGCGGAGAGGGCGAGCACGGTGGCCATCTCGAGCGCGGCGGACGAGCTCAGCCCCGCGCCGAGCGGAATGTTGCCGCCGAAGACCGCCTTGAATCCCTTGCCCGCCTTGGCGGGCTCGCCGTCGAAGAGCCAGTTGAAGGTGCCGAGCGGGTAGTTCGCCCAGGTGGCGCCGGTCTCGACCTTCTTGACGGTGGAAAGAGTGCAGCTGTAAGTCTCGCCCATGTCGAGCGCGACCAGGGTGACGGTGTCGTCATCCGCGGGCGAAACCGCAAAGAACGTGCCCTTGTCGATGGCCGCCGAGAAGACGTAGCCCTCGTTGTAGTCGGTGTGGTTGCCCAGCACCTCGATGCGCCCGGGGGCGTAGGCGACCTTCGCGGGTGCGCCGCCGAACTTGGCCGCAAATTCGGCCGTAACCTTGTCGTACACTTCCTGATTCAGCATGTATGCTCCTTTTGAGGGTTTTCGGTTTTATAGATTATGGACTATTCCAGCGGAAAAGTCAAGCCGGTAGTTCACGAAGCGATGGTTCAGAACCAGAGGGAGAACCAGTTGGCTGGATCGTCCACATTGGAGACCGACGCGAAATCGGAGACGACGAACGACCCTTCCTCGGCTCCGCGCGACATCGTGAGGCGCCAGGCGCGCGGCACGGCGCAGTTGGCGGCGGAGGGCGGCAGCGCCTTCAGCTCGACCTCCCAGCCCTGGCCGCCGTTCTCGTGGGTGAGATTGGCGAAGGTGTGCTCGCGCGACGTGCCGGCCAGGCGTCCCTTGGCGAGGACCAGCGGGCCGCGCATCACGCGCACCGCGCCCCGGGTGCGGCAGAGCCCGTGCATTTCCGGGCAGCACCATTCCATGAAGTAGGCGGTGTATGCCTTCACGTCGGTGACGCTATGCCGGGCGGGGGTAGACGGCACGTCCTCGCCCCACGTCGGCGCCTCGAGGACTCGCGGCGAGAGATCGAAGGCGAGAGTCCAGGCGGAGCGTCCGGCCGGCGCGTCAACGGTGCACCAGCCCTTCTCGGCGACGGCATCCTTGCCATTGAGCTTGAACCTGGGCGACCAGGCCGGCACGCGGAAGCGCACCTTGCCCGCCTCCTTGCGCTCGATCGTGACGGTGACGGGCGCGTCGCCCCAGGGATAGCCGCCGGCGGTGATGACGCGCGCGCCGGGGAGGGAGGTGTCGGCATCGGCGTACCACGCGACGGCGATGGTGCCGTCGGCGGCGAGGCCGGCCGTGCTGGTGGCGACGTCGAAGTAGGTGCGCATCATGTTGTGGGGGCAGCACTGATGGTGGAACATGCCGGTCTGCGGCGGGGCCCACAGGTGGCGAGTGCCGTGGGAGCGAACGATGTGGGCGCCCCAGCGGCCATCGCGGGTGACGCCGGCGAGGAAGGCGTTGAAGAACGCCTCCTCGAGGCGGGCGGCGTACTTGGCCTCGGCGGGGATGAGCGGGAGTTCGCGGTGGAGGCGGGTCCAGTGGCTGGCGGCGCAG
>JAZRXT010000014.1:0-7334 GCA_045600365.1 Kiritimatiellia bacterium | reverse complement strand
CACGGTGAACGGTTCACCATGTCTATGGGATAGTAGTGGTTGCAAACAGCGTAAACTGGAGGAACGAATGAAGATGTCAAAGTCGGTGTTCGCGGCATTTCTTGCCGGCATGATGGGCTTGTCGGTCCAGGCACTGGTCGTTGACCAGGATATGACGGTAACCTCATCCCAAAGCGGAATCGAATTCAGCGGGGACTACACGCTGACAGTGGAGGGCGCGGGATCTCTGGGAACTGTCGTCAACAATGGGCATCGAGTGACGATTCGACTGAACAGCAATACGCAGGTCAGCTGGATTGAGGGCCACAACGGTTCCTACACCCGCGTCGAGTTCAATGGCGGTGCGCTGACCGACGCCGGCGGCTGGGGGACCGCATGGTTCAAGCCCGACGCCACGTCGACAGTCGAGCTGGCCAGCATTGAGGGCAACCCCATCTTGATTCAGCATCCGAATGCACAGTGGAAGTATCTGCTGGAAGGCAAAGGATGCGTCTGTACATCGGGTTCGGGTCCCTTGGAAATTGCGACGTCAGGTGTACACAACGGCACGATCCTGTATTGCTACATGAACATCGGCTCGTCGAATTATTGTCACACGGGAGGTACGCTTCTGCGGGGAAACAATGCGGGAATCACGGGAAACATCAGATTCAATTCCGCCAACTGTATGCCGCCGGGCGAAGTCAGTCTTGGCAGTTCTAGCCATAAATGCATTCTCTACATGGACGGTACTTCCCAGGTGGCCGACCGCATTATCGCCTACGGTACATCTGTCTTGACAAATGACAGCAGCTCGGTGGTCAGCTCGCTGGTCTTCACCAATGACAACTCGTGTCTGGACGCCGCTCTTACCGGTGGACGGTTCAGCGTGACAATGAGAGGTTCTGCAGCAACGGATGTCTTCACGATGAAGACGCCTCGTGTGAACGGAGTCTTCACCGTGGAGAGAGGTAGGGCCGTTGTGCAGCAGCCGCGTAGTGGCGGCGGTACGTACTGCGGGAACATCCGCCTCTGTAAAGACGCGGTACTTGAGATTGACGGCATCGCCGTGACCACCGAACTGTTCATGAACGAGGGCGGCGAGATCGTCTACAGGAACGGAGGTACGCTCACGATTACCAAGCGGGTTGATGGATCGGCCCTGATAATTGACGTTGAAGGGGAGCATGTTGCCGGCTCCAGTTCGTTCGTCAAGAGCGGCGCGGGCACGCTCTATGTTGCGGGTAACACCCGCCTGGAAGCGGATGAATACCATGTGGCGGAGGGGACGATGAAGTTTGTGGGGCCAACGGGTACGACCAACCACTGGTGGCGGTTTACGGCGCGGCAGTCGGCCACGGCCGGCGGGACGCTTTCAATTGGTCCGGTGCGGCTTTTGGACGTCAACTGTAATTTCGCCGATGGCGGTAACAACGCTTCCGGCGGCGGTGGTTACGAGGCGGTTGCGGAAAGCGTGTCGCCGACGGACTACCAGCCAAAGCAGTATTACTGCAGTTCGACGGACTGTTCTAATAGAACCCCCGATATGTTTTTCGGATCTTCTTCCGTCTTTGAGTGTACGTTTAGAAGCCCCAAGCCGAAGGAGTCCGACCCTTCGACCTGGATTACCTGGACCTACCGCATTGCCAATGCCAACGTGGAAATTCGCGGCTACAACCTGAAGACGCAATGGGGTGACGGGAGCCAGTGGCCTCGGTCATGGAAGATCGAGTCGAGTCCTTCGGGTGCCGACGGAACGTGGGTGCTGATGGACGAGCGCTCGGGTTATACGGAAGTTATCAACGGACAGCAGTGGTACCACAATGGCGGTTATGGCGTCGGTGGCAATGACAACCATCCATCCACCAAGATATCCTTCGATGGCCAGGGCGTTCCGACTCTTCCTAGCAAGGGCGGCGTCGCGGCGGAGAGCTCGGTGCGGGTCGATCGCGGGGCGACGCTTGACTGCTCGCAGTGCGAGACACGTCAGGAACTGGGTGCGCTTACGGTTGACTGCGCGGACGGAACTGGCGTCGGCACGCTCAAGAACGTGAAGCTTGCATCGACAGGTGTGATTCGCCTACTGAACGTTTCGAGCAGTGGCGGAATGGTGCTGCCGCTGGAGTTCGTTGATTCGGCCACCAGCGGATCGCTGGCGCGGTGGACTGTCTATGTGAACGGTGAAGAGTGCGCGAAGCGGATTCTCGCCTGGCAGGACGGGAATCTCACCGTCCAACCGCAGGGGCTATTGATGATCGTCAGGTAGAGCCTGGCGCCCCGTTGCATATCTTGACGCAAGTACTGGAAATGACATGACCCTGACAATGTCGCTAATGTTCGCGACGCTTTCGCCGTTTCTGAGAAATGTTACCGCACCGGTCGAGGTCGCCGTACAGCCGACCTTCGCCGTGCGTGACATGTGCAGGCTTGACAATGGAGAGATTCGCCACTACGGGCGCAAGCTCGTTGACGGCAAACTGAGGATGGTGTACATCGCCTCAACCGATGGTTTCAACTGGTCCACCCATCTGGCCGAGGAAGGCGATCCGGGTGCGATGCAGAAGATTCCATGGTCAGGCACCTGGTTCGCTCTGAAGGGCGGCGTTGATGCCGGCAGGGAAGTGAAGTCGCTCAAGTGCTACCGTTCCGCTATTGGCCCGGGCGACGTCAAGGCGGAAAGGAAGGTACTGCTCGAGCAGGGTGCATACGAACCTCGCCAGACGGTGTTTCTGACGGACCGTCGGCGTATTGTCTGCGCGCTTTCCGACATACAGACCTTCAAACGGCGTGGCAACAGCTGCTACCACGCGACGGTGATGTATTCCGACGATGACGCGAAGACCTGGAAGATGGTCGACGTGCCGCCGGTTCCCGGGGTGGCCCATATGGCGCCCGGCGACCAGATGCCGCATTGGTTCAACGACGGCTGTGAGCCTTCGATCGTCGCCATGAAGGATGGGACTATCAGGATGATGGTGCGCACCAGCGGACCATACGCGGGTTTCCTCGAGTCGCCCGATGGTGGCGAGACCTGGCGCGTCCTGCCGCACGATCGCCGTTTCTGGCAGGCCAACACGATGCCGCTCCTGACGCGTCTTGGTGATGGACGGCTGCTGGCGGTGTGGAACAACACAGCGATGCTGCCCACCCGCGATCCGAAGAGCTATCCCGAACTGGGTGATGGCGAGTTGAGCGGCGAGTGGGAGACGGTCTTCACCAACCGCGATGCCCTGCACGCGGCGATTTCCGACGATGAGGGCAAGACGTGGAAGGGTTTTCGCGAACTCATCCTCACCGGCCCGAGGAATAGCGCCGATTTCCGTCAGCTCGGCAATGCCGCCGACCAGGAGCACGACAAATCCGTTCACCAGTCCCAGCTGCTCGAGCTCGAGGGCGGCAAGGTTCTTCTGGCGCTCGGGCAGAACGCCGCTGCGCGGCGGGTGATCGTCTTCGATCCTAACTGGCTTCTCGAGACGCGGCGCCACGACGACTTCCGCAATGGTTTTGTGGGTCTTTCGAACCATCTCTACGTGCGGTCGATGGCCGGTGGCGCCCGTGGCTGGGCCGGGCACTGCGCGTTCAACCGCGTTCCCGGCGCGCTCCTCGTACGCGATCCCGAAAGCTCGCGGGCGACGAAGCGCGAGCTCCTGCAGCTCTGCCGCATTCGCGATCCGCGTCTCCTTTCCGACCGCCAGGGACTGGTGTGGAACTTCCCGGCTGCGGAAAGTGGCACGGTCGAGCTGGATGTTCGCATCGCAAGGAGTGGCTTCCGCCTCACCCTGGCCGATCATTGGATGAATCCGTGCGACGAGACGGGACCGTCGCTCTCGCCTTTCACCTGCGAGATCACGAAGGAGCTGATCGGCACCGGATGGTGTCGGCTCGCCGTCGTCTTCGATGGTGGATCGCGCACGGCGAAGCTTTCCGTCAACGGACGGCTCGTGAAGGAGCTTGCCTACACGGGCGAGAATCCCGCGCCGATTTCCTATCTGCACCTGCAGACGCTCGCGGAGGAGACGGATTCCGAGGGTGCCTATTTCCGTTCCTTCGACATGAAGGGGAATTTATGAACCTCCTGATGTTTCTTGCGCTGCTGGCGATAGCCCCCATCCTTTCCGCGTCTCGTTAATCTCAGTTCGTGAGCACGCCATCAGGGCGAGGCGGACAGGCCTGTCTCGACTGATGCGAACGACACATTGTGCCGTAATCCATTTCACATAAAGGATGCAATCATGATCAATTCAATGTTGGCAACACTGCTGTTCGCCGTCGCCGCGCCCGCGCCGTCTGAATACGATGTTGCCGCCTATGTGTGGCCAGCCTACCAGCCAGAACCCCGCTGGGCCGAGCTAGGTATCTTCGGCAAGGGAATCGGCGAGTGGCAGAACGTGCAGGAGGCGCAGTCGAAGTGGCCGGGTCACCGCCAGCCGCTGGTGCCGCTCTGGGGCTACGAGAACGAGGCCGATCCACAGGTGGTCGCGAATAAGATCGACGCGGCGACCGCGGCCGGAGTGAACGTGTTCATCTATGACTGGTACTGGTACGGGGGGCGTCCGTTTCTGGAGAATGCGCTAAATGAGGGCTTCCTCAAGGCGTCCAATCGCGGCAAGATGAAGTTCTTCGTCATGTGGGCAAACCACCATGTCGATCGAATCTGGGACAATCGCGCCGCCGACAAGCAGGGCGACCGTCCTCTCTGGCGAGGATGGGTCTCTGCGGAGGAGTTCCGCGATCTCGTGCCGCGTTGGATCAACCGATATTTCCGTGAGCCGAACTACTACCGCATCGGCGGCAAGCCCGTCTTCATGATCTACAACCTAGGCATCTTCATCGAGGGTGTCGGCGGCGAGGGGAAGGCAGTCGAGGCTCTGGACGGCCTCCGTGCGGCCTGCCGCAAGGCGGGTCTGGGCGGTGTGCACCTAATGACCTGCGACCGTCGTGGCCTTAAGCCCGAGTGGATCGAGAAGCTCGGCATCGATTCGGCTACGACCTACACCTATCGGATGTGGAGCGACCCCGAAGGCAACAAGGACTACGCACCGTGGGCCGAGAAGGCGATCGAGCGGTTCGACGCCGCAAAGCGCGAGTTAAAGGGCCTCAAGGCGTATTTTGCGCATGCCAGCGCGGGGTGGGATACGAACCCTCGCTACCCCGCGAGCGTGAAGATGGCCACGGCCGTAGATGCTACGCCCGCCAAGTTCGAGCAGACCATGCGGAAGGTTCGCGAGTGGTGCGACCGCAACACCCCCGCCGGCATGCCGAAGCTCATAACCCTCAACGCCTGGAACGAATGGACAGAGGGATCGTATCTCGAGCCCGATACGGAATTCGGCTATGGATGGCTTGAGGCCGTGCGCCGCGTGTTCGGACCGGCCGCGACAAACCGTCCCTGGCGCGTTTTCAACGAGGACAACGACCACTGGTTCTGCGCCGCCAAGTCGAATGAGGTGAACGAGGCCGGTCTCAGGGCCTACATCGACGGCATTGCCGACATGGCGAAGCCAACGCACATGTTCCTCTGTCCGTGCGGGCAGCGCGCCAGCTTCGACTCGAAGGCGTGGGAGCCCATCTGGGCCGGCCTCAACGATCCCGATGCTGCGGGCAAAACGAATCATCCGTGGTGCGTGAACGCGAAGCGGCTCCATGATCAGGGGGTTGACGCCTACCACACCTGGATCGACCAGTGTCGCCGCCGTGGCATCTCTCCCTGGCTCTCGATGCGCGTCAACGACGACCACATCATGGTGGTCCCGCACTATTTCCGCAACGAGACTTTCTGGCGCGAGCATCCCGAATTGCGCAAGCACCCGGAGCTTGATCCTTGGGCGCCGGGCGCATCGAAGAACTGGTCGCTCTATTCCTACGACTACTCGCATTCCGAGGTGCGCGATCATCAGTTCGCGATGTTCAAGGAGCTCGTGTGGCGCTATGACGCGGACGGCATCGAAATCGACTGGTTGCGCACTCCGGGCGTCTTCGCCCCCGGCAAGGAGAAGGAGGGTCTGCCGCTCATCACCGAATTCATGCGACGCTGCCGCCGCGAGGCCAACCTCGCCGCGAAGGCGCGTGGTCGCGCATATCCGATCGCGGTGCGTCTGCCCGTGATGGAACCGGCCTGCCGGTCGTATGGTTTCGACCCGCTGACCTGGGCGAAGGAGCGTCTGGCGGATGTCTTCATCTTTTCCGACTGTGGAAGCACGGCGGACTTCGACGTGGACACGGCGTGGTGGCGCGAACATCTCGGCAGGGCCTATCCCGGCGTTCGGGTGCTTGTTGGCACCGATACCTCGTATGCCTGCGCGCCGCAGTCGAAGTTCCGTGCGCTGGAGCTCCGCGATCTGGCGGTGCTCCGCGCGTGGATCGCGCGATATGCCGACGAGCCGGGCGGGCTCTACTTCTTCAACTCGCAGTATCTCCCGCAGTCGGCCCGCAACGAGATGTATGTGAACTCGCTTTTCCCCGACAGCGTGAATCGAGGTCTGAGGCGTTTCCCGATGTCATTCCACGACGCGATCGGCGTCGGCGCCGACAAGCGCAGATGGTGGCGGCTCCCGTACACCGTCGCACGGCCGCTCGAGCTGACCGTTCAGGCAGTGCCGGGACCGCGGGACGGGCGCGCCGAGGTTGTACTTGGGTTTGACGCTGCCGTGCCTGATGCGCCAGTAACCCTCAACGGCGTGGCCGCAGAAGGCCCGTCGATGGAGCTTGCGGAAACGAAGCCCTATTCCAATCTCGCCAAGTGCGTGCGTGCCTGGCGATTCCCGGTTTCTGCCGTCCGAAAGGGTGCGAACAAGGTTGTCATTCCTTCGATGCCTGGCGCATCCGCCCAGACGGTCTGGTGTGAAATCGCCCTGCGATGACAGAAAAAGAATTAACAATAGCCAGGTTGGGACTAACGGCGGCGGTGATCTTCGTCCCGCTTCTGGCGGCGGTGTTCTTGCGTTGGCTCTACGAACACGACATCAGTGTTTTCAAACCAATTTTGAAGTTTCTGCGCCGCCCTGTTGGCGAGGTGCTGATCGTGCTGGCGTGCGTTGGCGGTCTGGTGCAGCATGGCGCGACGAAGGGATTTTTCGGCGGTACGAGGATGGCGGCACCGCGAGAGATGCAGACCGAACTCGCGTCCGCGCCGCAGCTTTCGACGAATGCATGGGTTGGTGTCGGCACGGCTGCTGTCATTGGCAAACACGGATGAATTTGGTATAATATGCGCGTTAAACAAACAAGGTGAGTTATGTCCGTATCGTACAAAAAACTTTGGAAGTTGCTAATTGACAAAGACATGAACAAGACCGATCTTTGCCGAGAGACCGGGATTGCGAATTCGACAATAGCAAAAATGACACGAGGAGATG
>JAZRXT010000013.1:0-4286 GCA_045600365.1 Kiritimatiellia bacterium | reverse complement strand
GCTCATTCCTTCGTCGGGCTGGGCTTCTGCGCATCGGTCGCCCTCCGCACAGCCAGCCTTCCTATCAGTTTGCCATTATCTCACTGAGTAGATTCCTTTCATTCTACAAGTTCAGCCAAGCTTGCTTGGCGCACCATTGTCTTTTCTCCTTTATTTTTTATTTACCGTTGAAGTCGATACGCGGGTCGATGAGCATGTACGCGATATCCGAAATGAGGTTGCCGACCAGCTGGAAGCACGCCGTCAGCGCCAGAAGCGCCAGGAAGACGGCGTAGTCGCGTCCGACGAGTGCATCCCACGAAAGGCGACCCATACCCGGTATCTCGAAGATCGTCTCGATGATGATCGAGCCCGCGAAGAGAAGCGAGATCATGGGGCCAAAGCCCGTGGCAACGGGGATGAGAGCGTTGCGGAGTGCATGGCCCCAGATCGCGCGGCGACGCGTAGCGCCCTTGGCGATCACCGTGCGCACGTAATCGGCCGAAATCTGGTCGAGCAGCGAGTTTTTCGTCAGTAGCGTCAGCATCGCGAACGAGCCGGCCACATAACAGCAGACCGGCAGCGCCATATGCCAGGCGCGATCGGCCGCCGCCACGAGAAACGAGGGCGCGACATCGAAGTCACTCGACAGTCCTCCAAGCGGAAACAGATCGAAAAGTCCTTCGACCGTGCCACAGAAAAGCATCTTCAGCACCATCGCCAGAGCGAACGAAGGCACCGCGTACGCAATGAAGACGAGAACGGACGACGCCGCATCGAACAGCTTCCGGTGGCGGCAGGCCTTGGCGATGCCAAGCGGCACGCAGATGAGGTAGGTGAGCAGCAGCGAGGCGATGCCGAACCAGAGCGACACGGGTATGCGCGCGGCGATGAGCTGCCCGCACGTGCGGTCGGGCGAATCGTAGCTCGGCAGGTCAAGCCCCATGCGGTTGACCACAAGCCAGTCCCAGTATTGGCGATAGATCGGCTTGTCGAAGCCGAACTGGGCTTCGAGCTGGCGGCGGTATTCCTCGGTGACGTGCGTCGACGCCGCGTTCGCCGTCTGGGCGACCTCGCCGCCACCCGCCATGCCCTTCATGCGCATCATCCGCATCTCAACCGGCCCACCCGGCAGAAAACGCGTCAGTGCAAAGCAGACGAGCGTGATACCGAGAAACGTCGGTATCATCAGCAGAAGTCGACGGACAAAATAGGCCAGACGTTCCATCACTTCACCTGCCATTTCACCCTCACGGGAAACTCCGCGTCAAACACGGCCGAGACGACGCGTCCTATCTCCTGACGGCCGAACTCAAGGCAAATCGCACACGGCTCCTCCCGCAGCTCGTGTCCCTCACAGGCGATTTCAACCTCCGTGCCGGACATCAGGTGCCAGCGCAACTCGACATGATGCCGCCCCGAACCAAAAAGCTCGTCCACGCCCTCCAGCCCCGTTTCAGTCAACGAGAACGTGCGGCGATGGGTGGAGAAATCGAAACGACGTCCGACGCGATGACCCGCCCAGACCTCGCTCGAATCACGCCCGTCGATCATGACCGTGTTGTGCGCGGCCGTACCCCGCTGGCGTCTGCGCTCCGCATCGATGACATAGCGGTCAGTGCCCGTGTCGGTGACAACCTTCGTGCCGTTGCGCCACATCTCGAACGTCCACGTGTCGGCATGGGCATGCCCCGGTTGGTAAGTGGGGCCGATCTCACCCGTCTTGGCGATGACGCAGTAGGCACCGCATTCGAAGCGCCTGTAGCCGGATGTGCGAAGGGGTTGAGAGGTTGAGGTGTTGAGAGGTTGAGGACCCGAGAGCCCGAGTCGGCTGGCACGCGCCAGAAGCGCGGCGGGGCGCTTCGCGACGCCGTCCGCGGCGTCGTTGAACTTGGCGATATCTCCATCGGGGCCCGTGAGCAGCTCAAGACCCGCCAGCATCTTCTCGGCATACGAGCGGAAGAGCGCCTCGTCCGTCAGTTCCACGAGATCAAGCAGATCCTCGAGAATGATGGCATGATACATCGCGCTCCGCTCGAAGTGAACCCCGTCATCGAGGATCTGTTCGGGTAGTTCGCGGCGGTAGATAGCCATGCCTTTCTTGAGCCACCGATCGACCTTGAGGCGCGTGCCGGCGAAGACAAGCGCCTTGGCGTTGGCGAGCAGGTGGTTGGCGAGCAGGTGGTATTCGAGTCGCGGCAACAGATACGCCACCTGTTCGCGCACGGAGCGCGCGATATGCGGCGGAACACGCGGACCGAGGTGCTTAAGCCAGTTGACCACGCGCAGCGAAATCGGATACGGTTCCCATCCGTTGCCGACGCCGCGCGGATTCTCGACGATCCACTGCTCGGCCAGTGCCATCATCTCGCGGTTCTCGAAGTAGTGCAGATTGTAGAGCCACAGCTTTGGCAGCGAGGGATCATTCCAGCCACGCGGCCTCGCCGTCAGGTTGAGGAAAGTGAAGCTCGGCAAATCGGCCGTGCGATCGGCACCGCTTCCGCCGTTCGGCAGAAAACGACGGAACAGACGGTTCCACACCTGAATCGGCTTCAGGTAACGCACCGTCCGGGCGATCAGCAGAAGTCGGTCAAGCGAGCGCATGGCGAAGCATCTCCACTTTCGTTTTATCATCCGCAGCGACGAAGCCCTCAAGCCAGACGACGCCCAGCTGTCCACGCCACGCCGGCGCGCCATCCGTCGTGATGACGCGCTTGCCGCGCTCCAGCGCCTCCGCGACAACCAAACCGAAGTTCTCGCTCAATGTCGGTAGCACCAGCGTGTCGCACCAGTCCCAGGCATGCTCCTTCTCCTCGCCCGTGGCATCGCTCACAATCCGCAGTTCGACCGGAAGCCCCTCAACGGCGCGCTCAAGATACTGCACGCCCTTGAGCGGATGGCGCCGTCCGAGATAGAGGATATGCCTGCCGGTGCACGCACTCGGCACCCGCAGATTGAAGTAACGCTTGAGGTCGACCTGCTCGACCTTCGCCTTCGGCTCATACCGGCTTACCCAGTCTCGCTCGGCTTCGCATGTTACAAAGACCTTCTCGGCCTTGCGCAGCAGGTAGCGTTCGATCGGGCGGACGAGCGCTTTTTTGAAGCGTCCCTGCCGCCGCAGATAGACCGGACTGAACGCGCCGTGCGGCATCCGGATGAATCGCCCGCGGCAGGCGCGCCAGACGGCCGGCAACCACGCACCGTGGACAATGCGCAGACCGCGATAGCGCTCGTCATTCGCGAGAAGCCGCGCCACGACCGCCATGCCGTTCGAGGCGTCGTCCATACCCGGACAGAAGGCGATCTGCGCATCGCAGGCGATCTGATGCGTCCGCTCGGCCCAGCTCTCGCAGTCATAGCCCGCCGGCGGTGGAGATGTCCGCACGCCACGCAGTTCAACCTCCCGCATCTCACGGGCCATCGCCTCGACGTCACCGAACGGCACAACCCGCGCCCCGAGTTCAGCGCCGTTTCCGCACCGATCGCTGGCAATCACCTCAAGTCCGGCCGTCTTCGCCTCAAGGATGACAAGTGGCCACGGATCGAACGCACTCGCCATCACGAGACAGCCGTGCGAACGATAGACGTCCGCGACCTCGTCCGGCTGGGCGAACGGATGCGCGGCGGCGCCTTCGGGCAGAGCCGGCAAGGTGCCCGCGCCGTAGAGGTCAAGCGTCCAGCGACCGCCCAGAGCACGATACCGCGCATACGCCGTTAGCAGCAGATCAAGCCGCTTCTCGGACGCAAATCGCCCCAGATAGAGGAATCCCTCACGCGGACCTTCCGCCGGCACCGTCACTCGGCGCACGGCATAAAGCCGACGGTGGATGCGATCCGGCGCGAAGCCAAGCCAGCGCACGTAACGAGCGCTCCACTCGCCCGGCACATAGATGCGGCAGAACCGGCTGAGAAAGCCCCTCAGCACCCAGCGGGCGGCAATGCAACGCGGACTCCAACGCCAAGGCATATCGAGACAGAAGACCTTCGGCACATCCGGAAACGCCGTAATAACATGTCGCGTATTGGCGCTCCGCCAGCCACCGGCAAAGATGACATCTGGCCGCCAGCCGTCCGCTCGGAAGCCAAGATTTGAGACACGTCCCTTTTCGATCAGCTCGAAGTCAAGACCGTGCAGCACCTCCTGTGCGGCGAACTCCCTGCCGCTGTCGACGCGCTCGACGATGACCTTCAGCTCGACGCCCTTCTTCCGCTGCAGCGCCCGCCAGCAGTCGGCCATGTAGCTCGTCACACCCGTCCAGACGAAGAGAATCCTCATGGCCTCCTCCTCGTCAGGTTCCGCTTGACCT
>JAZRXT010000012.1:0-2401 GCA_045600365.1 Kiritimatiellia bacterium | reverse complement strand
CGCCCGCCCCCCTGCGGGCGCGCGCGGCCGCCAGGCAGACCGCCACCGGCAGCGCACTGCCCGCATGTCCGGCGACCGCCGCATCCGCGGCGCTTTCCGCCGGATTCGGAAACGGCGAGACACCATCAATCTTGCGAATCGTGTCAAATGACTTTCCGCCGCGGCTCGCCTCCGTCAGGATCTTCCACGCGTACGCCTGGTGCCCGACGTCCCACACGATGCGGTCCTTGAGCGGATCGAACGTCTCCGCGAGCGCCACCGCGATCTCCACCGCGCCAAGGGACGACGAGAGGTGTCCGCCGTTCCTGCCGACGACGTCCAGTATTCTCTCCCTGATCTCCTGCGGTGTCATTTGCGTTTCAACATCAACAGCGTCGTGGCGTTCTGCCCGAATTGCTCCTCGCGGTCCACGAGCTTGTAGTTCTGCTTGAGGAGCGTCCAGTACTCCATCTGCTTCTCGACCGAGCGCTCTTTGCAGACGGGCGGTTCGACGGCAAACGCATAACCCGAGAGCGCGGCGATCTTGCACTCGGCCGGCGCAGTCTCGGTGAGGAGCTTCTTCCACTCCGCGTCCGTCAGCATCGCGAACGGCCCCATCTCCAGTCCCCTTGGCACCCTGCGCCCCGTCTCGATGGCGAGATAAAGGTCCTGCGTCAAGAGCGTCTTGCCGCCCGGATCCTGCGCTTCGATGCGCTTCGCGACGTCGCGGAGCTGCGCCATCTCGCATTTCTCCTTCTTCAGCGACCAGAACCGGTCCTGTCCGTTCGTCATCCACTTCTCCAGCAGCGGCGAACCGAAGGAATTGGCGAAGCAGAGACCGAGGACGAGAAGAAGGTGAAGGTGAGAGGCGAAGGTGAACGATGGCGTGTTCACATTCTTTGTAAAGGTGACCGCGGCATAGACGGCCAGCAATCCCATAATCGGCACCTGATAGTCCTCATACGGAAACGGCGCGAGCATCTGCACTGCAAACACGGCAAGGAAAGAAAAAAGAAGAAGGTTTAGACCATTCCACTGTTCACCTTCACCTTTCACCTTCACCTTGATCCCCCACCCCAGCCCCAGCACAATGTACACCGGCAGATACCACCTCACGAGCCGGCTCAGCGACCCGACCGCCCACACCAAGTCAAACCCACCCCTTGCGGCGTGGTACTGCTGCGCGGCGACAAGCCCCTCAAACGCATACGCATTGAGAAGATACGGACCATACACCAGCGCCAATCCCGCAAACCCGCCGATGCAAAACCAGAGAAGCGCCTTCCACTGTCGCGAACAAAGCAACCAAAGCCCGACCGCGCAGAGGAGCGCCCCGAGCGAAATGCGCGTTCCGGCCGCACAGGCAAAGACGAGACCGGCAACAAACTGGAACGCCGGCCTCTTTCCGTCCGCCAGCAGAAAGAAGCCCATCAGCACGAGCATGGCCGCCAGCGCGTACGTCTTCGGAATCGCCACGTAGTAGAGATGGTAAAGATTGCACCCGAGCAGCATAAACGTGGCGAGTGCTGCCACATCCTTGCGACCTTCCGGCGCAAGTCGCCGCGCCAGTCCCACGGCAAAGCCCATGCCCACAACGCCAAGAGTCAGCGTAAAGATGCGGGCACCCAGCAAACCCCACGCACCCCATACCCAGGTAAACGACTTGTAGAATCGCGGCATCCATGGTCCCTGCGTGTAGAAGAAGTCACGGTACAGCATCTTCCCCTCCGCGACCATGTTCGCGGCATACAAATACCAGCCCTCGTCCTGATTGAGACCGCCCAGCCACACCGCCGCCGCGCCCAGCACGACGAACGCAAACACGGCCAACGCCCAAAAAACTCTCATTCCCTTCAACTTTCCAAACCTCCCAAACCTTCCAAACCTCATCAACCTCCAACTTGGAGACTCGGATTCGCGTCCAGCGTCATCGCGTCCTCGACGTGGTTGCGCCGGTAGTACGCGAGCCCCGCGATCATCGCGCCGTTGTCGCCCGTATATTTCGGCTTCGCCATGTAGAGCGGCACGCCCGCCTCCGCCGCGATCTCGCTCAGCACCGCTCGGATGCGCGAGTTAAGCGACACGCCGCCGCCGAGGATGAATGACTTGTAGCGCTTGCGCTTCAGGGCCGTGCGCGTCCGGTCCGCGACGGCCTGCACAATCGCCTCCTGATAGGACGCGACAATCCGCGGCAGATCGGCTTCCGTCGGCTTTTCCTTCTGCACGTACCTCAGGAGCGCGGTCTTCAGCCCCGAGAAGCTCACGCACAGTTCCGCCGGCAGTCCCGCAAGCGCCGTCACACCCTCCCTCGGCCGCCCCTTCGGAAAAGGAATGAAATCACTCCTTTGTTCACCTTCACCTCTCACCTTCACCTCTTCTCGCCACGCCTGAGACATCTTGTCGATCTTGAGCCCGCCCGGAT
>JAZRXT010000011.1:0-2598 GCA_045600365.1 Kiritimatiellia bacterium | reverse complement strand
TCGACCGCGCCAGCACCCACCTGGTGAGCGTCGGCATGAAGCCGCAGATCGTTCGCGACGACAAATCCCGCGAAGGTCTGGGCAAGGGTCTGTTCAAGTCGACCGTGGCGGACGTCCTCTGCAATGTCGGCTACCGTCCCGAGGGCACGGTGTTCGTGATCGAACACGGCACCGCGTCGCTCTCGGACGCCGAATGTGACCTCATCACGCGCCTGACCGACGGAAAGGTGACGTTCCGCCGGTCCGACGTGCTGGGGAAGCAGGTGAACGACGGCGTGTTCCCCGGCCAGGGGCACGGAAACTTCAAGGCGAAGGCCCTGCTCGAATCCCTGCACCGTCTGCCGCACTTCGCGGCGGCCGCGCTGCCGGGCCAGACGGGGTCGAACTCCCGCGGCGAGAAGGTCGAATCGCTCTACGGCCTCGAGGCGTACGCCGGCAAGCTGCTGGCGGCCTACGACCGAATCCCGCCCGCGATCCGCAACCAGGTGAGTTTCGGCGGGGCCCTGCCGTTCGCGATCTACCGCTCGGTCATGTTCGAACTCTACAACATCATCGACACCCGGACCGACCACCGGATGGAAGGATGGGAAGAGAACGGCTGGGTGAAGGAGATGTGGACGATGGACGGCGCGAACTGGGCCGACGTGGCGGCGATCGACGCCCTGCCGGAGTTCTCGCGGGAGGCCGCGCGCCGTGCGCTGGCGACGCCTGGCTTCCACAAGGGCGTCCGGCTCTCGCCCAGGGAAGTCTGGGACATGGCCGCAGGCGGCCTGGTGCGTCTCCCGCATTGCGCGATCATCGACTTCCTGGGCGACGACTGCTTCCGCAAGGTGACGGTCGGCCACAAGCACCTGATCGAGTTCCAGGACCGCGACATCTACGGCACGGCGCAGGTGATGCGCTATCTGGCGATGCTGGTGCAGCCCGACGGGTCGGGCGTGTGGCTGCGCGAGGGCGCCGAATACGGCCTCTACTCGCTGCCGCACGATCCGTCGAAGGCGGTCGTGGTGGACGCGGTGCGCCGCAACGTCCTCGGCATGGTCTCGCAGTGGACGTCGGTTTCGCCGGCGAACGCGAAGCAGGTCGAAGCGGCCATTGCGTCGCAGAACCTGGTGCGCGAGATGGTCAACGCGCCCATCATCGAACGCCACGTGGAAGAGGCGGCGATAGCGCTCTCCGAACAGCAGAACAACCAGATCATCCTCGAGGGCGTTTTCGCCGAACGCAAGGATGGCATGCTGGTGCCGGCAAAGCCCGCCACCGCAGAAGACAACAACCGCAAGCGCCAGATCGAGACGTTGGGCACGCTCGCTGCGCTCAAGACCGTAGTGCCCTCAACCGAAGGAGATGATGGAAATGGGAACGGATGGTAATGAAGTGACGGTCAAGGGCTACAATGAAGACCTGCGCGACCGCCTGGAAGAGTACAAGGACACCGACGGGCTGACGCTCGGTTCGATCGCGAAGCAGATCGGCACGAACGAGGCGGCGATCTCGCGCTATCTCGACGGCCACCCGCTTGGCGACGTGGCGAAGCTCGAGGCGCGGATTTCCGATTTCCTCGCCAGCGCGGCACGCCGCCGCGCCTGGGGCGACTTGTTCTTCGAGACCAAGGCGGTCGAGATGTGCAACCTGGCGTTCGACCTCATCCGCGAATCGGGCGACGTCGGCCTGGTACACGGCCCTGCGGGAATCGGGAAGTCGACCACTTGCAAGCAGTATGCAAAGACCCACCCGACGGCGATCTTCTTCACCGCCATGCAGGGCCAGGGCGCGGACTGGAACGTGGTTCGGATGATATCCGACGCCCTGCCGCCGCCCCGTTCCGACGAGGACAAGAAGCTCAAGAAGGCCGATTGGGTGATGAAGAAGCTGCGCGGATCGCGGCGCCTGGTCATCATCGACAACGCGCAGCGGATCTCGCTTGCCGGGCTCCGCTGGCTGATGGACTTCAACGATTCGACGGCGTGCCCGGTCGCCCTGGTCGGCAACCCCGAGGTGCTGGACAAGATCAAGCACTCGGACCAGATGTCCAGCCGCGTCGGCTTCAAGCAGGACATAGCCGACATGATGAAGATGAACGGTGCCTGGATAAATGCGGCTGCCGACAAGATGGTGGCGGCCATGTGGCCCGAGGCGGCGAGCGAGATCCGTTCGCTGTCGCACGAGGCGGCGCGGCGGACCGGCTACCTGCGCACGCTCAACAAGCAGCTGCGGATCGCCATGCGGCTCTGCGAGAGCGAGTCCTACCGTGGACGGTACGGCAAGGCGTTCAGCGACGCGCGCTCGCTCATCGGCGCGGGAGAGGAGGACTGAATGCTTACGAACGACCAACGCGCACGCTATTTCACCCTCGCCCAGGCGGCGTATCGCAACGTCGGCCCGGACGTGTCGTTCGACGAGTGGCGTCGCCAGCAGCAGACCCAGCTCGGCCTTCCCGCGTCCACCAAGCAGATGGACCACGTGTGGGACTACGAGGCGATCATGCTCCACTATGCCATCCTCGCCGACGATGCCGGTGCCATGACGTATTTCGGCGGCTGCGCCCGCCCTCGGATGGAATGGGTCATGGGCGGTTTTCTCAAGGACCTGAGCGCC
>JAZRXT010000010.1:0-19804 GCA_045600365.1 Kiritimatiellia bacterium | reverse complement strand
AATTCTGGTGGCGGCGCCGGAGAAGGCGGCACGGATTCTCGACTGGCTGCGACGACGATGTTCGGCGTGTATCGACCGATGGAGTTTCGACAGGCTGTGGGTCGAGCGGCTTGAATAAGTTTGATTTTAGTTCGGAACGATCTATATCAGAAGTGGAAGGGTCAGATCCTATTTATTGAGCCTATTTATGGGTGTTGCGAAATGCTCTAAGTTCTCTTTTCCGCTTTACACTTCTGCTGAAGTTTGCTAAACTATCAATATGATTTACGAAGCTAAATTTCGCTGGGCAATAGTGTCGATTGTGTCTGCAATCGCTGCTTTGGTCTATTTGTCGTTTTCCAATCCCAAGACCCCGAATGCACCGGAACCGGAGACTGACGCCGAAGCGGTGGAGGCGGGTGCCACTTCCCCGAAGCACATGCGCGCGCAGCGTGTAGCCAACAAGGTGACTCAGGAGGAAGAGACGGATGGGACGGCCGAGACCGACGAGGGCGGGGAAAGTGCGGAGACGCCGGAACCCGAGTCCCCGATGTCCGAAGAGGAACGCAAGGCCGACGAAGAGGAGAAGCTTGTCGATACATTTGACGCGCTGACCGACAAGTGGACCGAGGATTCGGAAAAGGAAGTCACGATGGATGACGTTAGGAAATTCGCCGAATGCTTCGCCAAGGTGCCGCCAGAACGAAAGGACGAGTGCATCCATCGGGCGCTTAACCTCATTCCCGATTCCAATGTGATGCTGCTGGCCGGGGTGCTCATGGACAAGTCGCAGGATCAGGAGATCGTCGAAACCGTCTTCAACGATATCCTCAACCGCGACGAGGATGTCAAGACCCCTATCCTCCGGCAAATACTGAAGGACAAATCGCACCCATGCTGGGCCGATGCCGCATGGATTCTGGACGTCACCGGGGAAGTAGTGCCAGAAGAGGGAAAGCAGAATGAGTGAACCGGTAAATACCGCGCACGGCGCATTCATGAGGCGCAAGGGGTGACGTAATGCCGGCGCTTGGCACAGGACTGGTCCAGAGACTGTCTCAAACCATCACTCCGCAAATGCGCCAGGCGATGCATCTGCTGCATCTGACGATGCCAGAGCTTCGCACGGAGCTGCAGCGGGAGATGATGGCAAATCCGTTGATTGAGGACATCACCTGGCCACAGGAACGTCCGATGTCGGAGGCGCTGCCGGCTCCAAAGCAGTCCGGCCAGATCTCGGAGGCGCCGCTCGACTTCACTCCGGACGGCGAGGCCGCGTCGAATGTGCTGGGGGCGAAGGACGACGACCTCAACACGTTCCTGGAGAACATGCAGAACTTCGATTCGGGCATTGACGGCGTGGCACGCGATGTCCAGGCGGCCGAGCGCCATCAGCTCGCCATTGACCGGATGGTGCGCAACAAGACGCTGCGGGAGTATCTGCAGGAACAGCTGGCACTGTCGGACATCGGCCGGGACGATCGGCGCGAATTCGAGGTGGCCGAAGCCATCATCGGCGACATCGACGATGATGGGCGCTTCGTGGGATCGGTGGCCGATATCGCAATGGTGCATGGTCTGCCGGTTGAGACGGTGGAGATGGTTCGGCACGAGGTGATGAAGTTTGATCCCTGCGGGTGCGGTGCGGTCGACCTGCGCGAGACGTTGCTGGCGCAGATGGAGAAGCTGGAGGACTCGCCGTGGGAGGACGAGGTTCGGCACCTGCTGGAAGATGGTCTAGACGATCTGCAGGCCGGCCGCACGACAGCGCTGTGCGAGCGGCTGGGCGTTACCCCGGACGAGCTTGAGAGGGTGCTGGCGGAGGTGCGAACGCTTTCACCCTCCCCGGGCGGCGCATATTCGCCGGGCGAGGACCGTAGCATCTACATTCGCCCCGAGGCGGTAGTCGAGCGCACCAGCCGGGGACGTTTCATGGTCAGGACCAGCGAGCGGGAACTGCCCAGGATCGTCATTACCAGGAAATACGACAAGATGCTGGAAGACCCCAACGTGAGCGAGGAGGACAAGCGGTGGGTCCGCGAACGTCGTGCCGCCGCCGAGGGTCTGTCCGAAGCGCTGATTGACCGGCAGGACACAATACGCCTGGTTGCGCAGGCGATAGTTGACGCCCAGCCGGAGGCGATAGAGAAGGGGATGTCGTTTCTGCGCCCGCTCACCCAGAAGCAGGTGGCCGATGCGGTGGGCGTTGCCGACACCACGGTCTCGCGCGCTGTTAACGGCAAATACATCCGCACCCCCCACGGCCTGGTCGAGATGAAGAAGTTTTTCAGTACCGGAATCAAGACGGAGGGCGGCGACACCATGGCCAATACCGTCGTCAAGGATCTGGTGCGGAAGATCATCGAGGAGGAGGACAAGACGAAGCCTCTCTCGGATGACGCCATCTCGGCACTATTGAAGGATCGGCACAAGTTGAAGGTCGCACGGCGCACGGTCGCCAAATACCGGGGGCAGATGAAGATCCCCGGCACGGCCGAACGGCGCAGGGTCTAGGCGACCCTATTCGCCGTCCTTGTCGTCGTCGTCATCGTCGGGGCCGTAGAATTCATCGTCATCCTCGTCGTCAGGATTCTCCTTGGCCCAATCCTCGAGCTTCTTGATGTCGGTCATATCGTCTTCGCCGGTGAAGTCCTCGATGGATTCCTGCAGTCTCGCCTTTGCCTCTTCCGATCCCGTCTTCGAGATCTCGATGTAGGTTGAAACCGCCACCGAATTACGCATGTCGTTTTCAATGCACATGAAGAGCGCGTCCAGCGCGTCCTCGCTCTTCACCACGCGGGCGACGGTGGTTATGATGTCGGCCAGCGCCCGGTCTCCCAGGCCGGAGTTGTCGATCGCGTCCTCGAACTGGGACATTACATCTTCAAACACCTCGGGGTTGGTGTCGGCCATGAAGCCCATGAGCTCGGGCAGCGATCCCGGCAGGAATTCCCCCAGCGCCTCCACTGCCTCCTGGCGCAGCAGAACCGGCACCGCGTCCTGACCCTTCTCGCGCTGAAGCGCCTGGATCTGCTTGACCGCCTTGGCCACGCGGTGGAAGTTATCGTCGTCCGCGCCGTCGCGCAGCTCCTCGAGCAGAGCGCGTTCGGCAGCGGTGAGCTTTGCCTCCTCGTCCGCTTCCAAGAGAACCCTCTCGCCGTCCTTGCCCTGCGAATTGATCTTTCTCGCCGATTCGCCGGCCTTGCGGTGTTGACGCGCAAAATGCTTGCCTTTCTTGCTGACCTTAACCACCTTCGCCTTCTGGGACGGCGCCTTCTTGCCAGGCGACGGAATCAGATAGACCGCTACAAAGGCCGCAATTGCCGCTATAATCGCGGCCACTATGATTTTTCTGTTTTTCATATGATCTCCAGTCTCTATCCTTATATGCACCATCTTCGTCAGAATGACGGAGAATATATCTTTTCAACAGAAAATCTTTTGATTGACAAACCCACCGCATTTGTGGCATAATTGTGTGTGTTCGGGGGTCTTGGCCCCCTGTATTGACAAACAAACCGAAAGGAAAGACAAGATGAATCTTAACCGTAGGGAATTCCTCGGCTCTGCCGCTCTCGCCGGCGCTGCCTTCATGGCTCCCGGATGCTGCAGCTGTTGCGGGGGGCGTCCCGGCAGGGTCGCGCTTCAGCTCTATTCGCTGAAGGACTACATCGGCGGTAACAAGACCGTCAAGGGCGTTGGCCTCGAGAAGGCCCTCGCGGACGTACGCGCCATCGGATACGAGGGCGTCGAGTTTGCCGGCTACTATGGCTTCAAACCGTGCGAGCTCAAGAAGATGCTGGCGGACAACGGCCTGAAGGTCTGCGGCACGCACGTCTCGAACGACATGTACGGTTTCGACACGAAGAAGTTCACGTACAACCCCGAGGTGCTCAAGCGTACGGCCGAATTCGAGCTTGGCTACGGCAACTCGCTCGTGATCTGCCCCGGAGGCGGCAACTTCCCGCCCGGATGCAGCTGGGGCACGGGCCGCGGCGGCGACGCCTGCCCGCCCTCGCAGGCGATCGACGACTTCACGAAGAAGCTCGTCGAACTCTACAACAAGGCCGCCGTTGACGCAACGAAGCTTGGTATCAAGATCGGTCTCCACAACCACACGTGGGAGCATGCGATCTTCATGCAGAACGGCGTTTCCTTCTGGGACTACTTCTTCACGAACACCGACCCTGCGGTCTGCATGGAACAGGACGTGGGCTGGACGACTTGCGCTGGCGATTTCATCCCCGGCGTCAATCCGATGGTGCAGTACACCAAGTATCCGCATCGTGCTCCGACGCTGCATGCGAAGGAGAACGGCATGGGCAAGGGCGTGAAGAAGTTCGACGCGATCCTCGGCCAGCCCGGCTGCGACGAGAACGGCAAGCGCTGCGCCACGCCGGTCGACTGGGACGCCATCGCCGTGGCGGCCGACAAGGACGGCGTCAAGTGGTGGGTGGTCGAGTGCGAGCGCCACTTCGACGATCCCAATGGCGCGGTCAAGCCGTCCTTCGAGTTCCTCAAGTCGAAGGGCCGTTGCTAACAAGTCGTCAATCTGAAGCTCGTGGCTAGTCCTTGGGCTTCAGGATGAACTTCCAGCTGGGTGCCTGGCCCGATTCCACCGCCACCGAGGCGGCGATTCGGTAGCCGGGCACCCATAGTATTTCCCCGCTGTCCGCATCCGCCACCAGCGGCAGCGTGTCGCGAACTGGGCTTGGCGTCTTCGCGGTCACGAATACGTCCTGGAGCTTGCGCGAGGCGCCGCCCATCCCGATGGGTGCGATGCGGTCGCCGTCACGACGGGTGCGAACCTCCAGATTGCGTCCGGCCAGTGCCCGCCGGCTCATTTCGCATTTCGCCGGAAAGGTGCCGATGGTGTTGCCAGGGTAGGCACTGAAACCGGTTGAAGGTTCGACCAGCAGCTCGAATTCGGGCGCTTCCGTTTTCTGCGTCTGCTTGGTGGCCTCTTTTGCCGGTCGTTCCAGCTCGCCGCGCAGGATGGCGGACGTCTTGCAGAGGTGCTCCACGATATGCGCGTCCAGGTTGTCACGCAGGAACGGCAGTACGATCTTCCTCACCCGGTTGCGCAGTATCGACACGTCGTTGTTGGTGGAATCCTCGCGCCACTTGATTCCACTGGCCCGAAGGAAGTCTCGCAGTTCGGCGTCGCGCAGATCAAGGAGCGGACGGATGAATGTTATGCCGCCGACCTTCGAGATGCGTTTCAGTCCGGCAAGGCCATTGGGGCCGGATCCGCGCGCCATGCGGAGGATGAAGGTCTCGGCGACGTCGTCGGCATGGTGGCCGGTGGCGATGGCGTCAAGCGAGAGTTCGCGGGTCATCTGCTCGAAAAACGCAAGCCTCACTCTCCGCGCCGCCATTTCAATCGACTCTCCCTTGCGTCTGCGCACCTTTGTCGATAGGGTGCGCAGTGGCATTCGATGGCGTTTGGCCAGCTGCGCCACGAACTTCGCGTCGTCGCCGGAGTCTGTCCGCAGCCCGTGGTCGACGTGAAGCACCACGGCGTCGAAGCCCATTTCCGCGCGCAGGGGCGAAAGCAGTTCGAGCAGCGCGGTTGAGTCCGCCCCGCCCGACACGGCGATTCCTAGTTTGTATGGTTTCAAGGTCTTCCGGGTTTCAGTTTCTTCGGTGGATCGATGCTCCCAGTGCGCTCAATTCCTTCTCCACGCACTCGTATCCGCGGTCGACCGATTCCGCATTGAGGATCGAGGTCTCGCCCTTGGCCGAAAGCGCGGCGAGGATGAGGGCGATGCCCGCGCGGATGTCGGGGGACGTGACGGTGCTGGCCGTGAGGCGGGTGGGGCCGGTGACCACCACCCGGTGGGGATCGCATGGCACTATTCGCGCCCCCATTCCGACCAGGTGGTCCACAAAGTACATTCTGCTTTCAAACATCTTTTCGAAGAAGAGGCAGGTGCCACGGGTCTGGGTGGCGAGCACGATGAGCACGCTCATCAGATCGCTTGGGAACATTGGCCAGGGGCCGTCGGCGACGGATGGAATGGCGTCGCCGAGATCGTATTCCATGCGCTTGCGCCTTCTTGCGGGCATGTGCAGGGTGCGGTTGGCGGCGTCGACCGTCCAGCGCACGCCGAACCGGCGGAAGGTGCCTTCGAGAATCGCGAAGGCGGGAGGGTCGATTTCCGTGAGGGTGAGTTCGCCGCCGGTGATCACTGCGGCCACGAGGTAGCTGGCGCCCTCGATGTAGTCGCACCCTACCCGTGCCGTCGCGCCGTGGAGCTTCTCCACGCCGTCCACGATGATTCGGTTGGTGCCGGCGCCCTCGATTTTTGCCCCCATCGCCACCAGCATGGCGCAGAGATCCTGCACGTGTGGTTCGCAGGCGGCGTTGTAGATCGTGGTGCGTCCGCGGGCGAGCACGGTGGCCATGAGGATGTTCTCGGTGGCGGTGACGCTGGCCTCGTCGAGCAGGATGTCGGCGCCAGTCAACCCGCGGGGGGCCTTGACCGACAGCATGCGCCGGCCCACGCGCACCTTGGCGCCGAGGGCGGCGAAGCCGGCGAAGTGCGTGTCGAGCCTACGGTGGCCGATGCCGTCGCCGCCCGGCGGCGGCAGCGAGACGGTGCCGGCGCGCGCGAGGAGGGGGCCCGCGAACAGCACGCTGGTTCGGATCTGCCTGGCAAGGGCGGGGTCGAGTCTCGCGGTGCGCAGGCGCGTGGTGGTGATTGTCGCGGTGCGCGCCGCATGGTCGCGCACCACCTTTGCGCCGAACTTCGCGGCGCATTCGAACATCCGCTCGACATCCGCGATGTCGGGTAGGTTCTCGAGGATGACGGGTTCGTCGGTAAGCAGGGCCGCGGCGATCATGGGAAGTGCGGCGTTCTTGTTGCCGGGCACGCGGTGGGTGCCGGCAATGGTTTTCATGCCTGATATCTGGAAGTGGCTCATACTGCAATATAGTATAGCAAATACCGCCGTGGATTTGAAGTCCAAATAAGTAAGGTGCAGAAGGGTCAGAGCTCATTGACACGTTGACATAGCAATCGATCTTGTGATATTCTGCCACGCATACGGGAACGAGATTCATGGAGCATTGCCGATATTGCCACCAGATCAGTCGGCTCGCACAGCAGAGGTGTTGTCTGGCAAGAGTTACTATGTCGGCGATACTATGCCAATAAGCTCTGACCCTTCCGTTTCCCCAGGGTGCGGGATCTCTGCCAAATGCTCAAATCTGTTGCCTAGCACCGAGGATTATGCTATAATTGTTGAACCTAGTGAAAATCACAGATTTCCAACATGCTGTTCAATTCTTTCGAGTTTCTGCTTTTTCTGCCCTGCGTCTTCGCCGGCTACTGGTTGCTGGGAAGATGGCTACGGCTGCAGAACCTTTTCGTGATTGCCGTCAGCTACCTGTTCTACGGGTGGTGGGACTGGCGGTTCCTCCTTCTGATCGCCTTCACCAGCGCGTGGTCGTATCTGGTCGGGTTGATTGAGCTGCGGCGCTGGGAGGCACGCCCGTCCAGACTGCTGCTGACGGTTTCTCTTGTTGTCAACCTTGGAATACTCGGCTACTTCAAATACTGCAACTTCTTCGTCGACTCGTTTCTGAAGGCAATAATGGACGTGCCGGAGATGAAGGTGGTGCTTCCGGTGGGTATATCGTTCTACACCTTCCAGGCACTGTCGTACACGGTTGACGTCTATCGCCGCCAGTTCCGCCCCGTGAAGGATCCCATCGCCTTCTTCGCCTTCATCAGCTTCTTCCCGCAGCTGGTGGCCGGCCCCATCGAACGCGCCGTCAATCTGCTGCCCCAGTTCGTACGCAGGCGCGAATTCAGCTACGACGAAGCGGTGGACGGGTGCCGCCGGATGCTGTGGGGCTTTTTCAAGAAGTGCGTCGTCGCCGACAACTGCGCATCGGTGGCCGATGGCCTGCTGAACGGCTCCTCCAACGGACTCGGGGTCTGGCTCGGCGTCTTTCTCTTCTCCATCCAGATCTACGGCGACTTCTCCGGCTACTCCGACATCGCCATCGGCTGCGCCCGCCTCTTCGGCGTCAAACTGATGCGAAACTTCGCCTTCCCGTATTTCTCCCGCGACATCGCCGAGTTCTGGCGCCGATGGCACATCTCGCTCACCACCTGGTTCCGGGACTACCTCTACATCCCCCTGGGCGGCAGTCGTTGCTCCACCTTGAAGTGTGTCCGCAACACCTTCGTCATATTCCTGGTCAGCGGGCTCTGGCATGGCGCCAACTGGACCTTTGTCCTCTGGGGGCTCTACCATGCCGTGCTCTTCCTTCCGCTCCTGCTGCGTGGGAGCAACCGCAGAAACCTCGACGACGTCGCCGCCAGCCGGTGGCTGCCGTCACTGGGCGAGCTGCGCGGGATGCTCGCGGCCTTCGTGCTGGCGGTCATAGGCTGGGCGATCTTCCGCGCGCCGTCCGTGGGCGAGGCCTTCCGCTGGTTCGCGCTGATGTTCGATCCCAGGTCGTTCTCGGTTCTGCACGGGCTCCCCCGCGAGCTGCCGGTTGCGCTGGTGGCGATTGCCGTGATGACCGTGGTCGAATGGTTCGCCCGCCATCGCGAGCACGCGCTGTCCCTTCTCCCGTCGAGCACCATCATCAGATGGCCGATCTACTTCGCCCTGTTCTGGGTGGTGCTGTTCTACTGCCCCGGCACCCAGACTTTCATCTACTTCCAGTTCTGACCATGCAGCGCTTCCTGACCAGAATATTCCTCTTCGCGGCGTTCCCGCTCCTGCTGGGCGTGGCCTGGACTGCATACGTCGTGTTCATGGACTACCGCAGCTACACGGCGGCGCTGAAGCTGCCCGACGGTACCACCGTGGCCGTCTGCGGTGACTCCCAGACCAAGGACGCCCTTGACCCCGCGCTGATTCCGTCGTTCGCCAACTTCAGCACCGCCGCCACCACCTGCGATCAGGATATTCTCCGCCTTTCCGATCTGCTGGTGGCGAATCTCGGGAAGCTGAAGTACATGCTGCTGGACATTTCGCCGCTCAAGGTTGGCTATATGGACGAGACGCTGCAGAATCCGCCGCGGCCGCCCAGGCCAGTTTCGGAGCTCAATGCCGGGCGTGTCCATTCCCTGCTCCACTTCTACCACATCACCAAGAACCGGCGGCCACTTGGCTCCATCGGGGCTATCTGGCGCGATGTGGTCTGCGTGCGCAAGTACAATGAGTTCCGCAAGTCCATCCTGCGGGGAAAAAAGTGGCGAAGCTCCATGGCCGGCGCCTTCGACCCCGGCAAGGAGAGGGGATTCCTCGAGCCACGCTATCGCGAGCGGGCAATGTCCGATACGCGGGAAAAGGCGGATCGCGTGAATCGGCGCGACCCTGCCAGGCTGGAGCTGCCGATCTTCTCCATACTGTCCGAATCCGCAGGTCTCGTTCGCGCTGCCGGCGCCGAGCCGGTGATCACCACCATGCCGCTGTCGCGGCAGCTGCGGGAGATGATAGCCCCCGGGAAACTGGCGGACTTCTCCAAGTCCGTCCGCGAGGTGGCGCGTCGGCTTGGCGTACCGTATCTTGACTATCTCTCCCTCGATCTTCCAGCCGAGTGCTGGCACGACGGCAACCATCTCAACCGCCACGGCTCGGGCGTGTTCTCGCGCAGATTCGCCGCCGATCTTGCCCGGATAACGGCGCTTCGCGGCCGCGCAGAAAACTGCAGGGTGGAATACGTGCACGAGATCAAGCGCCCTGTGCGCCCCGAGGGCCTCAGCGGGCTTTCGTATGCCGGCGACGACATGTACTGGTCGGTCGGCGACTCCTGCGGCCAGCTCTATTCGCTGAAAATGCCCGTGGATCGCGAAACCGGTCGACTCGCCGGCTGCGAGGTGGTTTCGATCATGAAGGTTCCGGGCGGGGTGGACCTGGAGGGCGTGGCGAACGATTCGCTGCGCGGCAGCCTATGGCTGAGCGACGAGGACAGTCCTTCTGTATTCGAGTTCGTTCCCGGAACCGGCACCATCGGTGAAAAGGTGGAGCTGCCCGCGAGCTTCATCGGCATCAAAAGCAACCATGGTCTGGAGGCGCTGGAGATATCGCCATCGGGTCTGGACCTATGGACTTGCAATGAAGTCGAGCTGCCCGCCGATGGCACGGCGGCGCCGGGGAAGTGCGAGTTCGTGCGCCTCACCCGCTTCTCGCGAAAGGACATGGCGGGGAAATGGCGTTTGTCCGGACAGTGGGCGTACCGCCCGGAAAGTTCCGGTGGCGTGGATCTGCGCCGCCGTGGGCGCAATGGCGTCTCCAGTATCGCGGTGCTGCCGGACGGACGGATCGTCGTCCTCGAGCGGGAGAAGGCCTCTCGTTCCACCTGCTTCCGCATAAGGATATGTCTGGTCGATGTCGCCGACGCCACCGACATCAGAGGATGGATGTCTCTGGGCGACGCGGATTTCGTACCGGTCAAGAAGCGTTTGCTGTTCGAGCGCGGGGTGGGGGACGCGAGATACGAGGGAATATGCTTCGGGCCGACCCTCGCCGATGGATCCCTCGTCCTGCTGCTCGTCTCCGACGGCGACGGCGTGGCCAGCGAGAAGGTCATGGTGCTCAGAATGCACTATGACCATCGTTCCCGCCCGGAACTCGCGCCCCCGACAGGGTCCGCACCCGGTTTATTTCGTCCAGTGCATTGAAACGAAAGGAAAACAAAGTGGAACCGATGAACCGTAGAGACTTCATGCTTGCAGCAGCAGCTGCCGCCGTTGCCGGCTGTGCCACCGATCGCGCCGCCGCGCCCGGGCCCTGGGCCCCCATTCGCGACCGGAAGAAGGTGCGCGTTGTCCAGTGGGGCATGCGGCATGAGCACGCCGATGGCAAGTTCGGCTCGCTGAAGAAGCTGCCCGACGATTTCGAACTGGTGGGCATCGTCGACGACACCGCCTCGAAGACCCTGGCAGAGAAGAGAAACTTCAAGATCTACGACGGCGTTCCGCGCCTGACGCCCGAACAGGTCTGGGCCGACCGTTCGATCGGCTGCGTCCTGGTGGAGGTTACGAACGACGATCTGATCCCCGTGGCGAAGGCGTGTGCCCAGCATGGGCTCGCGATGCATCTCGACAAGCCGTGCGGACAGCGTCTGGCCCCGTTCGTCGAGGTGGTGGAGATCTGCCGTCAGGCCCGCATCCCGCTTCAGATCGGCTACATGTTCCGGGTCAACCCGGCGGTGAAGTTCTGCCAGCGCGCCGTGCGCGAGAAGTGGATCGGCGAGGTCAACTTCGTCGAGGCGGATATGAATCACTGCTACGGCAGCGACATGTACGAACCCTACATTTCCTCCTTTGCCGGCGGGTTGATGTACAACCTTGGCTGCCACCTGGTGGACTTCATTCTGCCGATGTTCGGCGACATGGTTCCCGTTGCCCACCCCGTGCAGCTTACCTCTCCCGCATCCGCCGGCGCCGCCACGCCGCTCGACGCCCGCTTCCAGCGTGCACCGTTCACCAATGGAGCCGCCATTCTCGAGTGGAAGCACGGAATGGCCATGATCCGTTCCTGCAGCAAGGCGCCCGGCGGCAGCCGCCGGCTGCGCATCGACGGCACGAAGGGGTCGATCGACCTCTGCCCGATCGAGCGCTTCGACGGCAAGGCCCTCAAGCTGAAGCTCAATCTCGTGCAGGACGCCATCGACGCCGCCACCGGCAAGGTCGTCTACGCCAAGGGCGAGCACATCGTCGACTTCGGCGTACAGGCCGACCGCTACGCCGAACAGCTGCGGGAGCTGGCGCGCATCGTACGCGGCGAACTCCCGGTGCCCGACACCTACGACCACGACATCGCGGTTCACAAGACCACGCTCCTCTCCAGTGGTATGCCGCTCTGACGCCAGAAGCGCGAATATGGCACGGCCATGAAAAAGCTGATCATCCCCATTCTCACCGTCGTTGGCGTGGCGTTGCCGGAACTGCTGTTCGGCGCGCCCGCCCCGGCCGTAGAAACACCGACCCCGCGCGACCCCGCGACCATCTGGAACCGCGCGGAACTATACAAGACGCCGAAGACCGAGAACTGGCAGAGTCCGTTCAAGGGCGAGGTGACTCCAATCTGGATCGAGGGCGTTCCGTACCGGGGCAAACCCACCAGATGCTTCGCATTCTACGGAATTCCGGAGGGCGCGTCAAAGGAAAAGAAGGTGCCTGGGATAGTCCTGGTGCATGGTGGCCTCGGCACGGCCTATCCCGAGTGGGTGCGGCTCTGGGTACGCCGTGGGTACGCCGCGGTGGCCGTCGACAACTGCGGGTCGCTGCCAATCCAGACCGGGCCCCGCGAGTGGATGGACAATCCTGACGGCGGCCCTCACGGCTGGGGCGGGTTAGATCAGCTGGACGAACCGATCAAGGACCAGTGGACGTATCACGCGGTTGCCGTGTCGATGCTGAGCCACTCGTTCCTGCGTTCGCTTGACTGTGTCGACACGTCTTCGATCGGCGTCACCGGCATCTCCTGGGGCGGGTTCCTCACCTGCATTCTCGCGGCGGCGGACGATCGGTTCGCCTATGCCGTGCCAGTCTACGGCTGCGGCTACAACCACGTTCCTGGTGGTTTCGAACACAAGCGGCCCAACGCGGCCCGCTGGGGGGCGCAGTGGGATCCGAGCGTGTTCCTGCCCTACGCGAAGTGTCCGATTCTCTGGGTGGACGGCACGAACGACTTTGCCTTCCCGCTCTGGGGCGTGCTCTTCTCGTCGCAGCTCGCACGGGGTCCGCAGGCGTTCTGCACCCGCCTTCGCATGGCCCACGGACACGGCGCGGTAGGCGAGGCCCCGGCGGAGATTCTCGCATTCGCCGACCACTATGCGCGCGGCGGGGCTGATATCGTCCGCATCCTTTCGTCGGCGGTGAAAGACGGCGTGATGACGGTGAGATTCGCGCCGAACGGGCGCACGGTCGTGCGGGCGGAACTGCTCTACTCGGAGGAGTCCGCTTCGGTGCAAAGGGCGAAGCGCAACTGGAAGACGCGGCCAGTCGACCGTTTCGACGCCAAGGGCGAAGCCTCGGTGCGTCTTCCCGATACGGTCAACGAGGCGCTGGTGAATCTGATCACGGACGAAGGTCTCGTGTTCTCCTCGCCGTACTACTCCGCCCCGGGATTCCCAATCAACTAGACTGCAAGGGCGATGAAAATGAAGATGATGATTGCGGCGGGCCTCGCCGTCGCGGCGATTGCCGGCTACGCGGTGCCACGGCCCTGGGCGCCGCCGACGCTCGACGGCACGAAGGTCGGCGTGTGGGGCCGCGAATACGCCTTTGCCTCCAATGCGCTGCCGGTGGCGGTGACGTCGCTCGGCCGTACGCTCACGACCGGCCCCATGCGGGTTGTGTGCGCGGACGAGAAGGGCGACGAGATCGCCTGGATCCGCGGCGGCAGTTTCGTGCAGGAGCGCGATGACGAGAGTGTGACCATCTGCGGTTTCTGCGAGTCGTGCGTTGCCGCCGTCGACGCGGTCGTCCGCGTCGAGTTCGACGGCATGGCGAAGGTGTCGCTCGCCTTCGTGCCGGGACCGGACGCGAATTGCGGCAAGTTGACGAAGGCGTGGCTGGAGATTCCGCTCCGCGCGGACTTTGCGAAGTTCTTCAACTACTCGCCCTGCAGCTGGGCGCGAATCGAGAACGTCGGCTCGATCACCGGCCCGATTGCCTGGCCGTTCCGTCCGGTGGCGTGGATCGGCGACGAGAAGGCCGGCTTCTCCTGGTTCTGCGAGTCGGACGAGAAGTTCCTGACTGCCGCCCCGGGGCGCGTCATCGAGATCGTCCCCGGCCCCGCCGTCACGCTTCTGCGCATCCGCCTTGCGGACCAGACGTTCGAACTGCCGCGCACGTTCGTCTTCGGCTTCGAGGCCACGCCGGCGAGACCGTGCGCGAACTTCCACGCCTCTCACACCATGCATTCGCCGCGAATGGGCATCGGCATTTCCGGGGTGAAGCGCCCCGAAGTGTGGTGGACCTCCCAGCGCGCCTTCCCCGACGACGATGTCGACGGCTCGCTTGACGCCGCCCAGCGTGCCGGCGTGAGGACGATCTGTTTCCACGAGGACTGGATCCCCGTGCAGAACAACGCGACGCCGCAGCCGGCGTTCAAGGCGATCGTCGACAAGTGCCATGCGCGCGGCATCAAGGCGCTCGTGTACCAGGGCTTCGAGCTTTCCCCGCTTGACCCGAAGTGGGGTGAGCTCTTCGACGACTCGATCAGCATCCAGGCGGATGGACGCCCCGTGAGCTTCTGGTATCGTGCCCCCGGCCAGCGCGACTACCGCGTGTGCTACGCCGGGCGTTTCGCCGAGACCTGGCTCGCCAGGGCGAAGCGGGCGTACGAGACGCTCGGCCTCGACGGTTTCTACCTCGATGGCACGATCATGCCGCGTGCCTGCGCGAATGAGCGGCACGGATGTGGCTGGCGCGACGCAGGGGGAAAACTCCACGCCACCTATCCGATCTTCGCCGTGCGCAGGATGATGCGAGAGCTCTACGAGTTCGTGGACGCGCGTGGCGGCCGCATCGACGCGCACCAGAGCGGCTACCTGTGCCCGGCCACGCTCGCCTTTGCCCATTCCTACTGGGACGGCGAGCAGGTGGCGTGTCAGAAGGCGTTCAGTCCGAAGGCCGTGATGCGCCCCGACGTGTTCCGCGCCGAGTTCATGGGCGTCAACCATGGTCCGGCGGCTGAGTTCCTCGCCTACACGATTCCCGGCCAGTGGAGCTATGCGAATGCGCTCGCCGTTTCGCTTGCCCACAACGTCACCGTGCGCCCCTGCGGCTTTGCCTCGCTTGGGGAGTTTGCTCCGGTCTGGAGACGGCTGGACGCCTTCGGCTTCGCCGACGCGGTGTTCCATCCCTACTGGGAGAACGGCATTGCCACCACTCCCGAATCGGTGAAGGCGAGCTACTGGCAGCGGGCCGATGGGCGGCGCCTGTACGTGATCTCCAATCTCGATCCGGAGCAAGCCGTCGACGCGCACGTGGAGCTTCCCGGTGGAGCGTGGAGCGGCGAACTAAAGTCTTTCAACTATGTATTAGAGGAGCGGTGAAATGCATTCATTGCTATTGTTGGCGGCGGCGTGGTGTTCGGTGGGCGACGTCGAGATCAAGACCTATCCGTTCGGCGATCCCGATCCGGTTCCGGCCACGACCGAGCGGCGCTATCCGTACTTTCGCTATGATGGATCCTCGCACGATGGCGTCTTCCGGCGCTGGCGCTGTGTGACGCTGGAAAACGACCGCATCCGCGTGCAGTTGCTGCCGGAGGTGGGCGGCAAGGTGTGGTCTGCCTTCGACAAGGTGGCCCGGCGCGACTTCCTCTACCACAACCACGTGCTTAAGTTCCGCGACATCGCGATGCGCGGGCCCTGGGTCTCGGGCGGCATCGAATACAACTTCGGCGTTCTCGGCCACGCCCCGTCGTCATCGACGCCGGTGGACTGGTGCGTGCGCACGAATGGCGACGCAAGCGTCAGCTGCATCCTTTCCGCGCCAGAGTACATCACGCGCACGCTCTGGCAGGTGGAGGTTCGCCTCGGCGTTGATTCCGACTGCTTCGAGACATCGGTGAGCTGGTTCAACGCCTCCGGGCTCCCCCAGCCGCTCTATCACTGGATGAACGCCGCCTACTCGGTGCGCGGCGATCCCGAGTTCGTCTTCCCCGGCCGCGACGTCATCGGGCACGAGGGCGAGATCGAAAGCCGTGCCTGGCCGGTGGACGCGGGGGGACGCCGTGTCGACCGCTATTCGCTGAACGCCTTCGGGGGAAACAAGTCGTATCATGTGCTGCCCGGCGACAACGGCTTCTATGCCGTCTGGTGGCCAGAGGCCGGCTTCGGCAGCTACCACCGTTCGCTCGCCTACGAGAAGTTCGGGCGCAAGATCTGGCTCTGGGCGCTCTCGCGGGAAGGTGGCATCTGGGAGGATCTGCTCACCGATGCCGACGGACAGTACACCGAGCTCCAGAGTGGGCTCTGCTTCAACCAGCCACTCCTGGGCGCCTGCCGCACTCCGTTCCGGCATCCGACCTTCGCCGCCGGCGATACCAAGTTCTTCACCGAACAGTGGGGCCCGGTGCGCGACCGCGCCGCGATTGACGGCAGTCTGAAGTCGAAGCTGCCGGTGACGCGCCCGGTCGAGCCGCCGAAGGACTTCGACTGGAATTCCGCCTGGGGTCACTGCGTGCGCGGCGTGCAGTATCTGCGCGAGCGCTACGACGTGCAGGGCGCGGCCGAGCTTCGCCAGGCGCTTGCGCTGGACGCGAACCTCGCTCCCGCGCTGAACGCCCTTGCGTCATTTGAGTTCCGCCGCGGTGACTATGCGGCGGTGCACTATCTCTGCCGCCGCTCGCTTGCGCTAGATGCATACGACGCCGAGGCGAACTATCTCGACGGCTTCGCCGCGTTCGTCGAGGGCGACCAGGCGACGGCCCGCGAGCGGTTCGGCGTCGCTGCGTTCGACCCGCGGTGGCGTTCGGCCGCACTGGCGCTGGTGGCGCGTGGATATCTCCGGGAGGGGAGGCGAGCCGATGCCCTGGTGGCGGCAGTGAAGGCGCTCGACGTGAACTCCGCCAATCTCGATGCGCTGCTGGTGAAGGCGATTTCGTCGCGAGCCTCCTCGGGTCGCCCCGAGGTGCCGGAGCTGGCGCGCTTCCCGCTCTGGCATGCGCTTCGGTACGTGCGCGAGGGGGCGGCGTTCACGCATATGATCCGCAACGAACTGCCGACCGAGACGCTGCTGGAGCTTGGCTCGTGGTACGAGGAGAGCGGCCTCGCCGAACCGGCGCGCGAGCTCTTCGCGCTTGCGGGTGATTCGATCATCGCGAAGGTGCGCCTCGGCGACTGGGCGGCGGCGAAGCATCTGCCCGTGGCGGGAGTGTTCCCGTTCCGCCGCGAGACGCTTCCGGCGCTGCGGCGGGCGGTGCGGGAGGATGGTCACTGGAAGTTCCGCTACCTTCTTGCCGTGCTTGGCGCCTTTTTCGGCTACGACGCCGAGGCGGACAAGTTGCTCAACAGCTGCGGGAACGAACCCGACGAGTCGGTCTTCTACCAGTACCGTGCTACCCGGCGGGACGGTGCAAGCCGCCTCGCCGACCTGCGCCGCGCGCAGAAGCTGGGCGACGGCTGGCGCGTGGGACGCCAGCTCGCCGTCCACTTCGAGACGGCTGGCGACTTTGAGTCGATGCTGCGCGAGACCACGGCGTACATCGCAAAGTATCCGGGCGTGAATCCGCTCGAGATTGCCCATGCGCGTGCTCTGCTGAAGCTCAAGCGCCCGGCGGACTGCATGAAGTTCCTCAAGGGGGTGCGGCTGTTGCCGTCCGAACACCGCGACTCCGCTACGGAAATCTGGCAGGCGGCGCAGGACGCGCTTGGTCTAGAGCGCACTTGGCCGGAGAACCTCGGCCAGGGGAAGCCGTATGCTTCGCCCAAGAAGGTGATCTTCGACTCCGACATGATCGGCGACTACGACGATGTGGGCGCGATGGCCGTTCTGCACAAGCTGGCCGATGCTGGGGAGTGCGAGATTCTGGCGACGGTGAGTTCGACGCACTCGAATGCGTCGGTCGGCACGATTGAGCTCCTGAACCACTATTACGGGCGTCCCTCCATCCCGGTTGGCGCGGTGAAGAAGGACGGCGTCGGCGGTGGTTCGGAAAATCCCGCGCGTCGGTCCCACATCAAGTACGAGAATCTTCTCAAGCGCTATCCCGGGTGGTGGAAATACCGCAGCTCCAACGATTCGCCGGATGCGACGGAGATCTATCGCAAGGTGCTTGCCGCCCAGCCAGACCACAGCGTGACCATCGTCACCACGGGCTTTCTCACCAATCTCCGCAAGCTTCTCCAGTCGAAGGGCGACAGGTTCTCGCCCCTGGACGGCCCGGCGCTCGTAAAGGCGAAGGTGGCGGCATGGTATGTGATGGGCGGGGCGCTTCCACGCGGACACGAATTCAACCTGAAGGAGGATGGCCCGTCGTCGAAGTACGTCTTCGACAACTGGCCGTCGCCGGTCGTCATCAACGACTTCTGGTTCGGCGGCTACATCTATGCCGGACGCAAGGCGGCCGCGCTTCCCGACAACCGCAATCCCGTGCGCGACATCTTCGCGACGTGCCTGAAGCCGGCAGAGAAATGTCCGACGACGGCTGAGGCCATTGCTACCAAGCGTTTCGTCAACGACACGAAGGACGGCCACAACTGCTTCGACCAGTCCTGTGTGCTGGGGGCCGTGAGGGGGCCGGGAAGCTTCTTCCGGCTCGTGCGCGGCAAGATGACGATGACGGACGACAAGGGCGGCAACGTGTGGACGGAAGATCCGAACGGCCCGCACGCGGCGATGGCGTTTGTGCCCGAGTGGCCGCGTGAGCGCATTGCCGCCGTACTTGACGACCTGATGGCCGCGCCGCCGAGATGAGGTGACAACGTCATGGACGTCAAGATCGAACCCTCGTGGAAGGCCGTGCTGGCGGACGAATTCGCGAGTGAGTACTTCGCCCGTCTAGCGGCCTTTGTGAAGAGCGAGTATGCGGCCGGTCCAGTCTATCCGCCCGGCAGATACATTTTCAATGCCTTCAACCGTACGCCGTTCGACCAGGTCAAGGTCGTCATTCTCGGGCAGGATCCCTATCATGAGCCTGGCCAGGCGCAGGGGCTTGCCTTCTACGTTCCGCCGGGAATCAGGACGCCGCCCTCGCTCGTCAACATTGCGACGGAACTCGCGACGGACTGTCCTTCGGCTGGACAATCAAACAATCGAACAATCGAACAATCGAACAATCATCTTGCCATTCCCGATCTACTCTCCTGGACAGATCAGGGCGTGCTGCTGTTGAATGCGACGCTTACCGTCAAGGCGCACCAGGCCGGCAGTCACCAGGGAAGGGGATGGGAGTTGTTCACCGACGCAGTCGTGCGGCAGCTGGCGGAGAAGCGCGAGCATCTGGTCTTCATTCTCTGGGGCAGCTATGCCCAACGCAAGGGCGCGTTCATCAATCGCCGGCGCCATCTGGTGATCGAGTCGCCCCATCCATCCCCGCTTTCGGCCTATCGTGGTTTCTTTGGCTCGAAGCCGTTTTCCCGCGCCAACGCCTATCTGGAGGCGAACGGACAGACTCCGATCGCGTGGTGAAAATTCAATTGTAAGCTAGGTGGAGATGGGATGAGGAGGGGTCCACTGTTATATGTTTGATACAAAGTTGATTCATGGGGGAACGTGGATTTTTCATTCCAACACAGTCAATCCAAATTATGTCTTGTCCCATGCACAGCTCACGGAGGTAGAGTAAAATGAATCGCATTGTAGCATTGGCCTTGTTTGTCGTTGTTCATGCCGCCATAGGGGTGGAACTGAAGGAAATATCCATAACCGAGGGCCACGAGTTGGTCAAGTCGTATTACTCGCGGCTCGAATTCAACAAAGGGATGTGGGGTGATGACCGCCTGAAGCTGCTGCCTTTTAGATTCCAGTTGAGCAATGGGGGCGCCCGCTATGTGCTTTCGGAGGCTGAATATCATTATTCTGATGGAATGGATTGGTGTAGCTATGCTATCACTAACGGAACGCTTAGGCAACTTGGAATTGACGTTGACAGTTTTTGGTTTTGGCCGTGTCAGCTGTTTCTGGTGGAACGTGAAGGGGGACTCCGCAACGTCATCTACTACAACTACGGAAAGAATGTTGTCGTGGACGGCACACAGACTGAGAAAGTTGTCGCCGCCGATCTCGAATGGCGTGTCATATCCGAGGGAAACTCGGGGGAACTGGCCTCGAAGGCACTGAACAAAGACATTGGCAGCGTGCTTAAGGAGCAGGGCGTGGTCGCCATAAACCAGGTG
>JAZRXT010000009.1:0-10428 GCA_045600365.1 Kiritimatiellia bacterium | reverse complement strand
TGACCAACGCCGAGGAGTTCGATTCCGTTGAGGCCGAGCCGGCCCCGGCACCGGTCGCGGCGCCGGTCGAGCGGACGGCGAGCGCTTCCGCGCCGACCACGCCGGAGGAGCGCAACAAGGCGGTGGCGGATGTGTTCGCCTCCATGATGAGCCAGGTCTCGGGACGCGAGGTGCACGCGGTGCGCAATCCGCCGCCCAGCGCCATGTCCGCCGGTTCGCCGGTGGTGGGGCGCAACGACCCCTGCCCGTGCGGAAGCGGGAAAAAGTATAAAAAGTGTTGCGGACGCAGTCAGTTCTGACCTTCTCGGCCACCTAACCCATTAACTTCAACAATTCAACAGGAGAACAACCATGAACAAGATCATCAAGTCGCTTATCGTCTTCGCCGCCGCCCTTGCGTTTGTGACGCCCGCCTTCGCCGGCCATCACCATCACCATCACCATGGTTCGGCAGTGGGCGCGGCCATCGGAGCGGGTCTCATTGGCGGGGCCATTGGTGCCGCGCTGGGTGGAGCTACGCCTCCTCCTCCTCCTCCTCCTCCCGCGCCCGTTGTGGTTGCCCCTACGCCGGTCGTCGTCGCGCAGCCCGCGCCGGTTGTGGTGCAGCAGCCCGTCGTGGCCGCCGGCCACTACGAGACCCGCGTGCAGAACGTGTGGGTCGAGGGTCGCTATGTTGATCAGACCGCTCCCAACGGTGCCGTGGTGCGCACCTGGCAGCCTGGCCACTACGAGCAGCAGTCCACGCAGGTCTGGGTCACTCCCTGAGCCCCCGCTGAAGGAGGATCGGAGAGTTGACGAACGAATTTCTGGTCTTTGACCATGTGACCAAGCGCTTCGGCGCGCTGACTGCCGTCGATGACGTGTCGTTCTCGGTCAAGAAGGGGGAGTTCTTCTCCCTTCTTGGTCCTTCTGGTTGCGGCAAGACGACTCTGCTGCGAATGGTGGGCGGCTTCGAGCGCCCTGATTCAGGCCGCATCTATCTCGATGGCAAGGATATTACGGACGCACCGCCCAACATGCGGCGCGTCCATACTGTATTCCAGAACTACGCATTGTTCCCGACCATGACGATCTGGGACAACATTGCCTTCTCCCTGCGCCTGGCCAAGTTGCCGAAGGCGGAGGTGGAGGAGAAGGTAGACGCGATTCTGGACATGATCCGGATGTCGGACCAAGCCTGGAAGTATCCCAGCCAGCTCTCCGGCGGCCAGAAGCAGCGTGTGGCCATTGCCCGCGCGCTCGTGGACCGTCCCCAGGTTCTCCTGCTCGACGAACCCCTCGCCGCGCTTGACCTCAAGCTGCGCCAGCACATGCTGCTGGAGCTCGACACCATCCACGACCAGGTGGGAATCACGTTCCTGTACGTCACCCATGACCAGGGCGAGGCGATGTCGCTTTCCGACCGCATCGCGGTGATGAACCGCGGCAACGTCGAGCAGCTGGACACGGCGGCCAAGATCTACGAGGCGCCGGTGTCCTCATTCGTCGCCGCCTTCATCGGCGACACCAACTTCCTCTCCGGCGAGATCGTTTCCGCCGAAGGCGACTACTGCACGATTTCGGTTGACGGTCTCGGTATGGTGAGCGCATACAACGACAAGAAGCTCGACGCCGGCCAGAAGGTGCATCTTTCCGTGCGCCCGGAGAAGATCCGCATCACCCTCAATCCGCCGCCGCCCGAGAAGGGGGCCGGCATCAACGTGTTCACCAGCGAGGTGACCGACGTCATCTACCAGGGCGTCTACACCAAGTACTGGGTCAAGAGCGGTGCCCTTGGCGTATCGGCGCTAAAGCCGCACTCCCGCTTCCTGCTCGACCAGGAAACCATCACCTGGAAAGACCGTGTCTACATGTGGTGGCATCCTGACGACGGCTACATGATAGAGAACTTCTCGCCGGTCGACGCCTCGCTCATCCAGGCTCCGCCAGTCTCGAAGGAGCACGTGCAATGAGCTCCGGCCCGAGCTCGCGCCGCTGGACCGAGTGGCTGGTCACGCTTCCCTCGTTCGCGTGGCTGACTCTGTTCTTCTTCATCCCCACGCTGATTGTGCTCGCGATCGCCTTCCACTCGCCATCGTCCGATGGCGGATACTCCGGCGGCTTCTCGATCGAGACCTGGCGGGCCGTTGTGCGCACGCCGTACAAGGAGCTCGTGTGGCGCACCATCTGGATATCGGCGGCCACCACCTTCATCTGCATCATTCTCTCGCTGCCGTGCGCCTACTCCATAGCGCGGCTGCCCAGAAAATGGCGGGCCGTGGTGGCGGGGCTGATCATGTTGCCGTTCTGGACGAGTTTCATAGTGCGCGTGTTCGCCTGGCGCACTCTGCTCAACCCCGAGGGTTTCCTGCAGCATCTGCTTATCGCGGTTGGGCTTGCGAACGCCGAGACCTCGCTCAACTACAATTCCGGCGCGATTCTCGTGGTCAGCGTGTACTCGTTTCTCCCGTTCTCCATAATGCCGATCTACACCGCCGCCGAGAAGTTCGACTTCTCGCTGCTCGAGGCGGCCCGCGATCTTGGCGCGCGCAGTTTCTTCGCCTTCCGCAAGATATTCCTTCCGGGGGTGAGGCGCGGAGTGGTGAGCGCGGTGCTGATGGTGTTCATCCCGGCAATTGGCTCGTACGTCATTCCTGATCTTGTGGGCGGAAAGAACTCGGAGCTCATTGGCAACAAGATCTACCAGCGCACGTTCCCCGACCGCAATCTGCCGCACGCATCCGCATTGGCGGCGGTGATGGGAATGTCGGTTCTCGTGCCGCTCGCCTGGGTGGCATGGCTCATCAAGCGCCAGGATGCCCGCGAGGCGAAGCGGCTCGCCGAGGCCACTGCGCGCAAGCTTAGCGGAGGCGCGGCATGAAGCACAGCAAGTTCGCGGTTATCGTGCTGATGCTGGTGCTGGTGTTCCTCTATCTGCCGATAGTCGTCCTCATCGTCAATTCCTTCAATGCCTCCCGCTTCGGCGGCGAGTGGTCCGGCTTCACCTTCAAGTGGTACGAGGTGCTGTTCTCCTCGCAGAACCGCGCGATCTGGGAGGCGTTCGAGCGTTCGTTGATCGTTGCCGCCGGCGCCACCATCGCCTCATGCGCGATCGGCACGACTGCGGCGCTGGCGCTCCACCGATGGAAGGGGCGTCTGCAGACCACCCACTACGGTCTCATCTACACGCCGCTGGTGATGCCCGAGATCCTCATGGGCATCTCGCTTCTGATGATGTTCACCGCGATCGGCGTTGGCTGCGGTCTTTTCACCATCTGGGTCGCCCACACCACGTTCTGCGTCTCCTACGTGACCATGACCGTGCTGGCTCGCCTGCAGGATTTCGACGACCGGGTGATGGAGGCCGCCTACGATCTGGGGGCCGGCCCCATCTACGCTTTCTTCAAGGTGGCGCTGCCGATCCTGCTGCCGGGTATCATCGCGGGTGGACTGCTCGCTTTCACGCTGTCGATCGATGACTTCGTGATCACGTTCTTCGTCACCGGTCCCGGGGCCGACACCCTACCGCTCAAGATCTACTCGATGATCAAGCACTCGAAGCAGATGCCGGTCATCAATTCGCTGTCCACGCTGATGCTCGCCTTCACCTGCCTGCTGGTGGCGGTGTCGCGCTTCTTCGCCAATCACCGTCGGCGCCGGCTGCCGGCCGTGAAGAAGTGAGCCGGGAAGCGCTTTAGCGGAAGAGGAAGAGGGTGTCTGGGGATGGTTGCGTTTGGTAAGTGGTGTCTGTGGAGACCATCCGCACCGGATGAACGCCCCGATGTGTCCTTTGTACCTCCCTTGGACCGGCGGCGCATGACCTTGCTTGAGCGTGCCGCGCTCCATGCGGCGCACGCGGTCTGCCCCGAACGTTCACTGCCGGTGGTCTTCGCCTCCCGCCATGGCGAGATTGGGGTGACAGAGAAGCTGATGCGCCGCTTCCACGACGACGGCGAGATGTCGCCCGCCGGCTTCTCGTCGTCGGTGCACAATGCCGCGCCCGGGGCATGGTCCGTACTCACCGGCAATCGCGAATCCTACACCGCAATCGCGGGCCGCGCCCGTTCGTTCGAATGCGGTCTGCTGGAGGCCATGGCGCTTGAACGCGAGGCGCTCTTCGTCTACGCGGAGGAATCCACGCCCGAGGCGTATCTTCCCGACTATCCCGACCCTGTCTCCCCCGTGGCGTTCGCCGTGATCGTCGGTGCGGGGGAGATGGTGGCCGCGCTGAACCCGTGCCATGCCGATTCTCCGCCGGCCGGTCCAGACGACCTGGTGTGCTTCCTTCGCGGCGGAGCAGAGGAGTTCCGCTCGTCGTGGTTCGCGCTGACGCGGGGGCGGAAGTGCACGTGACCTTTCGCGTCTGGACTGTTCGGGCGGCGCGCTCGGCGCTGGCCGCCCTGTTCTTCGCCGGCTTCGCGCTCGGGTCGCTGGTGATTGGATTCCTGGTGTTCCCCCCGCTCCGTATTTTCGGGTTCACGCGGGCGATGCGGCGCACGGTGCGTCTGGCGTGGCGTTTCTTCGTGTTCGCCGCCGACCTGCTTGGGCTCTTCCGGGTAGAGATATCTCCCGCCGATCGTGCGCGACTGGCCGCCGCGAAGGGGATGGTGGTGGCATCGCCCCATGTTTCACTAATCGACGTGGTGATACTGGTTTCGCTTCTGCCCGACTCGACGGCGATCGCCAAGCTGGCCGCCCGTTCCAATTTCTTCTATTCGGCCATCGTGAAGGGCGCGTTCATCGTCAACGAAGACGCATGTTCCGTGCTGGAGACGTCAGTCGCCTCGCTTGCGCAAGGCGTGTCGGTGGTGGTGTTCCCCGAAGGCACGCGCCGCGATGGCGACGGTGCGAGGGCGCCGATGCGCCGCGGCGCGGCCTGGATAGCGCTTCACGCCCAGGCTCCGGTTCTGCCGGTGACGCTTGACTGCGATCCTCCCGTTCTGGCGCGCGGACAGCGCTGGTTCGACGTTGGCGACAGAAAGATCGCGTGGCGCGTGAAGCTGCACGACGCCATTGCCACTTCCGTAGACCCCACCCGCGCCAATGTCGACGAACTGACCAGACGCCTTGCGAAAACCCTTGCATAGTTAAATGGTTAAATTGTTGAAAGGTTGTGAAATGAGACTGCTACTTGCTTCGGTGGTGCTTGCCGCGATTCCTCTTGCGGCGGCGGATTGGACCTGGTATGAGAAGGATGCGCTTCAGGTGCGCGGACGAGGCTTCTCGGACGTCGACACCTTCTACTGCCGTCTGCCCGTGCGGGCGAAGGACGCAGTGCGTTCTCCGATATGGAACATGGCCCACGATTCGACTGGACTCTTCATTCGCTTTCGGGCCAGTGTGGACAAGCTGCGCGTCGAGTGGAAGGTGCGGAACGAGAACGCCACCGACCCGCTCATTCCGGCGGCTGGTCTTATCGGCATCGACGTCTACGAAAAGAACGCGGTGGGCTGGACGTTCCGCGGCAACAAGCGTTATTGGGGCAACGGCGGCAAGGCGCCGCAGCCCGGTGTCGCCGAGTTTGGATGGACGCCAGGGGCGGAGGGAATGATCCTCCTTCCGATCCGTGCGCAGATCGAGTCGCTCAAGGTGGGCGTGCCCGTGGGTGGGACGTTCGAGCCGCTTGGGTTCCCGAAGGGACACGAAAAGCCCGTAGTACACTACGGAACTTCGATTGTCCACGGTGGCTGTGCGTCGCGCCCGGGCCTGGCATTCACCTCGATCGCCCAGCGCGAACTCGATCGCGACTACATCGATCTTGGCTTCTCCGGCAACGGCCGCATGGAGGTCGAGATGGCGCCGTTTCTGGCCGAGATAGACGCGGCGGTCTACGTTGTCGACTGTGCCTGGAACATGAATCCGAAGATGGTCGCGGAGAACGGCGCCAGATTCCTTCGCGAGCTGAAGCGCCTCAAGCCGACGACTCCGATCCTTCTTTGTGAGGGCTGCAACTCGGGCACGAAGCGTCTGGCCGTCAACGATGCGATGCGCAAGGTCTACGAGGAGCTCAAGAACGCCGACGCCGCGTCTTGGCGCAACCTCTACTACTTCGCCGAGGAGGGCATGCTCCCGCATGACGTCGAGCTTACGCACGACTTCTGCCATCCGAACGACGATGGGATGCGCGCCATGGGCCCGGCGTACGCGAAGCGCATCCGCGAGGTCCTCGAGGCGGATGCGGCGCTGGGCGCGAAACCTTCCGTCACCGTTGACTTCGCCGTGAAGATGGGCCCGGTGAAGCCAGTGAACGGCGTCGGTCAGCCGCCGATCACCGGCCACAGCGATACCGGCATGTTTGCCTGGCTCAAGAAGGCCGGTGTTCCCTGTTCGCGTCTCCATGATGTCGGCGGCGTTTACGGCAAGAACCTCTTCGTCGACATACCGAACGTCTTCCGCGACTTCGACGCCGACGAGACGAAGGCCGAGAACTACGACTTCTTCTACACCGACAAACTCCTGAAGGGGCTCGTCGACAATGGCGTCGAGCCGTACTACCGTCTCGGTGTCACGATCGAGTGGTCCGCAATTGGCGGCAAGTGCTACCATGCCGCCCCGCCGAAGGACTATGCGAAGTGGGCGCGCATCGCCGAGCATGTGATCCGCCACTACACCGAGGGCTGGGCGAACGGGTACAAATGGAATATCTCGCGCTGGGAGATCTGGAACGAGCCCGAGAACCATCCCGACCCGAAGATGAATCCGCTCTGGCGCGCGCCGTTTGAGACCTTCATGGATTTCTACGCTGTCGCGTCGCGCCATCTCAAGACCTGCTTCCCCCATCTTCAGATTGGCGGCTATGGGTCGAGCGGATTCTATTCGGCGACGAAGTTCGAGGCCGACCCCGGTGCGAAGGTGGCGAGCCAGGCCGACAGCTTCATCCGCGCTTTCAACCAGTTCGTCGACCGCGTGAAGCGCGACAACCTGCCGTTCGACTTCTATTCGCTGCACAGCTACTCGATGCCGGGGCCCGCGCTTGAACAGATCGAGGCCTGCCGGCGGATGCTGGATGCGAAGGGCTTCGCGAACGTTCCGATTTCGTTCAACGAATGGGAGCCGAGCCCTACGCCGGAGAAGGTCGGTACGGCGAAGCAGGCGGCGGAGATCGCGGCCGAGCTGGCGGCCCTGCAGAACTCGCCGGCTGTCGCCGACGCGTGCATCTATGACGCGAAGTGCGGCCTCGGCGTCTACTCGCCGCTCTTCGACCCCGTGACGAAGGGGCCCCGCCCCGCCTACTGGACGTTCATGGCTTTCAACGAACTCAGGAAGCTCGGGACGTCCGTGAAGGTCTCGACGGGGCACGCCGATCTCTGGGTGACGGCGGCGACTGACGGAAAGGGACGCGGCGCGATCATGCTTGCGAACATTTCCGGGCGGGCGTTGCCCCTCGACGGCGTCTTCGGTGACTGGAAGGTCGTGAGGATGACGGCGATTTCGCCGACTACGACCTACCAGCCGGTCACGTCCGACGGCACGATCACTGCCGATACGACGCTGCTCGCAGAAGTGGAAAAGACACAGAATTAACGCTTCACTTGTCTGGTTTCTTTTGGTATAATGTCGCTATGAAAACTATTGCCTGTTTGATGTGTAGTTTGTTCTGCCTCGCGATGGCAGCCGATGCCGGCACGGTGCAGCTCAATGGCACCTGGAAGCTGACGGCCTTCTCCCAGCCTGATGCCGGGGCCGTGCGCGCCCTGCCGCTGCCGCAGGGGCTGGCAACCAAGACCTACGCGGCGACTGTTCCCGGTTGCTGCGAGATGGAGCTTGTGAAGGTCGGCGAACTGCCGGACCCGATGGTGGGCATGAACGATTTCTCCTTCCGGGCCTACGAGGGTCACCAGTGGCTCTACGAGAAGACGTTCGCCGGTCCCAAGGTCGAGCCTGGCGAGAAGGCGCAGCTCGTCTTCGAGGGCATCGACACGCTGGCGGACGTTTTTCTCAACGGCGAGAAGATCGGCGTTGCCGAGAACATGTTCATTCCGCATGCGTTCGACGTCACGGGCAGGTTGAAGGAGGGGGTGGAGAATACGGTAGCCGTGCTGATTCGTCCTGTGGGGTTGGCGGCGCGCGACGTGACGCTCGGCGAACTAGGCTTCATGATGGCCGGTGGCGCCGACCACGAGCGCATCCGCAAGGCTCCGTACATGTACGGGTGGGATACGACGCCACGGCTTCCCGTGAGCGGCATCTGGCGCGATGTGCGCCTTGAGGTGTGTCCGGCGGTGAGGATTGACAACACGGCCTGGATCGTCATGGATGTCGACCGCAAGGCAAAGCGCGCGAATGTCACGTGCCGCACGCGCATCCATGCCCCGTTCGCCGTGTACCACCATGCCAAGGCGGTGTTCACGCTCTCGCGGAACGGCAAGGTGGCAGCCCGCAGCGAACGCTATCTTCTCGGTCCGCAGATGCGTAGCTCCGGTCTCTACGTGGGCGACGCCCAGCTCTGGTGGCCGCGCGGTGCCGGGGACCAGCCGCTCTACGATGCGACCGTCGAGGTGGTGGGCGACGATGGCAAGGTGCTGGCGCGCGAGACGCGCAGGATCGGCCTCCGGACCGTTGCGCTGGAGTACGACGACCGCAAGCTGCCCGAGCGCCCCGGCAAGTTTCTCTTCCGCGTCAACGGAGAGCCGATATACGTACGCGGAACGGACTGGATTCCAACCGATCCGATTCCCTCGCGCCAGCGGGACCGCATCGTGCCCACGCTCGAATATGTCAAGGAGATGAACTGCAACCTCGTGCGCGTCTGGGGTGGCGGCGTCTACGAACCCGAGCTTTTCTTCGACTGGTGCGATGCCAACGGCGTAATGGTGTGGCAGGACTTCATGATGGCCTGCACGGTGCCGCCGCAGGACGACGAATTCGTCAAGGTCATCCGCGAAGAGGCGCTTTCGGTCGTTCTCCGTCTGCGCAATCATCCTTCGCTGGTGCTCTGGGCGGGCGACAACGAGAACGACCTCGCCGGCCGCTGGGCGCTCGGGAAGCTCTCGCGCGATCCCAACAAGCTGCGTATCACCCGCGAGACGCTGCCGGGCGTCCTTTTCGAGTATGACGTGACGCGCCCATATCTGCCGAGTTCACCCTACGTGAGCCCGGAGGCCTTCGCGAAGAAGGTCGAACCTGCCGAAGATCATCTCTGGGCCCCGCCGCGGGCCTGGTGGAAGACGAAATACTACACCGACAATCCCTGCTGGTTCTGCTCCGAGGGTGGCGGCTTCGCGCTGCCGAGCCGGGCCTCGCTGGAGAAGATGCTGCCCCCGGGCATGATCGGGAAGTTCTGGAAGAATCCCGACGAGAAGGATTGGAGCAAGCTTGAATGGACTGACGCCTGGCACCACCGCGCGACGTGCCCGAACATGGAGCCGGGAGTGTATCCGTGGAAGCGGACGGATCTCGTCCAGAAGATGTCGGTCGCCATCTGGGGCGACGTTCCGCGTCGCGACATCGACGACTTCATCGCACAGTCCCAGGTCGCCCAGGCCGAGGCCATCAAGTTTCAGATAGAGCGCTTCCGCGAACGGAAGTTCGTCTCGAAGGGCGGATTCGTAGTCTGGAACGTGAGAGACTGCTGGCCGACGATATCCGACGCCGTTTCCGACTGGTATGGTGACAAGAAGCTCGCGTTCTACGCCCAGAAGGCGGCGCAGGCCGATGTCCTCCTAATGATCAGCGAGGAGGGGCGTCTCAAGGCGATCAACGATACGCTTGAGCCTGTTTCGGGCAGGGTGAAGGTGACGGACAAGTCGACTGGGCGCGAGGTCTTCTCGGGATCGTATGAAGTCGCGGCCAACGCCGTCGCCGACATTGCCGCCTGTACCTGGTCGGGCCAGGGAGTCTATCTGATCGACTACACGGTTGGCAATGAAACGTTTCACACGCACTACCTCTACGGAGCGCCGCCGTTCAACTGGCGTAAGATGTCCGAGCTCGTGAAGGATCTGTACGGCGGAGCGGAGTCACATTGAGCCAGGAGGGAAGCTGCCATGAAATTTTCCATTGCGGTGTCTCTGCTGCTGCCGTTGGCCGCCGAGGCGGCGCTTGTTTCGCTTTTCATCTCCTTCCCGGAGGGTGCGTCGAGAGCCGAGCTCCGCAGGATTTCGTTCGTGAAGGAATGACAGGCCGAAGTTCCGATGCTCCTGTCAGGCGGTTGTCGGTTTTGCAAACCAATGGTTGATTGGATGAGATGATTTCCACGAATCATCAGCCGATCATGCAGGCATCCTCAAGGTCGGGGATACGTCTATGACGAAATTCGGAATGAAGGGTTGATTTGATATGGCGAAGAATTCGGCTAAAGAGCAGGGTGTGATGTCGGCGGCGAGCGTTTTCAAGGCGATTGACAATGTCTTGAAGAAGCCCGGATGCGGGTGTTCGGGTTCGCTTGATTACATGGAGCAGTCGAGCTGGCTCTTGTTCCTGCGGTATCTTGATGCGCGTGAGGAGGAG
>JAZRXT010000008.1:0-2754 GCA_045600365.1 Kiritimatiellia bacterium | reverse complement strand
AGCCGTTCGGCGCGTTCCTTCCCGAGGCGAATCGCGACAAGGTGCTGTCGGTGCCGGATCTCCACTTTTCCGGCATATTCCGCCAGGAGGGAGGGCTCGGCCTCGCCAACATGGGCCACTGCTTCGGGGTGGATGGTACGGACGAGACCTCGCTCACCAAGGCGCTCGTCGAGGGCCGCCAGAGCATGGTCGAGTACGAGCGCTATCTGCACGAATACCTGAAGCGCGGGATGGAGAACGCCCGCCTGCTCGCCACGGCCGAGCTCATGGGCATCCGCGAGACCCGTCGCATCATTGGCGACTACGTGCTTTCGCACGACGACTATGTCAAGCGCGCTTCCTTCCCCGATGAAATCGGGCGTTACGCCTACCCCATCGACATCCACCCCTCGAGCGCCGATGCGAAGGCAATGGCCGAGCACGTGCGCCAGTTCAACGAAAAGTATCGTTACAAGAAGGGCGAGAGCTACGGCATCCCATACCGAATTCTTACGCCAAAGGGCATTCGCAACCTGTTGGTGGCGGGGCGCTGCGTGTCGGCCGATGAAATGGTACAGGCCTCCATTCGCGTGATACCGGCGTGTTACATCACGGGCCAGGCGGCTGGCATCGCGGCGGCAATGGCGGCCGACAAGGCTCTGTCGGTGCACGATGTTCCGGTGGGCGAGCTTCGCCACAAGCTCGCCGCCTTCGGTGCCTGCCTTGGTGCGTAACAATCGCCACCAAATGGCGCAAGAAATCAAATTTAATATTGAGTTTTTGCGCTTTTTTTGATATAATCTTTCGCAAATCACGACTAACCGGCGCTTACCGCGGCGGTTTCCGTGTGTTATGTAAAAGAAAGAGAACAGAATGAAAACGATGACCGACGCCAATTTGGCCGTCGCTCGGGTGGCGTACGCCTGCAGCGACGTCGCCTTCATTTACCCAATCACCCCGTCCTCGCCGATGGGCGAGAAGTCCGACGAACTGATGGCGGCGAAGAAGCCTAATATTTGGGGCGTGGTGCCAGAGATTGTGGAGATGCAGAGCGAGGGTGGTGCAGCCGGTGCGATTCACGGTGCGGTCTCCGCCGGCGCGGTGGCGAGCACGTTCACGTCCTCGCAGGGCCTCCTGTTGATGATTCCGAATCTCTACCGCATTGCGGGCGAACTGCTGCCGGCCGTCTTCCACGTGGCCGCCCGTGCCCTCGCGGTACACGGAACGTGCATTTTCGGCGATCATTCCGATGTCATGGCGTGCCGCCAGACGGGTATTGCGATGCTCTGTTCCGGCGGCGTGCAGGAGGCGCAGGATCTAGCGCTCATCGCTCATGCGGCGACGCTCGAGTCCCGCGTGCCGTTCATGCATTTCTTCGACGGTTTCCGCACGTCTCATGAAGTCCAGAAGATCGACGAGGTGGACGAGAAGACGATCCGCACGATGATCGATGATACGTTCGTGGCCGAGCAGCGCGCACGCGGACTCAACCCCGAGCGTCCGATCATCCGTGGCACGGTGCAGAACTCCGATGTCTACTTCCAGGGCCGCGAGGCCTCCAACAAGTTCTACGACCAGCTCCCCGGCATGGTCCAGAAGGCGATGGACAAGTTCGCGGAACTGACCGGGCGCGCGTATCACCTCTTCGACTACACCGGCACCCCCGATGCGAAGTACGTGATCGTGGTGATGGGTTCGGGCAGCGAGACGGTGCGCGAGACCGTGGCGGCGCTTGTTGCGAAGGGCAAGAAGGTGGGGGTTGTCACGGTGCATCTCTACCGTCCGTTCGACGCCTCGGCGCTCGTCGCGGCGCTGCCGGCGACGACGAAGGCGATTACCGTCCTCGACCGCACGAAGGAGTGCGGCAGCGAGGGCGAACCGCTCTACCTCGACGTGCTCGGCGCGGTTGACCGCGCGTGCCGCGCCGGAACGGCGAGCTTCAAGCGTCCGGCGATCTACGCGGCGCGCTTCGGCCTTGGCGGCAAGGAGTTCACCCCCGGTCACGTGAAGACGGCGTTCGACAACATGAGCGCGAAGGAGCCGCTCGATGGCTACGCGCTCGGTGTGAACGACGATGTGACCGGGCGGTCGCTGCCGCCGGCGAACTTCACGCTCGTGCACGACAACCGCCACGAGTGCGTGTTCTGGGGCCTGGGGGCCGACGGCACGGTGGGCGCGAACAAGAACTCGATCAAGATCATCGGCGCTCACACCGACTTCTACGCCCAGGGCTACTTCGTCTACGACTCGAAGAAGGCGGGCGGCCTCACCGTCTCGCACCTGCGTTTCGGCCCGGAGCCGATTCTCAGCCCGTATCTCTGCGAGAGCCCGCTCTTCGTCGCGTGCCACAACTTCGGCTTCATTTCGAAGTACGACATGCTCGCCAACATCCGCGAAGGCGGCACCTTCCTGCTCGCCTCGCCGTACAGTCCGCTCGAGACCTGGGCCCACCTCCCGAAGGAAATGGCCGACCAGATCGTAGCGAAGAAGATCAACTTCTACGTCATCGACGCGGCGAAAATCGCCCGCGAGAATGGCATGGGCTCGCGCATCAACACCGTCATGCAGACGGCCTTCTTCCGCATCAGCGGCATTCTGCCGCCGGACGAGGCGATCCAGTATCTGAAGGACGCCGCGGAGAAGACGTACGCGCGCAAGGGCGAGGCCGTGGTGCGCAAGAACACCGCCTGCATCGAGGCGGCGGCGGACGGCATCCGCCGCGCCGACGTGCCGGCCGTCGCCCCCGCGGCGCCGAAGCGTCCGCCGATCGTCTCC
>JAZRXT010000007.1:0-14960 GCA_045600365.1 Kiritimatiellia bacterium | reverse complement strand
TGACGCGAGGCGGTCGGGTTTGGTATAATACGCGACATCGGCACGGTGAGCGGTTCACCATGTCTAGGGGATAGTAGTGAATTTGTTCTAATCAAGCCGAAGTGTCCGAGAAAGGAACTATGATGAGAAAACTGGGTAGTGTTATTTTATCGCTGTTCGTTTCCCCTCTTTTAGCCATTGAGTGGGGACCTAGCAACGTGGCCACGCTCTCGACGGCGAATGCGACCGAGACGCTATCAGGGGCGCAGGAACTGAAGGGCGTCAACGTCACGGCGGCGGGCGTGAACCTCGTTGCCGAAGATGGCGCATTGCTGACTCTTGGAGCTGGTGGTTTCACCAACACCGCGGGCGGCGTGACCTGGGGCTGGCCGACCATGCTCGGACCGGCGGCGTCACAGACGATTAACAACATCTCTACGACGGCCCAGACGTGGTACAACGCCGAGGGCAAGACGCTCGCCATCACCGCGCCGCTTTCCGGGGGCGACATCTTCTTCCAGGGCCGCGGCCGTGTCGACGTCTACTCGACGAACACGATTTCGACCGCCTACGTCGGGGCCAGCAACGAAAAGGAACCTGGCAAGGTGAAGGTCTATGTGCAGCCCGGCGCCCAGCTCGTCAAGGAAGGGGGAACCGTCAACTGTTCCTGCGCGGTCGGTGGGTCGGCGAGCGAAGGTTACCTGTACGGCGTTCACCTGATGGGCGGTACGCACAAGTACAACTTCATCGTCGGTACGCACAACAATGTCAATCCGAGCGGGTTCTTCGTCGAAGCCGGCACGACGAACGTGATCGAGGGATCCTTCAACACCCAGTGGGCCAACGTGAGCTCGGTTGGCATTGCCGGTCACCTCACCATCAAGGGCGGTTTCTCGCATGGCGGCGCCAACGAGTCGGGCGGGTGGTATCCCTTCTGCAATTCGGATACCTTCAAGAACGGCTACCTCAAGATCGCCGACAAGCCCGCGACGGCGAACCGCGTGATCATCAACAAGGGCACGCTCGAACTCGCGGCGGCCGGCAACAAGTTCAACACGCGCGGTCTCTACGTCACCGCCGGCACGCTCAAGACCACCGTCGCGAACGCCTTCAAGATCGCGGACGACAACAAGCTGCAGCTGACCGGCAGCGCCGTCTGGGACCTGACGGGCGTCGACCAGGGCGTCAAGCTCTTCTGCGGCAGCGGCGGCACCGTCACGAGCGCGACCGCCGCGCAGGTACATGTCGGGAACAGTGCGTACTTCTTTGATTCGAGGCTCAAGAACGGCAGCCCTGCATCGAGCCCGGCCCTCAACATGGGGACGAACGTCACGGTCTGCACGACCGTCTTCACCGGCGCGGCGGGCCTCGCCGACGACGGTTCGCTCGATCTCTACGTCGCCGCGGCGAATTCGTCGACGGGCACACTTTCCGTGTCGAAGGGCCGGCTCTTCCTGAGCGCGGCGAACAGCGCGGCGAAGTTCCCCGGCACATCGTTCACGAAGACGCAGGGATCCTGGGCGGGCCGCGTCGAGGTGACGGGTGGTACGCTCGTCATTGAGCATGCGGCGGCGCTCGGACCGAAGTCGGAGGTCTACGTCTCGGGCGGTTCGGTCGAAATCGCCGAGGGCGTGGTGCTGCCGGCGCTGGCGCTCTATGTGGCGGATGGCGAGGGCGGCTGGACGCCCTACCGCGGCACATGCGGCGGCGCGGCCTCGGGTGCGGCGCAGCAGCCGACCCTGCCGGGCGGTGCGCCCGTCTTCTCCGGCAAGGGCACGATCTGCGTCGGGGCGGTGCTGCCGGACGGCTGGCCGACTTCGGCATCGTTCGCGAACTGGGTCGAACAGGGCGCGGACAAGCTCATCACCACGGCCGAGAACTGGAATCCGTCCACGGCGAACGTCCATGACGGATCGCTCTTCGCCCTCATCGCCGCCGGTTCGCAGGCGAAGCTTGCGGACAACGACTTCTCGTTCATCCAGGGCCTGGCCATCACGCAGCCGGATTTCACCTTCGCGCCTGGCGCGGGCTCGACGCTCTTCCTCGGTTCGGCGGGGCTCACCAACCAGGCGACGGGCGTCGTCTGGAACTGGCCGGCCTCGATTGGCGCGTTCGAGCCGCTCTGGTGGCTCGCAAAGGATTCGACGATGGAGCTGCGCGCGCCGATCTCGGGCGCGGGCAATCTCAAGATCTGGGGCGGCGGCCGGCTCGACGTCTATTCGACCAACACCGTCACGGGCACGGTGTACGTGGGCAACAGCAACGATCAGAGCGCGAACCCCATGGGCGAAGTCTACGTCTATCTGCATCCGGGTGCTACGCTTGCTGCGGCGGGCGGCACGGTGTCGATCGGCTGCCGCGGCGGCTGGGGTCTGCATCTGATGGGCACCACGCTCGACTGCAACGTCATCGCCGGTACGCAGAACTCCACCACGCCGGCTGCGTTGTTCGTGGAACCGAACACGACGAACGTCATCAACGGTTCGTTCAAGACGCAGTTCGCCAACGTTAGCTCGGTCGGAATCGCCGGCCATCTCACCATGAGGGGTGGATTCGAGCATGGCGGCGGCAACCCACAAGGCATCTGGTATCCCTTCGGCAATTCGGGCACCTATGCGAATGGCTACCTGAAGATTGCCGACACGCCCGCCACCGCGAACCGCGTGAAGGTCGACCGGGGTACGCTCGAACTTGCGGCGGTCGGCAACAAGTTCAACACGCGCGGACTCTATGTCACGGGCGGCACGCTCAAGACCACCGTCGCGGACGCCTTCAAGATCACGGACGACAACAAGCTGCAGCTCACGGGCAGCGCTGTCTGGGACTTGACGGGCATCGACCAGGGCGTCAAGCTCTTCTGCGGCAGCGGCGGTACTGTTACGAGCGCGACCGCCGCGCAGGTGCACGTCGGCAACAGCGCGTACTTCTTCGATTCGCAGCTCAAGGACGGCAAGCCCAACTCAAGCCCGGCCCTGAACATGGGGACGAACGTGACCGTGTGCACGACCGTCTTCACCGACGCGGCTGGACTCTCCGACGATGGCACGCTTGACCTCTACATTGCGGCGGTGAACTCGTCGACCGGCACGCTTTCGGTTACGAAGGGCAAGCTTGTGATGAGCGGCTACAGCGCAACGGCGACCTATCCTGGCACGACGATCAAGAAGAGCTACGGCGCGTGGCGCGCGGGCAAGGTCGAGGTGACGGGCGGCACGCTCCTCGTCGAGCACAAGGACGCTTTTACCAAGGACACCACGCTCGACATCGCCGGCGGCACGGTGGAGGTGGCGGCGGGTGTGACGGCCCGCGTGGGTGAACTCTGGATCAATGGCGAGAAGCAGCGCGCAGGCACTTACGGTGGTTCGGAATCGGGCGCGAAGAACAAGCTCGCCTGCTTCACGGGTTCCGGCATCATCAGCGTCTCGCCAGGACCTGGCCTGACCATCTTCATCTGCGGCGGGGCGGAAGCGGTTCCTATCACCCCGTCGCTCCGCTTCGGCGTCCTCAGCGATGTGCACATCACCCGCCGCGGCAGCGCTGGCGACACGTACAGCTACGGGTCGGCGCAGACGTTCGTGCACACGCTCCAGTACTTCAAGGGGCAGAACGTCGACGCCGTCGTCCTCGCGGGCGACATGGCCGACCGGGGACTGCCCGAGAACCTCCAGGTGGTGGCGGACGCCTGGAAGGAGGTCTTCCCCGACGATCGGGCGGCGGACGGCCGTCATGTCGAGCGCGTTTTCATCTACGGCAACCACGATGCGGACAAGAACTGGTTCAAGAACGCTTCGGGCGCGCTCTCGGGCAAGACCGATGCGGAGAAGGAGGCCTTGATCGCCCGAAGTATCTCGCACAACGAGGCGGACGCCTGGTGGGCTGCCTGGGGAGAGGAGTGGAGTCCAGCCTACATGAAGACGATCAAGGGTTACCGATTTATAGCGTCCCACTGGGGCCATGAGTCGCAAGCGGTTGACCTCATCAACGAACACTGCTTCGACCTCGCCGGGTCGAAGCCTTTTTTTTATATACAGCATCCACAGTTGACGGACGGCATCTACGGGACCTACGGATGGAATCCAGCCGCCGGCCCGACCGCCGCGCTCGGGGCATATCCGAACGCGATCACGTTTACGGGCCATACGCACTACTCGACGTCGCTGGAGGCAAGCATATACCAGCGGGACTTCACTTCGATCGGCACGGCCTCGCTTAGCTACATCAGCAAGTTTGGCGGCGGATTGAATGCGGATGACTCGGGTACGACGCGCGACGGCCGCGAGGCGCTCCTGGTGAGCGTCTACGGTAACCGCGTCGTCGTCAAGCGCCGCGAGTTCGTGAAGGATGCAGACCTCGGCCCCGACTGGGTGATCGAGCCGGGCAGCATTGCGGGCGGTGCACCCTATACGTATGCCCACGAGCAGGAACGCCTGGTCGGGCCTGAATTTCCGTCCGCCGCCGCCGTCTCGGCCGTACGCACTGCGAATGGGCTTGCGCTCACATTGCCGCAAGCCGTCTTCGACGCGGCCCATGCCCGCGTCCCGTTCTACGACCTCGCGTTCAAGCGCGGCGAGACAACGGTCTACTCCTGCACACTCCAGCAGAACGGATACTTCGCGCCATACGACGATGTGCCAGCGACTACGAGCTATACGCTGGCGGCGGACATGTTCGACGCCTCCGGTTCCTTCACCCTGGAAGTCCGTGCCCGAGACTTCTACGGCCGGGTCAGCGCTCCCCTGGTAACCAAGATGCCAGACTAGGCGCGTCCCTGGCGAATGCTTTCGCTGCAACCGAGAGCTTCAAAATTCGTTCGAATTATGGTATACTGTTTGAGTTGTTCATAATGCCATAGTTCGACGCGGTTTTCAGTCCGCTCGGCAATTTCACCATATCAACAGACAAGTAGGAGCTATAATGATGCAGAACAGACGCGATTTTCTGAAGATGGCCGCCGTTGGCGTGCCGCTGTTCAATATTGGCTGTGCCGCGGGGCCGCGGGCCATCGCCGCCGGACGCAAGATACGCGTGGCGCTCATTGGCTGCGGTCTGCGGATGAAGCAGGTGCTTTCCCAGAAGGCGGCAGACGAGGAGATCGTTGCCTTCGTGGACCCCGACCGTGGGGCGCTGGATAGATGCCGCCAGGCACTGGCCGCCCGCTGCAAGACGGTCGACTGGGCGAAGTTGCCCGCCTTCGAGTCGTACGACGAGTTCTTCGCGAAAATGGGCGACGATGTGGACGCGGTGATCATCGCCACGAACCAGCAGCAGCATGCGCGGCCCGCCCTGATGGCCATGCAGCGCGGTATTCACGTGTATATCGAGAAGCCGGTGTGCTATTCGATCGAGGAAGCTGAGCTTCTGCTCAAGGCCGCGAAGAAGTACGGCGTGGTCTCGCAGTGCGGCCATCACGGTCACTCATCGCCGATTCTCGCCCAGCTCGTCGAGTACATCCAGAGCGGAGCGATCGGCCAGGTGCGCGATGTGTGGTGCTATGACGATCGCATCAACTCCCAGGCCGTGGTGCCGCCGGATGTTCCGGTGCCCGAAGGCATGAACTGGGATCTGTGGGTGGGCCCGGCCGAGATGCGTCCCTACAAGACCTGCTACGGTCCGCACCAGTGGTACGACTGGAAGGGCTTCGGCAATGGCAACATCGGCAATATGGGCAACCACATCATGGACGCCTCGTTCTTCGCGCTCAAGCTTGGCGAGGGCGAGCTTCTGAGCGCCGAACTCCTCGACCAGCGCGATGGTGCGCCCGGTTCCTGGCCGCTTCGCCAGACGATCGAGTTCAAGTTCTCCGCCCGCAAGGGGATGGATCCGGTGACGCTTCACTGGTGGGACGGCATCAAGGATGGAGTGCCGGTGGACCCGGCGCATCAGAACAACATCGGCATCGCCACCAAGCGAGAGTACCAGAATCTGCCGCCGATAGTGGAGGAGCTTGAAAAGAAGTACAACCTTCCTCTCGGCCAGGTGGGTACGCTCTGGATCGGCGAGAAGGGAATCCTGTGGCAGAATGAGTTCGGCTCGGCCATGCAGTTCGTCCCCTCCTCGCTGAAGAAGGGCATCGCCAAGCCCACGCCATGGCTTCCGCGCGTCAAGAAGAGCCATGTGCACGAGTTCTTCGCCGCCATCCGCGAGGGGCGGCAGGCCAATGCCGATCTCCGCTATGGCGTGCCGCTGGTGAAGACCGTCCTCATGGGCAACGTCCTCGCCGAAACTGGCAAGGGGCGTCTGGATTGGGATGGAACGCGCTTCACCAACAACGATGCCGCGAATCGCTATCTCAAGGCCACCTATCGCAAGGGCTGGGAGCTGCCGGTAGTGTGACGCGCTGCAGGAGGATGAGCGATGATTAGTCCCGAAAAGATCGCCGCCATTCGCGAACTGATGACCGAGGCGTCGGTCTTCGAGGAGGACCTCGAGGAATCGTTCATCCTGGGTGGCGGGCCGGGTGGACAGAAGACGAACAAGACGTCGTCCGTTGTGCGCCTGGCTCATGCCCCCAGCGGAATCACGGTGAAGGTGGGCGAGACGCGCAGCCGCGAGACGAACCGCTGGCTTGCGCGCCGCGCGCTCGCGGAGGCTATCCTCGAAAAGGAGAACCGGCGCAAATCGGCCGAGCAGCAGCGACGGGAGAAGGTGCGTCGCCAGAAGCGTCGCCGTTCCCGCCGCCAGAAGCAGAAGATGCTTGACGACAAGCACGCCCACTCCAGAATCAAGGAAATGCGTCGCGGCGTGGAAATAGAATAGACGAAAACCGCAGGAAGGTGTTCAGTGAAGAGAATTGTTGCGTTGGTGGCCTTGTCGTGGATGGTGGCCGGGGCCGATGTCTATCTGGACCTGATTGAAAAGGCGGTTGATGCGTATGACGACGAGCACCTTGAGGAATACACGCGCGAGGCGGAAACTTCCGGTGTGCAGGAGCATGGCTTTCCGCGGCTGGCGGCGTGCATGGCCGAACTCGCGGCCGAGGGTCGTCTGAAGGGCAGGACGGAACTGCTGGCGCGGATGATGTCCGCCTCGTGCTCCTCGGCGCGCAAGGGCAAGATGCCGCCGAAATCTGGCGGCAACGAGTTTTCGGTCAAGGAGCTGGTAGATGCGATTGCGCGGCTCGAGAAGGCCGCGCTATATCCTAAATCGACCACCGACGTCTGGCGTGCCGACCTTTCGTCCGTCGACGCCCGGAAGTGCTACACCTGCGTGCCCAAGCCCGGTTCTGGGGCCCACAACTGGGTGGTGTTCGGCGCGGCCGGCGAGCAGGCGCGCATTGCCGCCGGAATGGGCGGCGACGCCGAGTTCGTCGACTGTTACGTGTGCGACCAGCTGGAGTGGTTCGACGATAACGGCATGTACCGCGACCCTCACGAGCCTGCGGTGTACGACTTCGTCACGCGCCTTCAGTTCGCCCAGATTCTCGCGTGCGGATACGCCGGCAAGGGCCGGGCTCGCCTGGAGGAGCTGATGGAGAGGTCGGCGATGCCGACGTTGATGATGCAGTCCGTCTGCGGCGAGATCCCGTTCGGTGGCCGCAGCAACCAGTTCCTGCACAACAATCTCTTCTACGCGGCGCTCTGCGAATGGTACGCGGCACGCTTTGCGCGGCGCGGCGACCTGGCCTTGGCGGGCAGTTTCCGCCGAGCCGCGCTTGACGCGGCGGCAGCAGTGAAGCCATGGCTGGACGCAACGCCGGTGCGCCATGTGAAGAACTTCCATCGGCGTCCCGAGGACGTGAGATACGGAACTGGCCGCTGTTTCGGCTGCGAGCGCTATGCCTATTTCGACAAGTACATGATCACCATGGGCACCTGGGCGGCGATGGCTCGCCGTTTCGCCAACGCCACGATCGCGCCGGCGGCGCGTTCCCTGCCTGGCGGCGGGGGAAAGTGGAGTACAGGCGACCACTTCCACTGGAACTTCACCTGGAACGACGACTACACGGTGCAGGAGGACTATCGGGCGAATCCGGAATACGACGCATCCGGAATCGGGCGCATCCACCGTCGCGGCGCGCCGGCGTCGATATGTCTGTCGACCCCGTTCGCCGCCAGACCGAACTACATGATAGGCACCGAAGGCAACCGCAATCCCGGGCCGCTGGCGATAGCCCCTGTTGGGGGCAGGATGGAGTACCGGCTGGTGGCGGACGGGGTGGAGATCACCGTCGTCGGAGACGGCGACGTGGCGTTGACCCTGCCGGTTTACGAATTCGACGGCGAACGCGAGACGGTGGTCAAGGTCGAAGGCGGATGTGTCACGGTCGATTATCTTGGGTGGCGCTGCCAGTATACGGTCTCCGGCGGCAGATTCATGGACACGGGCACGAAGTACTTCAACCGCAACGGGCGCTATCGCCGAATCGACGCCTGCGGTTCCACCCGAGTCGTGGTCAAGATTTCGGTGGTGGAGGCCAATGGCGGCAACAGTACATCGCTCGTCTACGATGATGTGCGTTCGCGGATCTGCCGCGGCGACGTGATGCTGCCGCAGGCCGTCACCGCTGACACTCCGGCCGCACTCTTGATCCACGGCGGCGGGTGGTGCGCGATGGACAAGAAGGACGTCGTCGGCATCGGCGACTTCCTGGTTTCGCTCGGCTACGTCGTCTACAATGTCAACTACCGCCTCGCGGGTAAGGAGAATCCATGGCCTGCCTGCGGCGACGACTGCGTGAGGGCGGGCGAGTTCATGTTCTCGGATGCCTTTGCCGCGAAGACTGACGTGAGACCGAAGTCGATTCTCGTCATCGGTGGCAGCGCGGGCGGACACCTTGCGCTCTGGACGGGTCTGAAGCTTGGCGCGAAGTGCGACCGCATCGTCTCGATTTCCGGCATTGCCGATCCCGAGGTCGACTACCCGTCTCACCCCGGAATGTACCGCGGTCTCTTTGGCACCAACGATGTTACGCGCGGACTTCGCGACACGATGAGCGTCATGAAGCTCATCCGCCCGAATGGACCAAAGATCCTTCTCACCCATGCGACGCAGGACAAGGTTGTGCCCATTGCGACCGCGAAGAGCTTCCTCGCCACCTATCGCGCCGCAGGCAACGACATCGGCCTTTTTGAGTATCCTTCCTATCTCCAGCCCGGGCTTACCGGGCACTGTATCTGGATTCCCGGTTCCAAGCCCCACCGGCTCATTCCGCGTTTAGAGCGTGAAATCACCTACTTCCTCGCTCCCACCCCCGTGCCCGCGCCGCAGCCGGTCAAGACCGACTATGAGATCTCCGCCCACTACTACGCCGGCACCGAACACATGGCGGAATGGGACATGGTTCGCCAGACGATTCCCGAACGCAAGCCGCTGCTTGGCTGGTTTGACGAGACCGATCCCGAGAACGTGGACTGGCAGGTCAAGTGGGCCACCGAGCACGGGATCCGCGCCTTCTGCTGCTGCTGGTACTGGAACCAGGGCGCCCAGCGTCTCGATCACTGGGTGCAGGCGTACTACCGCTCCCAGCACCATCGTCATCTGAAGTGGTACATGATGTACGCCAACCATAACCAGCCGGGTGCGCATTCGACCGCGGACCAGATTGCCGTCTCTCGCTTCTGGATCGACAACTACTTCAAGACGCCTGAATACTACACGATCGACGGCAAGCCGGTTGTCGTCTACTGCAGTGCGTACAATCTGGACCGTGACTTCATAAACGAGGCGGCGGCCAAGGGCGAGAAGCTGGGATCTGGCGAGGGAATGCGGCGGGCGATGGCGATCACCGAGCGCATGGCGAAGGAGGCAGGGCTCAAGGGTGTCCATTGGATCTACCTCGACTGGCTTGGACACAAGGCCGCCTGGGAGTTCTCGCCGGACATTGCCGCCTGGGTGAAGCGCGGCGGATTCGCCGAGCGGATGACCTACCACTTCGGTAACATCGGCAGCAGTATGTGCCCGGAGGCCTGTGGCCCACGCGACTTCTCTCTGCGCTTCGACTTCAATGTCACCTGTGCGGCATCGATTCGGCTCGCGGAACACGCCGATGCAGACAAGGATATTCCCTTCTGGCCAAGCCTACCGACCGGCTATGATGATTCGCCGCGCAAGTTCCAGGACGCCCACCGCGTGGTCAACCGTACCCCTGAGAAGTTCCGCGCCTGCTGCGAGAAGATCAAGTCCATCTGTGATGCGAAGGGGGTGAGGCGCCTGATCGTCGCACCGATCAGCGAATGGCAGGAGGGATCGATGGTTGAGCCCAACGAGGACTACGGATTCGCCCACTACGACGTCATTCGCGACGTCTTCTGCCAGCCGCCGCCGGATGGGTGGCCGAAGAACCTGACGCCAAAGGACATTGGGCGGCCGTGCCTCGAGTATCCGCCTACATATCTCGCGGTGAGGCCGGTGTGGAATTTCGACAAGTCCCAAGAAGGATGGTACCGCAATCCGTTCGGCACCTACAAGGCAAACTGGGACGAGCGGGGCTGGCTTTCCTTCCGCGCGGTCGGCGGCGTGATCGCGAAACGCGAGGGGATGAACTGCTGGCAGCACAATGTGCGCGCACGGTGCCGTCCGTTCCGGGCCGACGACTATCTGGTGGCACGTGTCAGGATGCGGATCCGGCCCAACCCCGACGCTCCGATACCGAAAAGTCTGGAATCGCGGATGCGCCTGTACTGGGGCACGAAGGAGCGTCCGTTGATCGGCCCGCATCTCACCGTCGACTATTCCGAGGGGTTCGTCGGCCAGAAGGTCATGATGGACGGCGAGTGGCGCGAGTACACTCTCGACCTGCGGCATGATGTTCTCTGGACCGGCGAGGTCGACGAGCTCTGGCTGCAGGCGACCGAACTCCCACAGACCCTGGTGGACATCGACTACATTCGCTTTGAATGAGATCAGCGATATGAAGATTGCAATTAGCGTTCCTCTATTCATCCTTGCGGCGCTACCGGCGTTGGCCACTGATTTGCCGCACGAACTTCGGGCGCGCGTACTGCCGACGGATCCAACCGAGAGTGCCATCACTGCGTCCTGGGATTTGGCGCTTGAGGCCGTGCGCAAGGCTGATCGCGCGTGCGACGAGAAGTGGCTGGCGCTGAAGAGCCGCGAGGAACTGCAGGCGTATGCTACGGAGTTGCGCGGACGCTTCGCAGATGCGATCGGACGCCTTCCGGACGAGAAGGACAAGTGCCCCCTGAATGCCCGCACGGTCGCTACGGTGCAGCGTGACGGCTACCGCGTCGAGAAGGTGCTCTTCGAGAGCTGGACCAACGTGCATGTCACCGCGAACCTGTTCCTGCCGGATTCGGTGGAGTTCAAGCCTCCCTATCCGGGACTTCTCATCTCGTGCGGACACTCTCGCAACGGCAAGGGCAAGGCACTCTACCAACGCGCCGGAGTGAACGGTGCGAAGGCAGGTTTTGCGACGCTGGTCTTCGATCCGTTCGGGCAGGGGGAGCGCTTGCAGTATCGTAATGAGGACCAGGGCACCCATAATCGTGCAGGCGCGATATCGTCTCTGCTCGGCGGCGGCTTCGCGCGCTTCTTCGTGTGGGACTGCATTCGCGCGCTCGACTATCTCCAGTCGCGTCCCGACATTGACGGCACGCGCCTTGGGGCGGGCGGCATTTCCGGCGGCGGCTGCCAGACTGCGCTCCTCGAGGCACTGGATGGCCGCGTGAAGGCGGCGTGTCCTGCCGGCTATATCACCTCCTACTATGTGGAGGCGTCTGAGGCGTCGATCGGCGTTGGCCATTCGGAGCAGAACACGTTCAATCAGCTTGGCCTTGGTATCAACCACGCCTCGTTCGTTCTGATGGCAATGCCCAACGCCGTGCGCGTGACGGCCAACGACCACGACGAGATATTTCCGTTCAGCGGCACGTTGGAGACAATGGAGGTCATTGCGAAGACGGCCGCACGCTGCGGGGTTGCCGACCACTACGCCCTAGCCACCACCACCGGACTCCACTGCCTTACCGAGGGTCTTCAGCTGGCGACGGTCGATTGGATGAAGCGCTGGCTCAATGGTGATGTGGCGGCGCTTGCTCGTGGTGTGGACTACTCGAAGTTCGACGAGAATTTCTGCGTGCCCGATGCCGACTGTGGCCTCGTGGACACTGCCTGCATCGTCACGCCGCAGGGGGAGGTGCGCAAGCTCCCGGGCGAGCGCCTCATCTTCGATCTTCTGCGGGACGATCTCGACCGTGCCCTCGCCGCTCGTCGGGGACGGTGGGTTACCCCGAGGGAGGTAATGGAGACGGCTGGCATGAAGGAGGCCAACTTCGCCTGCGTCCGCCGCGAGATTGGTCGCTGGTCGGTGATGCATGTGCGCGCCTTCACCGTGCGCGAGACGTTCACGTTCCCCGACGGCGCGGTTCTGCCTTCCGTTTCCATTGTGCCGCGCAAGGTGCGTGGAACACCGGTGATCATCATAGGTTCCAATCAGCGTTACCAGCGCGAGGCGCAGGTGTACAAGGCACTTGCCGCCGGGCGTCCCGCGGTTGCCGTGGATCTCTTTGCGTGTGGAGAAATAGGCAAGGAACGGTATCTTGAATACTATCGCAATGAGGGACAGATCGCAACGATGCTCGGCGTTGTGGGGCGCACGCTTCCGGGTGTTCAGGCCGAGGAGCTAATCGGCATTGCGCGGTCCATCCGCGAGCGTACCGGTCAGGTGCCCGATGTCGTCGCGGTCGGGCAGCTTGCGGTCGCCGCCGCGCACGCTTTCGCCGTTGAGCGCTCGGCCTTCGGCAGCATCACGTTTGAGAAGCCGCCGAAGCCATGGGCGCAGGCAGCGCGCGAGGCGGATTTCATTCCGTTCAACACCGTGGTGCATGGGGCGCTTCTCAGGTACGACTGGCCGGAACTGGTGGAGTCAAGAGGAAGGAACGGTGCAGATTGACAGGGTTGGGATACGGTACGTGTCGCAGGGTGGGGCACGGCTGAATTTCGCGTCACTGGATCCATTGGAACGGCTTCCCCGCCTGATGCATTGCGTGGTCGTGGCGCTTGTACTGGGATTTCTGGCATGATATGAGTGAACCAAATTGTGCGATTGTGCATTTGTGCATATAGGCGATGAGTGATATATGGGCTGAGATCAAGTCGGACTGTGAAAGTGGTTCGAGGCGGCTGGTGGCGGAATACGGCGACCGGCTCTACGCGGCCGCGCTTCTCCTGTGCCCTAGTGCGGCCGATGCGGAAGAACTGGTATTCCGCACGTTCGAGAGGGCTGTCTCGCGGATTGGTCAGTTCAAGCCAGGCGGTGAGTTCTACTGGTGGCTATATGTGATTATGCTCAATTTCCGGCGGATGGACTTGCGTAGAAATCATCCAGACGTTGTTGCCGCTGGAACGACAGCGGATCTCCCCGAAGTTGCGGACACTTCATTCATTGACGCGTTGTCAGGCATTGATACGGAGGCGGTGCGAGGGGCGATAAGGAGTATCCCCTACATCCAGGCTGAGGTGTTGGTGTTGCGCTTTTTCGAGGGCTGGAACATGGATGAGATTGCAGAAATTCTGGAAATTCCAGTTGGAACCGTTAAGTCGCGCCTGCACCACGCCAAGGCGGCATTTCGAAAGGCATTTTTGCATGTATCAACGGGGATTGTGGAGAATGAACATGACTGATGAAGATGCCAAGATTGCGGAAGTGCTCAAAAGGAGTGCCGACGCGCATTTGCCGGATGATTTTGCGGATCGGCTGGTGGAGCGTATTAGAAAGGACATGACGCAGGGTGGGAATGGGCAGGTTCGTGCCATGTTCGCGCGCCTCGTCCTCGTCGCGGCCTCGGTTACGCTTTTGCTGGGATTTGCTCCGCATGTTCTCGAGCGCCATTCTGATGTCAAGACAGTAGTCGCGCATATCGAGGAGATACGGGCGACGGATCACACTTTGCCGCAGGACAGTCAATTGAATGCATTGGCGCTTCTCGGATTCTGCCGGGAGGTGATTCGCCGTCGAGTGAAGCCGCTGGTGGAACGTCTGCGTAAACGCAGGGATGACGAATAGAACATGCGTGAACCTTTTTCCTCCATTCCGCATTGTCTCCTATTGAGAGGGCTGTTACGATGACTGCCGTCTGAAAAATAGGAAACCATCAAGTCATGACTACAAAGATCATTGTTATTGTTGCTGTAAGTGTTGCTGCTGTTGTTCTGATGTTCGTTCTCGGAAGGTTGGCGGGAGACGAGAAAGACAAGAGTGAAAGCTCCGAGAAATAGACCCGACCAGTCCAAAAGCAAACGCATGTTCTGAAGGCATATATGCGGATGAAGCATGTTCGCCTTTGGAAGCGCATAGTGGCATTGGCACAGTTTGTTAAAGGGCGCATCTGAGTAATTCACCACACTCTTCCTTCTTCCAAGTGTGGCGGATCTGTCGTCTGGCAACACGCCTTAGCCCTACGACACCATCCATACACAGCAACACCCGGCAACACCTTACCCAGCAACACCCTACCCAGTAACACCCTACACGGCAACACCCTACCCAGCAACACCATACCCAGCAACACCATACCCAGTAACACCTTACCCAGCAACACCATCTCCTTCCTATTATAGCTCCATCTATTCCTTCCCCGTCTCGTCCCGTACGTTTCCTTGCGCTTTTTCCGTGCTTTTCCCCGCGCTTCTTCCAGTGCTTCTTCCAGCGTCCGATTGTTCCGAACTAAAATCCAACTTTCTGCTTGAACTTTCCACTCGAACCTGCTATACTGTCTGGCGATGAACCACAGGATTACCCGATGAACCTCAGAATCAGAAACCGTCTCGTCGCCCACGGCCACGCGCTCGCCCCGCCCACAGAGACAATGCGCGCGGCGGAGGGCGTCTGCGCTGTCGTGGACGGGAAGTCGTTCTTCGAGTGGTTCGTGCAGGACGTGCTTGGCCTCGACTCGGATGAGTACCGCCGCGGCTTCTGGCGCGAAGCCCGCCGCTCGGGCCATTCGATCGGCCACACCCCGCGCACGTTCAGGAACTGGCAGCGCGAACGCGGGGTCCATCCCGGCGCACGGGTCGGCGACATG
>JAZRXT010000006.1:0-15335 GCA_045600365.1 Kiritimatiellia bacterium | reverse complement strand
ACAGAGGTTGGAGTTGCGCTCGATTATTCAGCTAACTGGCAAACTCGGGATGCACTGGCGGCACAAGAATGCGGCTGGCATCGCGCTTCTGAGGGCGACACTCCGTTCGAACTTCAGGATTGCGGCATGAGCCGCAATCCTGACCTTACACTTTTTGTTCACACCCCGAGCTACGAGATTTTTCTAAAACAAGTGGATTTTTTTTCCGATCTATGGTATAATTATCACATCTTTCACCGAATAGGCATCTTAGAGGTACAGTAATGGAAACAGTTTCTGATGTTCTTAGCGACGCTTCGTCCAAGATCAACAAGAGCTTCGACGCGCTCAAGGCGCAGTTCGCCGGCCTTCGCACGGGCAAGGCGTCGCCGGCGCTCGTCGATGGTGTGCAGGTCGAGGCGTGGGGCTCGAAGATGCCGATCAAGAACATTGCTACGATCTCGACGCCCGAGCCGCGCCAGATCAAGATCACGCCCTTCGACCCCACCACGATCGATTCGATCAACAAGGCGATCCTCGCGGCGAATCTCGGTGTCACCCCGCAGTCCGACGGTAAGGTCGTGCGCATCACGATTCCCGAGCTCAACGAGGAGCGCCGCAAGGAGATCGTGAAGATGGCGAAGAAGCAGTCGGAGGACCAGAAGATCGCCATGCGTAACGTGCGTCGCGACGCCAACGAGGCACTCAAGAAGCTGGAGAAGGACAAGAAGATTTCCGAGGACGACCTCAAGCAGGGGTTGGACAAGGTGCAGAAGGCGACCGACGACGGCATTGCCCGCATCGACGCGGAGCTCAAGGCCAAGGAAGCCGAAGTGATGTCGATCTAATCAGCATTTTCATTTGAACCTTTCGATTTAAAGGAGAAGACTATGGCGGATGACGTTGAAATGACCCCTATCACCGAAGCGGAGGCTAGTGTGCCGCCCAAAGTGGCGCCGTTTGGCGCCGCCGCACCCGCGCCGGAGGCGCCAGCCCCAGCGTCTGCCGCCGCTGCGCCCGCCGAAACCGCGACGGCGAAGACCGGCGTGACGACGCTCAAGCTGAAGCCCGTCATCCGCAAGCCGATGATTCGCAAGCCTGAACCTGGTGGTGTCAAGCCAGCGGCCCCAGCGGCTCCGGCGACGCCGGCCGCTGCCGCCAAGAAGGCGACCCAGAATCTCAAGAGCGTCACTGGTCCGATCCCGGTGCAGGCCACGCTGAAGAAGACTGGCATTGTCGCCGAGGGTATCATCACGCCCGCCCAGCAGCAGGCGGCGAAGTCCAAGACTTCCCGTATCTCCCTCGAATCCGCTATCGGCGTGGCTCCGGTCAAGGAGGCTGTCGCCCCCATAAAGACGATTCGTCTGCGCCGCCCCACCGATCTCAAGCCGCAGCCCCTTGGTGCTGCCCCTGCTGCCCCTGCGGCGCCAGCGCCGACTGAGGCTGCCGCCCCCGCCGCCGCTGACCAGGGCGTCACCCAGAAGAAGACGCTCAAACTGCATCGTCCTAGCGGGGCTGGTATCAAGCGTCCCTCCATGGGCATTGGTGGTGCTGCGCCAGCTCCTGCGGCCAGTGCCGATGCGGCCAGCGTTCCCGAGATGGCTCCGGTTTCCGACATTCCTGATCTTGCTGCGGTGTCGGGTGTCCCGGCCAGTTCCTCCGACGTGCCAGGCTGGGTGAAGACGCTTTCGCTGATCACCACCATTGCTGCGTTGGTCACGGTTGGCGTGCTTGCCTACTACCTCTATCTTGAGGGCTGCGGGCCTGTAGTCGGCGCGAACGAGATGCCGTTCCTGCAGATTTAGGGGAAGGACGCGTCATGCGTCGTTTCTTCGCGCTATCGCGATCGGCCGCGCTGCAGGCGTTGGCCGAACCCCTATCCGCGGTAATGTTTCTGGTTTCGGTGCTGGCGATTCATCTTGCGCCGGTGTTCCACTACCATCGCTTTGGCGAAGTTGGCCGTCTGGCCCGGGAATGTGGTTTCTCGTCGCTGTTGTGCTTCGGCCTGATATTTGCCACGGCTGCCGCCGTTAGGGCGATTGGAGGTGAAATCGCATCGGGAACCGCCGCCGGCGCACTCTCGCGCCCGGTGTCGCGTCCGCTTTTCTTCGTGGCTCGAATCGCCGGGGTGGCTTCCACGCTTGGTCTGTTTCTGGTCGCGGTGGCGGCGGCCACGCTGCTTTCGGTGCAGACGTGCGAGACTGGCGAGGCGCTGCTGGTGGATGGCGAGCCGGTTCGCATCTGGCGGGTGACGCTAGGATCCGGGGTCGGCTTCGCGTTGGGTGCGTTCGCGATTGCCGCCCTGGCCAATCGTTTTCTTCGTTCCCGTTTCTGTGTCACCGCCTGTATCCTGATGGCCATAGGGCAGTGCGTGGGGTTGGTGGTATCGTGCCTTGCCCGTCCGCTTTCGCCCTGGGCCTGGCGCATACTTCCCTCGCTGGTGGCGCTTTTCTGCGGGTGCCTCGTGTTCGTGACGGCAGCTGGTGCGCTTTCGGTACGTTTGAAGCCTGCAGCGGTGACTGCTGGCACTGCGCTTGCTGTGGTGGCGTCGTTCCTTCTGGAAACGGTCTCATCGCGCTGTTCGGCACTTGGTGCCGTACTGGGGGCGCTCGTGCCCGACATTTCCCGTTTCTGGCTGGTCGACGCGCTGGCCGATGGCGCCGTTCCAGCCGCAGGGTCGGTGGTCGGCGCATGTGCCATCGCGGGGTTGCTGGTCTGTGGCTGGGCGGCAATTGGCTCGGCATTGTTGTGCGGGAGGGAGATTCCGTGAGCGACAAGGTGATAGAGATCCGCGCATTGGTGAAGACATTCCGCGACTTCTGGATGCGCCCGGTGGCGAAGGCCGTGCGTGGTATTGATCTGACGGTTGAGCGAGGCGAGGTGTTCGGCCTGCTGGGGCCGAATGGTTCCGGCAAGTCCACCACAATCAAGACAGTGCTGGGCCTTCTGCGTCCAACCTCCGGCGAGGTGAGGGTGTTCGGGCTCAGCCCGCGTTCCCGCGAGGCGAGGGCGCGTCTGGGGTATCTGCCCGAGCTTTCGTATCTGCATCCGTTCCTTACTGCAGCCGAGACGGTGCGATACTATGCCGGGCTTTCCGGCATCGGAGGGCGCGAGGCGAAGGTTCGCACCGAGGAGTTGCTCCGGCGCGTGGGCGTGGCCGACGCCGCCAATCGCGCTGTGGGCGGCTTCTCCAAGGGCATGGCCCGTCGGGTGGCGTTCGCATCGGCGCTGGTGGCGAATCCGGAGCTGTTGGTTCTGGACGAGCCGACCTCCGGCCTCGACCCGATAGGCACACGCGAGGTGAAGGAGCTGATAGCGCGGCTGGCGGCGGACGGGATGACCATCCTCGTTACCTCGCACCAGCTTTTCGACATGCAGGACGTGTGCAATCGGGTGGCCATCCTCTCGCACGGCGAAGTGGTGGGCGAGGGCAGGGTGGCCGACATCGTGGCCGCAGCTACCGATCCGCGCCACGCGCTCGAGGATTTCTTTGTGGAACGGCTGAAGGGGTAGGTTGGCGTGAAGGACTCCTTTCAGCTCGTCTGGCGCTCTCTGGTGCGCGCCCATGTTCCGACGCTGCTGGCCGCCGCCACCGGGTTTGTCTACTGGCTGATGCCGTCGCTGGTGCGCAGCGACGGCACGGCGGCGGGATATCGAGAGATGTCGGTGCGGGCCCTTTCCGGGTCGGTGTGCACAATCGTGGGTGTGGCGATTCTGTCGCTTGCCTGTTCGCTGTACTCGCGTGAACGGGAGGAACGCCGGCTGTCCCTTGCGCTGGTACGCCCGGTGGGTGCCTTTGCGATGTCGGTTGGGCGCTGGGGTGGTTTTCTCGCGTTGGCGGCGCTGATGCTGGCGCTCAACGCGTCGCTGGCACTCTTCTTCCCATCGTTTGATCCGTTCGTGCGCTGCAACCGTCATCACGCGCCGGCGCTGCCGCCTGCCATTGAGGCGGCTCGAGGCGCCCTTGACGAGTATCTGGCCAGCCCTGAGACGCCGCCTGAGGTGAAGCAGGCACCCCGTCGCGAGGTTCTGGCATTGCTGGCCAACAAGGAGCAGGACCGCTACGATGTCATTCCCCCAGGGGGACGGATATCATGGCCGTTTGCGCCGGCGGCATTCGGGCTGGGTGGCCCCGCCAAGGTACGTATCCGCTTTGCCACACGCTTCGAGCTCTCATCGCCGATGGCCGGCGAGTTCGTGGCCGGAGGTGCGGCCAGTGTGGTTTCGAACAATACTCAGGCAATCATCGAAGTGCCGATCGTGCGTGGCGCCGGTACCACGCTCGAGTTCCACAACACCGGGCGCGAGACGGTGATGCTGCGTCCGCGTCGCGATCTGGAGATTCTCGTCCCCGCCGATGCGCGCGCGGCTAATCTGGCGCGCTCGACGGTACAGGTGTTCGCCGACTTCGCGCTGCTCGCCGCCTTCGGCATCTTCCTCTCTTCCGCGCTGTCGCGTCCGACCGCCATCTTCACTGCGGTGGTGGCCGTGATCGTGGCGATGATGGCACCCTCGGTGGTGGAGCAGTATCCAGACGGTCTGGGGGCGCCGATTGCGGACAGAATCGGTCTTGCCATCTCGCGTGCGGCGGGGTGGCTCACCGCCGCTGCAGTGCAGTCGTCGCCCATCGAGGACTTCGCCACCGACCGGATGGTCGAGTGGGGAGGCCTCGTCAAATCAGTTCTCGTCAACGGCGTATTGCTGCCAATGGCGCTGCTGGCGGCTGCTTCCTTCGTCGTGCGCCGCAAACCACTCTGAAATCGTCAACGCCAACATGAACAGCTCTATGGAAATCATCGATGGCAGGAAGGTGAATATCGGTGTCGCCACTCGCGATTTCAAGTACTACATCTTCGACTGGGACGACAACATTCTCCACATGCCCACGCGCATCTATCTCGAGAAGCTGGGCGAGGACGGTGTGTGGCGGACCACGAGCGTCTCCACCGGTACCTTCGCCCTCGTGCGCACCGATACCGGGCACTACCGAATGCCGACTGAGGGCGGACGCGATGCCGCGTTTCGCGACTTCCAGGACCCGCCGGGAGCCGAGGGTGGCGATCTTGCCTTCATCCGCGACACGCGCCTGGCGCTTGAGCGCATCAAGGCCGGGGAGCGTCCCGGACCTTCCTTCGAGACCCTGCGCAAGACTCTGCGCGAGGGACGCATCTTCGCCATCGTCACCGCCCGCGGGCATGCCCCCGAGACAATCCGCGCCGCAGTGAGGATGTTCATCGACGAGGTGCTTGATGCTGGCGAACGCGAGGAGATGCTGGCCAATCTGCGCGGCTATCGTCACTGCTTCGACAAGGTGGAGGCTTTTGGGACCGATGAGGAGGAAATAGAGTTCTTCCTTTCGCTCTGCCGCTACCACGCCGTGACCAATCCCGATTTCCGCGACCGGATGGTGGAGGACCGCGATTTCGGCTTCCGCCTTGCCTCGGCGGCCTCGGAGCACCGACCCGAACTCGCCAAGGAGTTTGCCATTCGTGATTTCACCGAACACCTGCTGCATACTCTGAAGCGGGCGGAGTGCCTGGACGCTGGCCGGCAGGTGGCGATCGGCTTTTCCGACGACGATCCTGGAAACGTGGCCGCGGTCTCGAACTACATTCGAGCCGAACTGTCGCGCCGTTTCGGAGTCTTCAAGTTCGTGGTGTACGACACGAGCGATCCCGAACTCTCCAACGGCCGCAAGATCACTGTAAGCGGTCAGCTCGATCTCCCCGGCTTTTGATGGTTTTCACACTAGTACTAATGTATCCAGCGAAAGGAAGCGAATCATGAAGAAACTGAAAATGGGCATGGTAGGTGGCGGCATCGGTGCGTTCATTGGCGAAGTGCACCGCAAGGCGGCGCGCATGGACGGCGGCGTTGAATTCGTGGCTGGTGCCTTTGACGTCGATCCGGCGAAGTCCCTCGAGCAGGGACGCAATCTGGGCGTCGATCCCAGGCGCACGTACCGCACCTACGAGGAGATGATCCAGGGTGAATTGGCGCTGCCGAAGGGCGAACGGGTGGACTTCATCTCGATCTGCACGCCGAACCACACCCATTTCCCCATTGCCAAGGCCTGTCTTGAGGCCGGCTTCAACGTGATGTGCGAAAAGCCAATGACTCTCACCGTCGAACAGGCGCTGGAGCTTGAGGCGCTCGTGAAGAAGACGAAGCTCACTTTCGGCCTTATGCACACCTACACCGGCTACCCGATGGTCAAGCTCGCGCGCGACATGGTCAAGGCCGGCGACCTCGGCAGGATCCGCAAGGTCGTGGTGCAGTATCCGCAGGGCTGGCTCTTCAAGCTCACGGGGCGTGAGAACATGCAGGCCTCGTGGCGTACCGACCCGAAGCGCAGTGGACGTGCCGGCTGCATGGGCGACATCGGCACCCATGCGGCGAACCTTGCCGAGTTCGTGACTGGGCTCAGGATCACCGAGGTCCTCGCCGATCTCACGATCTTCGTCAAGGGACGCAAGCTCGACGACGACGGCAACGTTCTCTTCCACATGGAGAAGGGGGCGAAGGGCGTGCTCACCGCCTCGCAGATCGCGCCCGGCGAGGAGAACGACCTCCACATCTGGGTCTATGGCGAGAAGAAGGCGCTCTGCTGGTATCAGGAGAATCCGAACTACCTGCGCGTCTTCGACCAGGAGGCACCCGAACAGGTCTGGAAGCGCGGCAATCCGTATGTTGGTGGAAAGAGCGCAAGCGCGGTGCGGTGTACCCGTACGCCGAGCGGACACCCGGAGGCGTTCCTCGAGGCGTTTGCCAACAACTACTGCAACTTCTGCGACACGATTCGCGCCCGCATGGAGAGGCGCAGGCCAACGGCGCTCGAGCTCGACTTCCCGGGCATCGTCGACGGCGTGCGCGGCATGAAGTTCATCGACGCCGTCTGCGACTCGAGCGAGCAGGGCAACATCTGGAAGAAAATGTAAGGAGGAGCTGAAATGGCACGTAAAGTCACTATATTCTCCGGACAGTGGGCCGACCTCTCTTTCGAGCAGGTGTGCGAGAAGATGGGCCAGATTGGCTACGACGGACTAGAGATCGCCACCTGGGGTGACCACCTGGACATTGAGAAGGCCGCGAAATCGAAGGCGTATTGCGAGGACCGAAAGGCGCTGCTCGCGAAAAACGGCCTCGGCTGCTGGGCGATTGGAACGCACCTCACTGGTCAGCTCGTCTGCGATGTGTACGACGTGCGCCACGACGCGTTCGCGCCTGCCTCCGTGCGCGGTAGACCGAAGGAAATGCGCGCGTGGGCGGTGAAGACCATGAAGCTTGCCGCGAAGGCCGCGAAGAACATGGGCGCTGGGGTGGTGACCGGCTTCACCGGTTCGCCGATCTGGCCCTATCTCTACAGTTTCCCGCCGACCACTCCGCAGATGGTCGCCGAGGGGTACAGGCAGTTCGCCAAGGCATGGAAGCCGATTCTCGACGTCTTTGCCGACAACGGGGTGAAGTTCGCGCTGGAGGTGCATCCAACCGAAATCGCGTTCGATACGGCGTCCGCCGCTCGCGCCCTCGAGGCCATTGGCGGACATCCCGCGTTCGGTTTCAACTTCGACCCCTCGCATCTCGGCTACCAGGGTGTGGACTACGTCAAGTTCATCCGCACCTTCGGCGAGCGCATCTTCCACGTGCACATGAAGGACGCCTGGTGGGGCCACGGCGACGGCACGGTGGGAGTGTTCGGCGGGCATGTCGACTTCGGCGATCCCCGTCGCTACTGGGACTTCCGCTCGCTGGGCCATGGCGACGTCAAGTTCGAGGACATCATCGTCGCGCTCAACGACATCGGCTACCGCGGGCCGCTTTCGGTTGAATGGGAGGACGGCCGCATGGATCGCTTCCACGGTGCGAAGGAGGCGTGCGAGTTCGTGCGCAAGGTCGACTTCGCGCCCTCGCAGCTTGCCTTTGACGGCGCGTTCTCGCAGTAGAGCCATTCTGAAGACGTGTAAACGGGAAAAAGAAATGACAGTGAAGAGCATTGTGTTCACGTGCGCGGCGCCGCTGGCGCTGATTCAGCTCCATGCCGCCGAGGCGCCGAAGGTTCTGGTATTCAGCCGCTGCGAGGGATTCCGCCACGAAGCGGCGGTCAAGGCGTGCTGCGAGACGCTCGCGCAGGAGGCGGGGAAGGGGCGCTACAAGGTGGACTTCACCAACGAGTACGACGCGCTCACGATCGATAACCTCCTGCGCTATAAGGCGCTCGTCCTCAACAACACCACCGCGCTCAAGACCAAGGACCATCCGAAGATCGCCCCCGCGATCTGCTCGTTCGTGCGCTGGGGCGGCGGACTCTGCGCACTGCATGCTGCGGCGGACAACTTTAACGACGCGCCCGAAGGCTCGTACCTTGTGGGCGGAATCTTCTGCGGGCACCCATGGCTGGGTGGTGGAACGTGGGCGTTCAAGGTCGAGGATCGCGCCAATCCCGTCTGTGCCGCCTTCAAGGGCTTCCCCGATGGCAAGTTCAAGCGCAGCGATGAGATCTACCAGCAGGGTTCCCCGTTCTATGACCGCGCGAAGCTGCACGTGCTCGTGTCGCTCGATATGTCCGACCCCGAGACTTCAAGCGCTTCGGGCCAGATCCGCACCGACAAGGACAACGCCGTCTCCTGGATCCGCCGCTATGGTTCGGGCCGCGTGTTCTACACTTCATTCGGACACGACCATCGCGCCTGGAAAGCACCCGACACGCGTGCCCACATGCTGGCCGGACTCGACTACACGCTCGGTCTGCTCAAGGCCGATGACGCGCCCTCGCGCCCTGCTGCGGCCACGCCACCGCCAAAGGCGCTGGCTGAATGCCTGGGCGATGTGCTTGACCATCCATATACCGGCATCGACGGGCGCGAGCGCGAAGCACGTTACGACGCGCTTGGCACTGTGTTCGGGCGGGCCGTGGAGAGCGGCACCGCGCACGAGGCGGCCCCGTTCGCGGCAAAGGTCCTTGCCCGCGCAGACCTGCCGGAAATGGTGCGTGCGTGTGCGGCGCGCGTTTTGTTGGCCGATGATCCTGCCAGGCTGCCAGCCATTCTGGCCGATCCGTCGAGGCGTGTGCGCGAGGCGGCGTTCGGCCGCGGCCTGAAGATTCCAGCGAAGCAGTTCGCGGCGTCGTTGAAGGGTGTTTCTCCGGAATTGGTGCGTGCGCTTGTGGCGCGACTTGCCCAGGACGGAGCGAAGGACTGTGCAGCTGCCGTCGCCGCGTGCGCGGAGGGTGCAGACGACGAAACCGCGGCAGCCGTCGCGTGCGCACTGGGCGCGCTTGGCGGTCCGGCGCAGATGCCAGTTCTCCAGAAGCTGTACGCCCGCGGCGGGAGTGTGGGCGTCGCCGCCGAGGATGCGATGTCAGAGATGGAGGGAATTGGCGCAATGGTCTTCGACCTGGCCGCGCAGGATGTCAAGTGGCTGGGGGTCGCGGCCAGACGCTCGGAGCGGAAACTGCTCCCGCGGTGGCATGCGTTCATCGCGCATGCCGACGCGAAGGTGCGCAAGGCCGCATGGAGATCGTTTGGAAAGCAGATCGACGAGACGATGTTCGAGCAGGCGTCCGCCTGGTTCGCCGCCGTGCGTGCCGAGGAGGCCACGGTGGCCGCGAACACCCTGTGGCGCATAGTCAAGGATCGGGGAACCGCGAAGAACGACACCCTGATAGCGCTCTGGCGGAAAACGACTCCGCCGGGCCGCGAGGCGGTGGCGGCGCTTGTGAACCGTACGAATGCGCTTACCGCATTCGGCGTGTGGGAGAAGGTCATCGCGGCGGGCGGCACTGACGCGCCCGTAGCCAAGAGAATATACGTGGAGCTGGCGAACAAGGTGCTTGGAAACGCAGTGGTGACGGCGGCTGAACCAAAGCGCGAGAAATGGACGGCGAGTGCATCGCGTAATCCAGACCGTGCGAAGTTCGCCATCGATGGCAAGCCAGAAACGCGGTGGGATAGTGGCTGGAGACCGAAGAACCAGTGGTTCGCGATCGATCTCGGCGATTCCTTCTTTGTCGTGACGGCCACGCTTGATGTCGAGAAATCCCCACGCGATACGCCAAAGGGCGGCGAGCTGTACGTCTCGCAGAACGGGACCGACTGGGACGGTCCGGTTGCAACCTGCGATGACAAGACGGAGAAGAAGACCGTGTTCAATGTCGGCCGCGGGGCAAGGCATCTCAAGTTCGTCGCGACCGGGGAGGATCAGAATTTGTACTGGTCGATACACGAGATCGAGGTCAAGGCGGGTGTGGATAGGGAACTTCTTGCGAAAATACAGAAGATGGCGGATGGCTTCCGCCAGGAGGTGAAGTGATGAGTAAGGCGATTTGTCCGGCCGGTATTTCACGGCGTGGTTTTCTGACGGCTGGTGCGGGAGTTGGATTGTTCAACATCGTGCCCGCACGTGTATTGGGGGCGCTGGCGCCGTCCAATCAGGTGACGATGGCGCTTATCGGCGCCGGTGGGCAGGGCGTTTCCGACATGGGCGGATTCCTCTGCCTCGACGACGTGCGCGTGCGTGCGGTGTGCGACGTGAGCCGCGTCAAGCGCGAGAAGGCGAAGCAGCTGGTCGATAGGAGATACTGCGATGCCGACTGCGCCACCTATGCCGACTTCCGCGACGTGTGCCAGCGTGACGACATCGACGCCGTCATCGTGGCGACGCCGGACCACTGGCACGCCGTGATCGGCATCTATGCGGCGAACCATGGCAAGGACATCTATGGTGAGAAGCCCTTCACACACGACCTGCGCGAGGGACGCGCACTTGTGCGCGCCGTCGAGCGTAACGGGCGCGTGTGGCAGACCGGCAGCTGGCAGCGTTCGAGTGGCGAGATGCGTCGCGCGGTGGAGCTGGTACGCAACGGCCGTATTGGCAAGGTTGTGCGCGTGGAGGTGGGGCTGCCGAGTGGCGGTCGTGGCAATCCTGCCGTACCGGGTGCTCCAGTGCCAGACGGCCTCGACTGGGACTTCTGGCTTGGACCGGCCCCTGAGCGTCCGTACGAGGGCGTCTGCGACTGGGACTGGCGCTGGGTATCCGACTGGGGTGGCGGACAGCTTCTGGACTGGGTAGGCCACCATGGCGACATCGCGCAGTGGGGTTTGGACACCGATTTTTCCGGCCCCGTCTCTTTCGAGGGCACCGCGCCAGATGACCGTGAGGGCATCTACGACACCCCGAAGAGCTATCGGATCGAATGTGAATACGCCAGCGGCGTGAAGATGCTCGTGGCGAATGACGGCCAGGTGCGCCACGGCACCAAGTGGATTGGCGAGAATGGTGATTGGGTGTGGGTCGCCCGCGGCAGGTTCGATGCCTCGTCGCCGGCCATTCGCGACAGTCGCATCGAGGTGGGCGAACTGCGGCTGAAGAGCCCCGGCCACGTCCGCAATTTCATCGATTGCGTGAAGAACCGCGTGTGCACGCTTACTCCCGCCGAGATTGCGCACAGGTCGGCTTCGATCGGTCATCTCTGCTACGCGTCAATCAAGGCGGGTCATCGCCTCACCTGGGATCCGTCCGCCGAACGAATCGTGAACGATCCCGCGGCGGAGCGTTTCCTCACCCGCAAGCTTCGCGCGCCGTGGACGATATGAACACGTCGGCCCGGGGGCCACGCGAGGCGACTGTGCTGTCGGTCGTCTTCGGCATATTGCTCGCGGTGGTCTTCGGGGCGGCGAACGCATATCTGGGACTGAAGGTGGGGATGACGGTTTCGGCGTCCATCCCCACCGCCGTCATCTCGCATGGTGCCGCTTCGCAAGTCGATGGTTGCTCGCGACGATGCCCGGCTTACATTCCACGAGGGACGTGCCTGTGCTGAAGTGCTGAAGGCGGGCGTGATGACCGGGGGCGGCGCCGGCAAGGTCTTCTCCGGTCTCGGTTTCGGCGCTGTCTACGTTTTTCTGGTCGATGGTCTGCGGGTAAGATTTATTAACTACCATCCCATTGACACGGAGAACTGTTATCCGTGTCTATGGGAGGGCATTCAAAAGGTGCCAAGGGCCCAGCTCTTCCATTCCACTGGTCTCATAATTCCCTCGATAGGGTCTCAAAAATCCCCTCCAAGGGTCTCAAAATACTCCTCCACCTCGGCAGTATGTCTTTCCTATCTGACTCATTAGATTGTACAACTTTCGTCTGGGATCCGGAACCGTCTCGCCCGTTCTGCCCCTCCCGTATTCCCGCCTCCACGTCGTGTATGGGATTCCGTGTTCCCTGGCGAACTGCCGCGGCGTCAGGCGTCTCCCCGCCATGATGGCACGGTTCCAGTTGGCGCCGAGCAGCTACCACTTTTCACAAATTTGCGATCGTTATGGAAATCTAGCATGAATTATGTTATAATATACCGCAGTGAAAAGTTGGATGACAATGGGAGATGGCAGGACTATTACCTAAGCAATAATAAAACAATGTTGAGCTTAAAGCTTCGTGGGAATTGCGACTTCTTCAGAGGAGACTTTGGGCGAGACAAGATGTGTTTTCCTGAGGGGACACGTCTTGTTCTTGTTTCCTCAAGGCTGTCGCAGGCCCCCACGAGATTTGGATGAGACGTGTCCTCTCTTTCTTCAAAGAAGGAGGGAACATGAATTTAGAGAGAGAAGTGATCTTGGAAAACGGGACTATAAGAGTATCGAAGGAAGAGGTGACATCTGCTGTCGCTGATGGACAGACATTGGTTAAAGGATTTTATATCCATACCAAGGCAAGCGAGAAATATGTAGTGGTATGTTTTGGTCATAGCGTTAAAGCAAAAGAATGGGTGATACCATATCAGTACAGAAGGACGAATCTCTTCGTTGACGATTTAGCAAGTTTGGTGAAGTTAATCAAAGACTCTAAACCGAGATTAAATGCTGATGGAGTTAACTCCTTCAAGGAAACGATTTCGGGTAGAGAAACTGAGTATTTTGGTTCAGGGGCAACTGTTACTATTCCAATCTTTAAATTGTTACTTAAGAATTGTGGTGAATGGGTTTGGAACAAGAATTTCCATAATGAGAATCCTCAGCGTAGAGTTCAAGATATAAAAGAGACAGGATTCACTATTTCTACCAAGTTTGAGGGACGAACAACTTACCATATGTTACTTCCTTTTCCCCCGGTTAAGTCGTTTTCATATGAGGCCATACCACCTTCGGTGCGCAGAAAAATCTTTGCCGTTCATGAAGGTATAAATGCTTACACTGGGGAGCCTGCGTCTACTTCATGTCTTCCAGATCATAAATTTCCAGAGATTCGTTGGAACAAGGACACTCCCGTCTCGAACGATAACTTGTCCATTCAAGAGATGATTGATAAGTTTCAGATAGTACCTGAAAGTGTGAACCAGGCAAAAAGAGAGGTGTGCAGAAAATGTTTTCAAAGAGGAGTTAGAGGTAAACTTAATGGGATAAACTTCTTTTATCGTGGTGATGAACATTGGGACACTTCAATTCCAAAAACAGGGAAACAGGCTGAAGACGGATGTGTGGGATGCTTTTGGTATGATATGCTTGCTTGGAGAAAAGCGTTACACGAAAAAATTGGGGTGGTAAGGTGACGATTGGGAGTATTTGTTCAGGCATAGAAGCCGCATCCGTTGCATGGGGGAATTTGGGAACCAATTTTCTTTGGTTCTCTGAAATCGCTCAATTTCAATCAAAGTTCCTGGAGACAAGATATCCTGGGATTCCTAATCTCGGTGACCTTACGTTTATCCCAGAAGGAATAAGGTCTGGTCATATACCAGCACCTGATATGATTTGTGGCGGCACCCCTTGCCAAGCATTTTCTGTAACGGGGCACAAACGAGGTTTAAAAGATGAAAGAGGTCAACTTACACTGAAGTTCATTGAGGTTGTTGAAGCTAATGATGCCCAGAAAGATGGTGAACCAACGGTGGTGTTTTGGGAGAATGTTGAAGGGGTGCTCAAAGATAAGACAAATGCTTTTGGATGTTTTGTTTCGGCGTTAGCGGGATGCGATGATATTCTTCCGATAACGAAATGGACTGATTCTGGTTTGGTTAGGGGACCTGTTCGGAATGTCGCGTGGCGCGTATTAGATGCCAAATACTTTGGGGTTCCTCAACAGCGGCGAAGACTGTATGTGGTAGCTGGTGGCCATGATTTTCACCCTGAGAATGTGTTGTTTGAGATTCATGGTACTACACCGTTGGGTGATTATGCCGAAGTCCCGTTAAAATTTGAAAAGGGTGGAAAACGGTTTGAGGTCTTTCGGTCTTACACGGATTGTTTGTATTCGGCTTATGGTACGAAATGGAATGGAAATGCAGCCGCCTACAATGGTTCTTTGTATATATGTGAGAATGATAGGTTGAGAAGATTGACTCCATTGGAAACAGAGCGATTGATGGGATTCCCTGACAATTACACGAATGTTCCTTTTGCAAAACGCACAAATAGATTCCAGGGTACGGGTAATTCATGGGCGGTTCCTGTTGTGCGTTGGTTGGGTAGGAGAATTTTTGATGCGGGAAGAAGGAGTGTGTTTACTATTCAACGAGATTCCTTTGAATTGCTGCCTTGTTCGGTACATTTTCAGAAGACAGATGTTTATCTGTTTGATGACGATTTGATTCCAATAGGCAATCGACAAACACTAAATGTTTCATCCGTTCCCGAGGAGATTGTGCCGTCGAACATAGCGGACATCATAGACAATAATGCGGATGAAGAACTCTTCATCTCTCCTGTTGGTTGTAAGGGAATTCTAAGAAGAAGTGTAGAGAGAGGAATGCGAATGAATCCACGACTACGAGATATTATGGCACGGATTGTATCGCAAATGGATGACTCTGAGATTGAACGAATTTCCAGGATTCAGCCCAGGGGTGCGTATTCTCTAGCAATCGAAAATGGTACTAGACGCCTTCCTGTGAATAAAAGAAGAAGGGTAAGGGTCGATGAGTCACATGATATTCCAATGCTCGATTTTGGATGAAGTGAATTTAGCCCGAAGGGCATTTATGAGCGAAGCGAATTTAACTATAAATCGGCTTGCCCTCGAAACTGGGGAAATGGTATAATGGTGGTGTAATGAAATCATTCACCACCTTGCTCGTAGCCGCGCTCGCGATGCCGATTCTGGCGCTGCCGCCGGTTCCGGCCGCGCTGCCGCCCGTCGTGCATGCCGACATGGAGGTGATGACGAATATTGACTTTTCCGTTGAGGCCACGCCATGAATGCCGCGTCGATCGTCAGCGTGATCACCGTCTATGGCGTGGTGTTCCTGTACCTGCTCGCGCTCTATGTCGAGAAGGGGAGGCGTCCGTTCCGCCGGGCACGTCGTGGCCTTCGCCGTCTGCCCGTCTGGGAGAAGACGTTCCTCGCTCTGTTCGTTGGTGCATGGATCGCGT
>JAZRXT010000005.1:0-5861 GCA_045600365.1 Kiritimatiellia bacterium | reverse complement strand
CGCGGCGAAGCGGTCGAGCGCGAGCAGATCGCCACTGGTGCGGCCGCCCACGAACAGGATCGGCTTCAGACCTTCCGCCACCATCCGCCGGGCGAGGAAGTGGAGCGGCGCCACGCCGTACCCGCCGCCGACCAGCAGCGGCACGCCGCCGCACTTCACGGGAAAGCCATAGCCCAGCGGACCCAGCACGCTCACTTCATCGCCGACTTCGACCTTGGCCAGCGCCTCGGTTCCGCGCCCGACGATCTTGTACATCAGCGTGACCACGCCGCCATCGGCGTCGAACACGCTGAAGGGGCGACGCAGCGCGGTGGCCTCGAGCCCCGGAACCCTGACATGGACAAACTGGCCCGGCGTCAGCGCCGCCGCCAGCCTGGGCGCGTCCAGCACCAGAAAGCGATAGCCGGGCCCGGCCTCGGCATGCTCCCTAACTCTTGCCACCTCGTCGAAGGCCATCCTTCAATCCCCCCTTCGTCATTCAGCCGGGAATTTCTCCAGGCGGTACACTGTCATCATGTTGCGGTCGCGCGTGGGGGCGTAGCTCCACACCACCTTCTTGTCGCGCGTGATCTCGAAGGCCGTGGTCCGCGAGCCATCAAGACGACCGTTGGCGTAGGTGCCGATCACCAGATTGCCATTCTCAAGCTCCTGGATGCCGCAGAGATTGTCGAGATTCAACTGCGGGAAGTCGGCGCAGGTGACGGACCACACCACCTCGTGGGCAGGAGTGAATTCGGTGATGCCACCCAGATGGGAGATGAGCGTGTTGCCATTGGCGCGCCGCAGGGCGTCGAACGCCAGCGGGGCGTGCCCGCTCTTGAGGATCGGCGTGGACTGCTCCCACACCAGCTTGCCCTTCGCATCGTACTCCCGCACCCGGTTGGCGGTGGAGCAGCACACGAGATAGGTTCCAGCCGGCGTCTTGCGGATCATCCGGTAGCGGCTGTGCAGCGGCGGCGTCTTCCCGTCCTCGGTGCGCGGATCGCCCAGGAACCTCACCACCGAATTGGTGGTGCCGGCGGCCAGCTCGGTTATGTAGCAGGTGCCGTTCTCCGCCACCACCACGTTGCCGTTGGCCTGCACCTCAAATCCGTAGACGCCGTCCTTCGGGCACGGTCGGTAGAAGAGCTCGGTCTTGCCTGTCTTCACGTCGGTGCGCATCAGATCGGCATTGGAGTAGTACACCCATCCCCCGTGCAGCTGCGCCTTGTGGATGTTGCCGCAGTCCTTCGCCTCCCACACCACCTTGCCGTTCGGCGACAGCACGTACGCACGGCCGCCGCCGGCGACCAGCAGTGGTGAAGGCAGGGTGCCGGATATCCCGGCGCCGAGCGCCGAAACGCAGGCGCACATCGCGGCGGCAAAAGCCGCATAAGCAATGGAATCTTTTTTCATAAACTCCTCGAATCGTCCAAATCTACCTTTCGGTGGGCAGTCCCCACGAATCCAGCTTGCCCGCAATCCAGTCGAACGACGCCGCGTGCATTTCGCGCGAAGTCCCCCGCATGACCGGTCCACAGGCGGCGCGGATGTCCTTCGCAGGATCCACCGTGCCGAAATCCTTCGCCCAGCCCTTCCCGCCGGGGCGGGTCGGCAGGATGTCGGTCTTGACCGCGATCGGCACCACCGGCACGCCGGCCTTCTCCGCCAGCTTCGCGCCGATCGAACTCCACCCCCTGCGCGCAAACACCGGCTGGCGCGTGCCCTGGGCGAAGATCAGCACCGAATTGCCGGCGGCAATGCGCTCGCAGCCCACGCTGAAGATCGTCATCAGGTCCTCGCGCGGATTCTTCCTCCCGATGGGGATCAGCCCCATGTGGGCGGCGGCACGCTCCAGCCCCGGCAGATGCGAGAGCGAAGACTTCACCACCACGTTGAACGGACCATACGTGAGCAGAACGAAGGGAAGCAGGATGGTCTCGAGCGTGGACATGTGATTGGCGAGATACACCACGGGACCGTCGTAGTCCCTGCGGTTGTTCCACCCCTCGGCCATGAACGGGGTGCCGAAGCGCTCGGCCGTGCGCACGCACTCGAAGCAGAAATGAGCCCACTTGTCGGTCGTGAGAATGCGCAGCGTCTCCCAGATCGAACACTTGGGGAACACGCTGAACACGCTCCAGGAAAACCTGAGCGTCGTCAGAATGCCCGGCGCGCGCAGCTTCGCCGCCAGCCGATCCGCAGGCGAGGCGTAGGAACCGGTGGCCAGCAGCTCCTGGCGGAAGATCTCAAGCGTGGTGCGCTTCATCATTCATTACCGCCTTCGCCGGACTGCTCCTCGCCGGCCTGATGTTCACGCTGCTGTTCGCGCTGCTCGCGCTGGCGGCGCAGCTCCTCCTGGATCTGCAGCAGCGCCTCACGCTGCTGCTCGCGCTCCTCGGCCGCCTGGCGCTGCTGCTGCTCGCGCTGGCGGCGCTCCTCCGCCACCTGACGAGCCCGCTCGTCCTCCTCCGCCTTCGCCGCAGCCCGCTTCTGCCGCGCCCGCTCGCGCAACTGCGCAAGGGCGTTCCCGCCAGTGGGCGGCGGCTCCTCCTTCTCCTCCGCATCGGGATTCGACGTCGCCTCGGCAATCGCATGACCGGGAAGCCCGCCCCGCGGCAACTGGCGTCCCCTCGCGGCCGGCCTCGCCGCACCCGCCTTGGCCACGCCCTTGCCACCACTCTTGCCGTCGGACCCCTCGCCCAGCTTGAGCTCGGCGTCCACCCCGCCCTTCGACAACGTGCCGGTCTGCGCCGCCGCGTCCGCCTCCTTCACACTCCATCCATCGCGCGACTCGCCAACCTTGAGATAGTAGTTGGACGGCGGCTGGCGGGAATTGTCGGTGAAGCCAACCGCTATCTTGCCGGACGGCGTGACGTTCAGCACCGAAACACGCACCGCCGAGATGATGCGCTGCGCCTCCTCGCTCTGCTGCGCCAGAAGCTGATCGGGCGTGAGCTCGCCACCGGCGCCACCCGCCGCGCCACCACCGCCCCGACCGGGCGACTCGGGATCGAATCCCACCGGTTCGGGCCCGAACGGCATGCGATCCGTGATCGTGCGGTAGCGGGCGAAACCAGAATCCTCGGTAGAGTCCGCCCCAGCCTCGGCCGCGTTCACCTCGTTGGTGGAGGCCTCGGCCGACGTCGCTTCCTCCTTCACCGCCTCGTCCTTGGCCGCGTCCTTCGGCACCGCCGGAACCTTCGGCGCCGCCAGAGACGAAAAGGTCAAAAACATGGCTGCCGCGACGACAATCGACGCCGAAAGACGGCCAAGGGATGTGCAATTAGAAAAACTCATGCTCATATTGTACCATATTTTCGGGCAAAAAGGAAATGACAAGCTGGAATAAAAAAATGTTTTTTTTCAAGCCGAAGTCCTGCTTTTTCAATTGCCGCGGCAAATTCCGCCACACTGGAGGTGGCCGACATCGAGGCGGACAAATATCGGTACTCCTCTTTCACCCCCCTCGCGAACAACGCCGTCGCCAGGCGCAGCCATACCCTCGTGAAGGCGGCGGAAAGGCCATTCGAACGAAAAAGCTCCAGCACCACCAGCCGTCCCCCGGGAGCAAGTACGCGGGAACATTCCGCCAATGCCCGCGCCGGGGAGGAAAAGTTGCGAAAACCGAACGCGCAGCTCACAAAATCAAAGGAATTGTCGGCAAATGGGAGCTTCTGCGCATCACCCTCCACCAACTCTACCCGATCCGAAAGACCCGCGGCGGCAAACTTCGTGCGCGCAATGTCCAGCATCGCGGACACAAGATCACACGCCGTCACACGCGAGTGCGGGAACCTTCGCAACTCCATGAGCGCAAGATCCCCCGTGCCTGCGGCGAGATCAAGAATCCTCGCAGGCGCATCGCCAACATCGGCCATCGCCAGCGCCCGCCGCCGCCAGGTGACGTCCAGCCCCAGGGTGAGAATCCGGTTCAGGCGGTCATAGCCGCCCGCGATGCGGGTGAAGAGGCCACGAATGAATCCAGCGCCGGGGCCAGGGCGCATGCTGTCATCCCTGGACCGCATACAGCTTGAGATACCAGTCCAGCAGCGGCGGCCCCCACAGCGTCCACACCACCGCGCCAATCGCCAGGAACGGACCATACGGCACGGCGGTGAAACCACCGAGCTTCGCCTTGCCACGCACTATCAGCGCAATCCCGGCAATCGAACCGACGAGCGAGGATACGACCAGCGTGAACAGAACGGCCCAGGGGCCGAAGAACGCCCCCACCGCGCCGATCAGCTTGACGTCGCCGAAGCCCAGCGCATCCTTCTTGAGCAGCTTCGAGAACAGCGCCCCCATCCCCCACAGGAAAAAGAAACCGCCCGCGCCGCCGATGAGCGACTTGACGAGCGCCGCAGTCCATACGGTCTCGCCCTGGAGCGACGGCACCAGGCAGCTAAGCGGCACGCCCAGAACCATGCCGCCCACCGTCACCCGGTCGGGAAGCCAGAAATGCTCCAGATCGATGAATGACGCCAGGATCAACCCCGTGTACACAAGCCAGCACGCGCCGACCGCGCCCATCTCCCTGATCGGCGCCAGCCCCAGCGGCGGCGAACCAAGACTGAACCAGGCACTGGGCATCGACCACTGGAGATACGCGGCGAGAAACAGGAAACCACCCAGCAGCTCGACCACCGCGTAGCGCGGCGAGATCGGCTCGTGACAGTTCGCGCAGCGTCCGCGCAGCGCCAGATAGCTGAGCACCGGGATGTTCTGATACCACTTAATCCGCGCATTGCAGCGCGGACAGTGCGATGGCGGCCACGCAACGCTCTCCTCGCGCGGGATCCGCCAGATGCACACGTTCATGAAGCTGGCAACGCAGCAGCCTAGGGCGAAGGAGAACGCCGCGAACACGAAGAAATAGTACAGGTCCATCGTCGTTCCCCCTCCGGCCGCCCCCTCCGCCCTAGCGGCAGAGGGTGTAGAGGACGCCCGCCACGACGGCGGAGCCGATCACGCCCGAGACGTTCGGGCCCATCGCCTGCATGAGGATGAAGTTCGTGGGATCCTCGCTCAGCGACACCTTGTTGGAGACGCGCGCGGCCATCGGCACAGCCGAGACGCCGGCGGAGCCGATGAGCGGATTGACCTTGTTGTCCTTCGAGGAGAAGACGTCCATGATCTTCGCCATGATGACGCCCGCCGCCGTGCCCACGCAGAACGCGCAGAGACCGAGCGCGAGGATCGAGAGCGTCTGGCCCGAGAGGAACTTCTCGCAGGCGAGCTTCGAGCCCACCGAGAGGCCGAGCATGATCGTGACGATGTTGATGAGGGCGTTCGACATCGTGTCCGCGATGCGGCCCACCGACGGGCCGACCTCCTTCGCGAGGTTGCCCAGCATGAGCGCGCCGATCAGCGGCACGGCGCTCGGCAGCAGAACCGCGCACAGCAGGAGCACGATCAGCGGGAAGCAGACCTTCTCGATCTTCTTGACGGGACGGAGCTGCGGCATCTTGATGGCGCGCTCCTCCTTCGTCGTCAGCGCCTTCATGATCGGCGGCTGGATGAACGGGACGAGCGCCATGTAGGAGTAGGCCGCCACGGCGATCGCGCCCAGAAGGTCCGGCGCAAGACGCGACGTGAGCCAGATGCCCGCCGGGCCGCCCGCGCCGCCGATGATGCCGATCGAGGCCGCCGCCTTGAGCGGACCGCACGCGCCGAAGAAGTCGCTGCCGAAGATGCCCGCCAGCGCCAGCGCGCCGAACAGCGCGAAGAAGATGCCGAACTGCGCGGCCCCTCCCAGCAGGGCCGCCTTCGGGTTCGCGATCAGCGGACCGAAGTCCGTCATCGCCCCGACGCCCATGAAGATCATGATCGGGAACACGCCCGTGTCGATGCCGAACTTGAAGAAGTAGTGGAGGAATCCG
>JAZRXT010000004.1:0-31669 GCA_045600365.1 Kiritimatiellia bacterium | reverse complement strand
CTTGCTGCGACAGCATTCCGGCACGGCGATCTCGGCTATCGAGCACCCCTCCGAGATCTCGAGCAGGTCGAAGGCACCGCGCTTGAGTATCGCATGCGCAAGCCGGTGGGCGCTCTCGTTGTCGGGGAAGATAACCTTGTCCGCCCCCAGCTTGAGCAGAATCTTGCCGTGCATCTCGCTCGACGCCTTGGCCACCACGCATTCTATCCCCAGCTCCTTACAGTTGGCTGTGGCGAGAGTGGACACCTCGATGTTGGCCCCCACGGCCACCACCGCCACATCGCACTCGCGGAAGCCCGCCTCCTCGAGCGTGCGCAGGCTGGTGGCGTCGCCCTGCACGGCAGAGGCCACCATACCCGCGGACGACTGCACCAAGGCGCCATTGCGCTCCAGAAGGATCACCTCGACACCTCCCTCGGCAAGCGACTTCGCGAGCGCAAGACCGAAACGGCCGGCGCCAATGACTCCTATGCGTCTCATCGTCAGTTCTCCTTTTTCTCTTCTTCCTCGGGGGCCGTCGGTGCCCCCACCACCTTGCGCTTGCGCCCGAGCGTTGGCCGGTTGAACTCCTGCACCAGGTTGTAGAGGCGCTCTGCGAGTTCCGGATCCTCCTCGAACATATTCTGCGGTTCGGAGAAAGTCTTGTTGTCAATCGCCGCCCTCACTGCGATATAGCGACCAGTCGAAGGACGCTTCGTGGTCCGGAACATCTTGTCCTTGTCGAATAGCCCCGCGTTGACCAGGTCCTGGAACACCTCGCGCACATGGGAAGGCGCCACCGTGTACTGCGACGTGTGGTAGTCATCCCAGGTAGCGTCCTCCATCGACTTGGCAAAGCTATCGGACACACGACGCGACGTTCCCGCCTTGACCTCGACGAATCCCGCCCCGGTGACGCGAACGGACACGCGGCGTACCGGCTCGCGGTTCGCATTGTAGTAGTGCACCTCGACCCAGTTGAGCGGAGTCTCGGTGACCAGCACGTATGGATCTTCCCAGAAAAGGCCGCAACCGGCCGTAACCATGACCGCAACCGCGGCCAGGCACCAAGCAAGCACTTTCATTTCTTCTTCCTTTCCTTTCCGAACAGGAACGCGGACGCGAGCAGTCCGGCCCCGTGCAGAGTAAGCGTTGGATCGACGGTGAATGGCATGTTGACGCCCTTCAGCACCCAGCGCGCGAATCCACCAGTGGCAACAAGCCGGAAATCCGTCTTGAAATTGGCAGCGATGACGGTTACGATCTCGCGCACCATTCCGCGGTATCCGACCAGCGCGCCAAACCGCATTGCCTCCTCGGTGGAACGTCCGATCTTCGGGCACCTTCCGCCCAGCTTCATCTTCGGGAGCTTGGCCGTGCGCTCGAAGAGGTAGTCGCGCATCAGCGGGAATCCGGGCGCGATCACACCGCCCCGCCACACGCCATCGGCGGTGATCGCCGCCGCCGTGAAGGCCGTTCCGAAATCGCACACGATCACCGGCACGCCGTAGCGGTTGGCCGCCGCCGCCGCATCGGCAAGACGGTCGGCCCCTATCGTCTCCGGCCGTGGGTAGTCGAGCCGAAGCGACGAAAATCCGGCAAAGACGCGATGGTCGATGCGCAGAAACCTCAATCCCATTTTACTGGCCATTCCACGCCAGGCGGCATCGCGGCGCGGCACGACGGAAAGATAGGCCAGCGCATCAGCCCCGTTTCCCGCACGGCTGGCCAGCTTCGACGCATACGCCATGGCGGCATCAATGGAGTCGTCGAAATGGGCAACGCGCGAAACGACGCCGTCGAGCCATAGGCCGACCGCCGTCGAGGTGTTCCCGACATCAACGACTATGAATCGCATCGCGCCGCCCTCCAGCTGTTAGCGGCTCTCCTCGTCCTTGGTGGCGAGGGAGAAATTCCAGACGTCCGCGGTACGGCAGGCGTCGACAAGGTTGACCAGCTTCTCGTAGGACGCGGTGCGGTCGGCCCGAATGACCACCGGCTGTCCAGGATAGAGCTTTGCGATGCGAGTGAGGCGTTCGGTAACCTCGGGCAGGGTCAGCTTCTGTCCGTTGACCGACACCTCACCCTTCTCGTTGAGGTTGAGGATGATCTCGCCCGGCATTCTGCCAGGCACGGTGGCGCTCTTGGCCGTGGGCAGGGCGATGGAGATTTCCGTCTCCCACTGCGAGAACACACTCGAAGTGACGAAGAAGCAGAGCAGCAGGAAGATGACGTCCATCAGCGACGCCATCCCCACCTGCGGCACGCGGCCGGTACAATTGCGGCGGAAGTTCATCAGAACGCCTTTCCGATGATCGACCCGAGGTTCTCAAGCGACGCGATGCGCGAGGCGGTGCGCCGGCGCAGCATGGCGTGGAAGACGAGGCAGGGGATCGAGACCACGAGGCCGAACACAGTGGTGACAATCGCCTGCGACACGCCCTGGGCCAGCACCACGGGACGCGCGTTGGCAGCCAGATCGCCGGCGATGCCGCCGAAGGCCTGGAACATGCCGAGCACCGTGCCGAGCAGACCCACCAGCGGCGCAATCGCCGCGAGGTCGGCCAGCCAGTCCACCGACGCCTGCAGACGCGCCGCCACGTGCGAACCGGCGGTTTCGATGGCGCCGGCTGCGTCGATCTTGGCACCCTGGGGCACGCCGCGGGCGGCGTCAAGCGCGGCCAGCACCAGCTCCGAGAAAGCGCAGGGACGGCGTTCGCAGAGGCGGCGCGCCTCGCCCCAGTCGCGCACCTGGAGCTTGCTGAACACGTCGCTGACCAGCGACCACGGCGCGAGCGCCCCCTGACGCTGGGCAAACAGCAGATAGAGCACGACTGCCAGCGCAATGACCGAGATGCCCGCGAGCACCCACATTAGCGGTCCGCCATAGGCCCACGCCTGGGCGAGAGTTATTCCTGTTTCCGACATGATGTCCTCCTTGTAATTGTTTAATGGATGTACGTTGGAAGAATACCGATGATCAAACCGAGAAGAGGGCGGATGCCTTTGCCTCGAAGGCCTCGCGGCGGGCGGCGACGAGCTTCCGCAGCTCCGCGACCCGTGCGTCGTAGACATTCCAGTCAAGGCCAGCAGTGGCCCCCTCGTGCGTCTTGGCCGCCACCGCCGCGTCCGGATCCTCCGTCGAGAGTGCCTCGAGATTGTCGCGCACCTGATGATAGGCCTCGCGCCACGGCACACCGGCCGCCACCTTCCTCAGCGCCACGTCGGTGGCGAAGACACCGGGAATGAAACCGGCCCTCAGCCGCGCCTCATCCACCCCCATTCCGCGCACGAACTTGGCGAGAATGCGAAGCGTGGTGCGCACGGTCGCGAGGCCCTTCATGTAGAGTCCCTTGCAGTCCTGCAGATCGCGGTTGTACCCGCCCGGCATCGCGTGCAGCATTGACAGCGCGGCCGTGGCGTAGCCGAGGACCTGCGCCGTTTTCGAGCGCACCAGCTCGAGCACGTCGGGATTGTACTTCTGGGGCATGATCGAACTACCGGTGCAATAGGCGCGCGGAAGCGTGAAGTAGCCGAACTCGGGCATCGAGAACAGGATCATGTCCTCCGCCAGGCGCGACAGCACCGCCATCAGCTGCGCCAGCGCCGACAGGAGCGCCGCCTCGTCCTCGCCGCGAGCCATGGAGGCACCGAACACATTGTGCAGCGGACGCGCGAAGCCAAGCAGATCCGAAGTGCGGCGGCGGTCCAGCGGAAGCGGCACCCCGTAGCCGGCGGCGCTTCCCAGCGGGCAGAGATCGTTCAGACGATACGCGGCCTCGAGATTAACGGTCTGGTCCAGAATCATCTCGGCGTGACCGCTCGCCCAGGAGCCGACGCTCGAAGGCATGGCGGGCTGCAGATGGGTGCGCCCCACCAGCGGCACACGGTCGTGAGCCCGGCCGAAATCAAGCAGTGCGCTCGCGAGGTCGGCGACTTCGCCGCCGAGGCCTAGCAGCTGGTCCTTTATGTGCAGGCGCACGTCAACCGCCACCTGGTCGTTGCGGCTGCGCCCGGTGTGGATCTTCTTGCCAAGGTCGCCCATTCGCTCCGTGAGACGGGTCTCAACGGCCATGTGCACGTCCTGATCCTTCGCGGTAACGCGGAAGTCGGGATCGGCCACCACCTTCGCAAGCTCTGCGCGAACCAGCGCGGCCTCCTCCTTCGTCACCACGGGCGGGGTGACGGGCATTTCCGAAAGCATGGTCACGTGGGCCGCGGTACCGAGGCAGTCCCACCGCACCAGCGCCATGTCCAGCACCGGATCATCCCCCACAGTATACTCTAGCACGTCGGGGTCAACGTCACCAGTAACGGTCTTCTCTGTCTTCATTTCGTCTTTCCTTCCGGAGCCGCAGCCCCGCATTCCTCTTCGGCCCGGGCAAGCGCCTTCTCCGCACTGGCCAGCTTGTCAGCCAGCGCCTCGGCACCCTCGCCGCGCGCCACGCCTAGCAGAATTTCGTGAAACTCCCTAGCCGCCGCCCCCAGCGCATCGCCGCGCCCAAGGGCGCTGAAGAGCGTCTCCCGCGCCTTGCGCGCGGCGGCCTCGCGAACCTCCGGGTCCTCCGTGGCCAGCGCCATCGCCTCGCGAAGGGTCCACGAAGAGCGTCCAGAGGAGGTCTTCTTGCCAAACTCTGCCGGACGGAGCACCAGCCGCGAGGCGAACATCCTGACGTCCAGCGCGTTGGCGCGTCCGGGCGTGAGCACCGAACGCGTCATGCGCGCCATACGCTCGTCATGTGCCCGATCCTGCTCCACCCCGCCCTCGACGCCAAGTAGCTTCGTGGCGAGCCATGCTCCATCCCACGCCGCGCCGCCAGCCAACCTCGCCAGCGTGGGTTCCACCATGCGCCGCTCCTTCATGAACGCCGCCATGTAGCCTGGAAGCGCCGCCGCCTTCCCCCTGGACACGCGGAGGTCGCTGCACAGCGCGGGGAAGAACGGCAGCCGCCCATCGCTCCACAGCCCGAGCACGAAGAGCGTGTCGGCATGCGCCGTATTCGAGTCGGCCGCGCGCACAAGCCCCTGGACCAGCCAGTCCGGCACCTCGCCGGCAACGACCTTGCGGGACGGACGGGCGCGGTCAACCCACGCGCGGAAATACGCCTTCGCCACTTCGAAGCGCAACTGTTCGAGATCGGAGAAGCCCGGGGACGGCAGGTATATCCTCGTTCTCAGTCTGCCCTCGCTGCGATAGTCACGCGCCACCACCGACGAATCGTTCGTCTTACCATCCAGCGCATAGACGGTGACGCCGGCCCCGGTGCGCGGCATCTCGAACCCGTAGGCGTGCTCGAGACTGCGTATCTCGCGGGTGACGAATCCAAGAATCGGCAGACGGAACCCCATCGGGTCGCCAGGCACATCGGCGGCCACCACCTCGGCAAAACCATCGGCACTAGACGCCGTACGCGGCATCTGGGCGACGGTTTTGCGCAGACGCGGACGCTCCTCGGTGCCGGCGTCTGCCGGCGCCGCCAGCCCCACCGCCCACAGAGGTAGGGCAAGGGCCAGAGCGACCGTCGCCTTCATGACTCTCAAACCGCGAGCTCCACGCGCTTGATGACCTGATCCTGATAGGGCTTGTCAAGCTCGATGAAGTATCCGCTCCATCCCCACACACGCACAATGAGATGGCGGTGCAGGTCGGGATTGGTCTGCGCATCCTTCAGCGTCTCGCGGTTGATCGAGTTGATCTGCAGCTGGTGCCCGCCGCGGTCGGTGAAGTACTTGACGAGCTTGGCGACCTTCTTCACGCCGTCCACCTCGCGGAACGCGCTGTCGTGCACCTCGATCGTGAGCGGCCCGCCGTTGCAGACCTTGCCGAGGTCGGGCTCGGTGAAGCTCTTGATCACCGAGAGCGGACCCTTCACGGGCACGTCGAGCGTGGGCGCATAGTTGGCGCTGAACGGCTGCTTGGCCAGACGTCCGCACGGGGACGCCGGCAGTTCGTTCGCATGCCAGATGTAGTACATGGCCGAGCCGGTGCCCGGGCGCCAGATTCCGCCGCGGTCGTTCTTGCGGCCCTCGAGCGCCGCCGCCCAGGTGTCGATCAACCAGACCGCAAGGTCGTCCGCAACCTTGTCGTCATTCCCCATCTTGGGCGCGGTGCGAGCCTCGGCCAGGACGTCGGGACGGCCGGCGAAGTCGGTGTCGACGAGCTTCACAAGCTCTTCCATGGAGACCATCTTCTTGTCGAAGACCAGTTCCTTCACGGCGGCGAGGGAGTCGAGGGCCACCGCGATGCCGGTGCCGTGCAGACCGAAATTGTTGTACTTCGCGCAGCGCGAGAAGTCCCGCGCCTTCTCGATGCATCCGGCGGAGATCACGGAGACGTACGGAGCCGGGAACACCTCGACATGGGCGTAGGTCTTCTGCATCTCGTCGGCACGATGGAAGAGTTCGGCGCGGAACGCATCCTTGAAGGCGTCGAACGAATCGGCGCCCTTGCGCATCACGGAATCGACAATCGCCGGCATGGAAATGCCGTTGATGTTGTCGATGTCGAGCCCGCAGCCGGGAATGATGAATTCCCAGCACGCGGCAACCGTGTAGTCGCGGGCGTCCTCAAGCTCATAACCCCACCGCTGCAGCGCTGGAATCACGACGTCGTCGTTGGCGTACTGGGGGAAGCCGAGACCAGCCTTGGTGAGTTCGGTGCCGCGCTCGAAGATCTCGATGGGCGTGTTCTTGTCAACGCGGAGGTTGATCTTGGGATCGACCACCTTGAGCTCGTAGCTCGCCTTGAGCGCAAGCTCGGAAAGCTTGTTGAACGCGGGCGAACCGTCGCGCTTGACGCCGCCGAGCATCACGCTCTGGCCGTTGTCGCCCTGCTGGACGCCGATGTAGATGTCGCTGTCACGGTTGCACGCGATGAAGAACTCCTCAAGCTCCTCCAGCGCCGTTTCCTCGGTGAGACGACCGGCGGCCAGATCCGCCTCCAGATAGGGGTAGAGATACTGGTCGATACGACCAAGGCCGCAATGGTACTCGCCTTCGCACCACATGCAGTAGTGCAGGACGCGCAGCGACTGCAGTGCCTCGTGGAAAGTGCGCGCCCCCTTGGCAGGAACCTGGGCAAGGGTCTCGGCAATCTTCGTCAGACCCTTCTCGGCGGCGGCCACGCGGTAGCGCTCGACAAGGTCAAGCACCGCGATTACGGAAAGACGCGCGTTGGACAGAAAGAGCACTCCCTCATCGTCGCCGGCGGCACGGCACTCGGCCAGACGCGCGTCGATCTCCTCCATGCGGCGGTTGAGACCGTCGCGGATCGTCGGGCCGAAGTCAGCGGTGAGATTGAACACCACACCCTTCTCGCCGAAGGCGGTGCCAGCCGCCTTGAATGCCGCCATCTCCTCCTCGGAGTGGAGATCGGGAATCTGCTTCACAGTGCGGGTGAAGGCGATCGTCTCGCCCTCGAGAAACGCCGGCTGCTCGGCCTTGAGCATCTCGACGAGCCCCATGCGGCAGCGGGTTGAATCGTCGACTCCGCCATCAATGAAGCTCTGGAGCAGCGGCTTCCAGTCCACATCGCGACGGAACTTCGCCTGTACCTTGTCGAATGTCGCATCCAGCAGTTTTTTGATCCTGTCAGTCATTTCCTGGTTCCTTTAGTGAGTGTTTTTTAGAATGGCCTCAGACTGCGGTCTGACCGGCGAGACGCTTCATGAGCGAAAGCGCACCAGCCAGATTGCGGCGCAGATCCTTCTTGTCGCCCCAGCCACATTCGCACGAGACGCCGCCCTGGTAGCCGATGTCGACCAGCGCCTTGAAGTAGGGCACGAACTCTGTTCCGTCGCCGCGCATGCCAGGCGCGGTGCGATCCCCCTTCTCGGCGATGTGGCAGTGCAGCAGCAGATCGCCGGCAAGCGTGATCGAGGACGCATCCTCGCCACCCTGCTCCATGTGGAAGATGTCGGCCAGCTGGCGGATGCGGGGTGAACCGACCTCTCGGCACATTGCCACACCCTCCTTCACGAAGTTGAGGAAGTTCGCCTCCTTGGGCTGAAGCGGCTCAAGCACCACACTCACGCGGCAGGAGTTGATGCGCTCCGCGAGACGCTTGAGGAATTCTACGAACTGCGCCTCGGCCTTCTCCTTCGGGAACCCATCCGGCGCGTTGCGCGCGCCGCTTGACCCGAACACGATCGTCTTCATTCCAAGCTCGTCGGCCCGGCGGCAGGCGATCTCGGCGTACTTCAGCGGCTCGTCGAACGAGGCATTTGGACCGGTAAGACGGAACTTGCCAGGGAGGAAACCATTGCACGAACGCAGCGGGAGCGGGGCCGCGAGAATCGCCGAACGCATTTTCGACCAATCAGCGTCGTTCGGGCATAGTGCGCCGGCGACTCCGGCCTCCCAGAAGTCATAGCCGATGTCGGCCATCAGCGGCACATCGCCAATGCCCCGGCACGCGCCGAAGAGAATGTGCGCCTCGGAAGCGCGCGACGAACCAAGGGAACCGCATCCGGCACAGATGGCGGCACCAGCGGCAGCGGAGAGAAATTCGCGTCTTCTCATTTTCAGCATCTCCATGAATGGTCTGAAACGACTAGCGCGCCCAGGCGGGGTTCATCCAGTGACCGTCATTGCGGAAGAGCCGCACCGGCTTGTCGCCGTCGGGATCGGTGTCGACAATGAACAGGCCCTTGTCGCACTCGGCCACCACATGGCGTCCATCGGCGGCCCAGCTCGGGTGCTCCCAGTTGCCGGGAGCGGTGACGACGCGCGCGGTGGATTCGCCCTTGAGAGGATCCATCACGACCAGCACGTTCTGCCCACCGCGCTTCGACGCATAGACGATGCGGCCGTCGGGGCCCCAGTCGGGGTTGGTGTTCTGGCTACCCGCATTGGTGAGGCGGGAACGCTTCTTGGATGCAACGTCCACAAGGTACACCTGGGGTTGACGGGTCTCGTCGGAAACATATACGATCTTCGTGCCGTCATGATTCCAGCACGGCGACGCCTCGGACCCGGTCAGCGTGCGGGTGAGACGATTGAAGGTCTTCGCCGCGGAGTCGATCACATAGAGCTCCGGATTGCCCTGGAACGAGAGGATGATGGCGTAGCGGCGGCCATCGGGAGCCATCGCGGCGCCAGTGGCAAGCCCCTTGTAGCGGTCGATAAGGGAGCGGCGGCCCGTACCCGGATCAATGCGATACACGAGCGGCGTGCGCTCCAGGAAGCCCGTGTAGAGGATCTCCGCCTTGTTGGGGGTCCAGCGCGGACCAACCACCGCGTGGCGGTCGCTCGTAAGCTGGCGGATGTCGTAGCCGTCGGGATAGCAGGTGTAGAGCTCGCCGTCGTCCTTGCCCTTGCGCTGGGCGAAGGCGATGCGGTCGCAGGCAAAGCCCTTCTTGCCAGTATAGGCGTTGACAAGCGCATCGGAGAACTGGCGGGCCGCCATGCGCGCACCGCGCTCATCGGCAAAGGTGCCGCCAAACGACACCTGCTTGCCCGCGCCCGTCGCAGTGACGCCGGCACCAGGATTGCCGGTGATGCGAATCTGCCCGTTGGGACCGACCCGGAAATGTCCGCTAATGTCGAGATTGCGCTTGAGAACGCGGTTGAACGCCTGCGCGGCGGGGCCATTGCCCGTCGTTTCGACGGATACAATCGTACGCTCGGCACCGGCGGCCTTGACGTGGACAACTGGGGCGGCGTTCGCGACGATCGCCGCGAAAACCATCAGGACTGGGATTGCATAGTTTGTCATTTTAACCTCTTTGTTTGATTTAGATTGTTGTTTCAATAGAAATTGCCCATCGCGCGGAACTTGGCGTAACGGTCTGCAACCAGCTCCTCGACAGGACGTCCGGCCAACTCCCGAAGCGCGGCGACCACCGCCTTCTTCACCGCCAGCGCCGCCACGCGATGATTCTTCTGCGCCCCGCCAGCCGGCTCGGGAACGATCTCGTCCACCACCCCCAGCCGCTTGAGGTCGGCCGCGGTGATCTTCAGGGCCTCGGCCGCCTCCGGCGCCTTTGCCCCGTCCCGCCACAGGATGCCGGCGCAACCCTCGGGCGAAATCACCGAATACACGGCATTCTCAAGCATGAGGATGCGATCACCCACGGCAATCGCGAGCGCTCCGCCCGAACCACCCTCGCCAGTCACCACCACCACAATGGGAGTGCGCAGAACCGAGAAAAACTCCAGCGACTTGGCAATCGCCTCCGCCTGGCCACGCTCCTCCGCCTCCTTGCCGGGATAGGCACCGGGCGTGTCGACGAACGTCACCACAGGCAGACCGAAGCGCTCGGCCAGCTTCGCCAGGCGCATTGCCTTGCGATACCCATCAGGATTCGCCATGCCGAAGTTTGCGCTCACGTTACCTTCTACCGACGCCTCCTTGTGATGGCCGAGGACGACGCAGCGAATGCCGTCGATCGTCGCCAGCCCGCCGACAAGCCCGCGGTCGTCGGACACGAGCCGATCGCCATGCAGTTCCTCGAAGTCAGAGCAGATGTGCCCGATAAAATCGAAAATATGTGGACGCGCCGGATCGCGGGCAATCTTGACCCTGTCCATCGCCGTCATCGTCTTCTTCCTGGTCGCCATTTGAAAATCCTCCGGCTGCGTATCAGAACCCGAAATAGCGGAGCGTCTTCACAATGAAGCCCTTGAGCTCCGCACGCTCGACTATGCGGTCGATGAAGCCATGCGCCTCGAGATATTCGGCGCTCTGGAAGTCGGCCGGCAGCTTCTGGTGGATGGTGTTCTCGATCACCCTGCGACCGGCGAATCCGATCAGCGCCTTGGGCTCGGTGATGTTGATGTCGCCGAGCATTGCGAACGAGGCGGACACCCCCCCGGTCGTGGGGTCGGTGAGAACGCTGATGTAGGGCAGCCCCGCCTGCTTGAGATATGCTATAGCCGCGGAGGTCTTGGCCATCTGCATCAGGGAAAGGATGCCCTCGTGCATTCTCGCGCCGCCCGAGGCGGAGCAGAGAACCAGCGGACGCCGCTCGGCAATCGCCTTTTCACAGGCACGGGAGATGCGCTCGCCAGTGCCAGTTCCAAGCGACCCGCCCATGAATGAGAAGTCCATCACCCCCAGCATCACCGGCACACCACCCATGGTGGCCGTGCCCACGACCACGCTTTCGGTCTCACCCGACTTCGCGATCACGCCATCGATCTTCGCCTTGTAGGCACCGGTGGCGTCGTGGAAGGAAAGATGGTCGGAATACGTCACCTCGCGAAAGCATTCGGCGAAAGAACCTGCGTCCGCAAGCTGCGCGATGCGCTCGCGCGCACCAAGCCGACCATGGTAGTTACACCTGGGGCATATCGCATTCGCGGCCTTCCATTCCGATTTGGAAATATAGCTGCGACAACGCGGGCATACCTGCCATAGCGCTTTCGTGGGCGGTATTTTCACCGCCTTCTCGGTCTTTGTGAACCAGGCCATCTCTTAGAACTCCTTTGGTAGCTTATATTCTACCAAAAAACGCGCCGAAGTGCAAGACTACAGCTAGCGCGTCAATAGCGCTCAGTGGCCGACCGCCGCACCCATAAAGTACATCGCCGTAGCACCAAGGCGCCATTCGCGATTGAGGTTGAGATACAACATGCCGCCGTGCCTGGCAAGATACCGCGCCTCGACCGGTTCCAGCAGGCGCCTGGCTGTTTCCCAGTCATCACAGGCCGCCGCCGCAGCAGCCAGAAACACCGCCGCCACGCTTCGCGGCACTGCGTCCTGTCCGAAGCACTGACCCACCGAATGCTTGGCGGCGCTGTCCGCCGGGTCCTGCATCGCCCTCCAGTCGATGCGGGCGCGGGCCGTTCTCCACAACTCACGGCAGCGATTCCCGTCACTGGCCCACGGCGCGTAGAACGCAAGCGACCAACCATCAAATCCTCCATCCCCCCTCGGCAGCATCATGCCGCTCTTAACATGGTAGACGAGCTTGAAGAGCCCCCCGCCGAACATTGGATCAAGATAGTGGCCCAGAGCCCACTTCTCCCAGCGGCGGGCGTCCTCAGTCCAGTCGCCATATCCCAGTTCCCGGAATATTCCGAGCGCGATGTGCGGGTGGTTGTTGCAGGCGAAGAACATCAACCCCGGCTCGCAGGTGATGCCACCATTCGGCCCACCACGCATCTGCTCCACCGTCACCTCTATCAGCTTCTCAACGTCGTAGTGCACCCGGCGTCCGTCCTTCCAGACGAAATCCCATCCGCCACCCTTCCGGTGATAGCGCACGTCGCCCGTGCACTTCTCGTAGAGCGCCAGCAGCTGAAGGAGATGGCCCGTGTACATCACATTCTCGCGGAAACACGGATCCGGTGCCCAGGGTTTCTGGCCCCAGTAGCTCTTCGACTGCGAATAGCACCAGATGTCGTTCTTCAGATATCGCCGCAGGATGCTGCCGAGAATGCGCCCCGCCCTTTCCCTGCCTGCCAGCCTTTCGGCGGCATATCCAAGAAAGGCAAGATGGTAGCGCTTGGCGAAGATGCCGTGCTGGCTGCCCCCGATGTTCCACCACTCCCTCTCCTCGGCCGCAGACAGCTTCCCCGTCACCTTCTCGATGAACGCACAGGCGCTCTCGCGGTCGAACGCCGGTAGCGCGGCGAATGCGCCGCCAACGCCAAATGCCGCCGCGCACAGCACCAGGCCCATGACGCCGCGACGCCCCAACGCCGCAATCTCCAGCTTCAGCTCCGCAAGCGGACGCATCACGAAGTCGCGCAGGTGGGCGCGGGGGTGGGGAAGGGTGAGTTCCGGCTCGTCAATCACCATGCCGTCGAAGTCGATAAGGTCGATGTCGATCGTGCGGGGACCATTGCGTACGGTACGCACGCGCCCGAGCGCGTCCTCCACCGAATGCATCCGCCGCGAAAAATCCCATACCCCGAGCGAGGTTTCCAGCTCCAGCACCTGGTTGAGGAATCTAAGCGCGCTGAACTCGTGCGGCACGTCCACCGGCTCGGTCTCAATCACGCTGCTGGCCTTGAGGATGCTCGTGCCCGGGAATGCCGCCAACGCCTCCCGTGCACACTCCAGATATTCCGCTCGCGGTTCGAGATTCGACCCCAGCGATACGATCGCACGCGCCATCTTCACCTGCCCATCGCCCATTCGGCGAGATGACGGGTAGCGGCAACATAGCTGGCGTACGCCGCCGCCATCGCACCCTTTCCATCCACCGTCGGTTCAGTGATCTCGAAACCGGCGCGGGCAGCAACCTCGTCCACGACACTAAAGTCGCCCCACACCCCCGTACCAACACCAGCGAGCGCCGCCGCTCCAAGCGCGGCACACTGCTGGCCAATGGCGTTTCTGGCCACGGATCTGCCAAAGACATCGGCATAGATCTCACGCCACAGCGGCGACTTGGTTCCACCGCCAACGAGCGTGAGCGGTTCGGCAAGCGCAACCTGGGCTGCAAGGCCATCCAGCGCCACCCTGAGCCCAAACGCCACCCCTTCCATGACGGCGCGCACGAGATCGCCACGGGTATGGCGCAGGTCTAGCCCCATGAACGCACCGCGGATGGACGGCGTGGCGTCGAGCGAACTGCCGCCAGCCATGGACGGATTGAAGAGTAGTCCATGGGCGCCGGGCCCGACCTCTGCGGCAAGACGGTCCATCTCGGCAAAGTCCAGCCCCAATACGTCCCTAAGCCATACATGGCTGGTGCCGGAGCTGAAGACGGCAAGGGCGCTAGCGTACTGATCCGGCACAACGTGGTCAAAGACATAGGGTCGGGTACGGTCATCGACCACCGGGCACGCGCTCGAGACCGCAACCCAGGCGCTCGAACCGAGCGAGGCGTACGCCCTGCCTTCGCGCCAGGCACCGGCCCCCAGCGCCATGCAGCTGTTGTCGACACCGCCCGCCACAACCTTCACGCCGGATGGCAGACCGAGTTCGGTCGCCACCTCGGGCAACACTTCGCCTATCACCTGCGATGAGCGGACAATTTCCGGGAAGATCGACGGCTCCAGTCCGCTTCGCCCGATCAACCGAAGATCGTAGGCGCGGCGGCCAAGATCGTAGACCCCGGTTCCGCTGGCATATGAGTTGTCAGTGGCACGCACTCCGGTCAAGCGGAAGTTCACCCAGTCCTTGGTCCCCAATACCTTATCGACGCGGGTGAACCATTCCGGCTCGTGGCGACGGAACCACATCAGCTTGAAGACCGAATAGAGCCCCGGGGGGAAGCCACACCCGGTCTGACGATACCAGGCAGCATCAGCCCCGAATTCATCAGCCTCGGCTCCAGCTCGGGAATCGCTCCAGATCGGCACGGATTCACGCAGCAGATTGCCGGCGGCATCAATGGGAACAACGCCGAGCGAATGCCCAGAGATGCCGATGGCCGTCACGCACGAGACATCGCCCAGGGCACGGGTGGAGGCAATTACCGCCTGCCACCAGTCATCCGGACGCTGCTCGTGCAGTCCACTGCCGGGATAGAGGGTGCCGTAGCCGGAAAATGCATCGCGCACGCACCTCCCCGACTCATCAAACAGCGCCGCCTTGATGCCACCGGTGCCGAAGTCGTACGCAAGGATCATGGGCGGACTACCGAATGAGTAGCATGGTGGCGAGCGGGGCCAGCTCAATTGACAGCCCATCGCTCGAGACCTGCGCTACACAGAACCTGGCTCCGTCGGACAGAGTCTTCAAGCCACCGGTCTTGCCCGTGATGGGCGCATTCGCCGTGAGGATCGTGCGCTGGCCGCGGATACGGTTGGCAACGTTTGTGACGTTGACCGTGAAGTTCGCATCAAGCTCTACCGGCACGGCAACGCTCAAAGTCTCGTTGACGGCCGCATCGACCGTCATCGCCTTCATAACAAGCTTCGGGTCGGCCATGGCGTCCGCCGCCGTGCTCGCCACCGTTCCCGCACCGCTGATGTCGTTGGCGGTGTAGACGTTGCCGTTCAGATCCAGTGTCGCACCCGACGCGACATGGATCGCGTCGAACGCCGGCAGGTCGGCCGAATCGGTCGAGCGCGTGAAGAGCGAACCGTCGCCCGGGTCGACGCACCAGGTGTAGGTGTTCGTCGTAGAACCGTCACGGCCTTCGCGGTCATACATGAAGCCGCTTTGCCCAGCCCAGTTCGTGGAACGCGGCGAACCGTTGTAGGAACGGTAGGTGAAGGCATGCGGACCGGGCGTAAGCGTAACCTGCGCCTTCGTAAGCGCGGCGGAGGAGGCGGAGAGAACGCTTTCTCCGTCGATGGTCACGTTCACCGGGCCGTTTACCGAGCTTGCAAGCGTCCAGATCACGTCCGCGTCGCCGCGGTTCCACACATAGCCGGAATAGGTGATGAGCTTCGTGGCGGAGGCCGTCGTGAAGTTCTCGTACTGGAGCGCGTTCGCGCTGTGCGGACCGCGCATCACGAGGTTCGTGGGCGTGGCGGTGCCGGCAAAGGCGGCGGCGACCGCCGTCGCGTCGGCACACTGGTTCGTGCCCTCCCAGAGGCCTGGCGCCGGCCCGCGCGGCAGCTTCACCGTGCCACCCTGCACTTCGAGCAGCGCCCCGCCGATCCCGGAATAGTACTCAAGGGCCGACGTCCCCTTCTTCAGCACCATGCCGGTCCAGCGTCCGCAGCCGCCCTGCACACGGCGGGCGTTGGCGCCGTCGACGGTGAGCGAGGCGAGCGTCTGCGCCGCCGGCGAGAAGAACGCGGATCCGTAGTATGGAGGGGCCGGCAGTTTCATCGCCGTCGTCATCTCGATCGCGTACGCGCCATTAAGGTACACGGGGCAGGCCGCCGGTAGGGTGCCGGGATCGTACACGTTCAGCACGCCCCGGTTTATGTCTATGCCGCCGCTCAGGGTGTTGGCGGTGTTGAAGAGGTGGATGTAGTCCGGGCAGGCCTGGGTGCTGTCCGTGATCTTGCCGGTGCCAGACACCGGTCCGCGGAATTTCACCGTGGCCAGGAGATTGTTGCCCTGGCTGGTACAGACTGCCTTCGCCCCGGAATTGACCGCTATCGGCCAGAGAATGGAGTTGTTCTGGCTGTCGTGCGACGCCGTGGCGGCGCTCGTGCTGTCGAACACGAACTGACCGTTCTCGACGAATGTCATCGTCATGCCGGAAAGCCCGGCGCCGGAGTTCACCGTGTCCCAGAGACGCCAGCCGCCACCCGACTTCACGGTGACCACCAGCCCCGGCTTCTCAACGACGGCCGTGGTCGTGCGCTCCTGGCTGTTCTCGAGAATGAGCTCGCCCGCGTCCTTGAACGTGTCGATGAAGAACGTGCCGTTCGCCGCATGGCCCCTGAGCGTAAGCTTATGACCGTTGAGCGTGACCTTCCTCGAGATATAGTACCACGGGCCATGCATGACCTTGGCGTCGCCGCTGAGGATGAGGTACCCGCCGAAGACGTCCGCGGTGCCATAGGAAATGTGCTGCGACCCCGTCCAGAGCGCCCCGTTGCCATCCGGTCCCGTACCGGCGATGGTGAAGGTCTGACTCTGGTTGAAGCCGTAGTTGGACGTCGTGAAGGTCTCGTGGATGGCCGCGCCGTCCTCCACGATGATGTTTTTCGCCTCTACGTCGGATCCGAAGGCGTACTTGCAGCCGCAGTCCACGATGCCCTGCTTCACGTAGAAGGCCCCCGTCCAGCCGTTGATGGCGTTCGTGAGCGCGAGCGTGCCCGCGCCTGTCTTGAAGATCGTGCGCAATGAATCGTCGCCACTGCTCAGCGACGCACGCGTCACGTTCTCGCCATTGGCCTCGTTCCATGCGGCGAGGGCCGTATCAAGGTCGACCGTTCCCGATTCGACGTTGAGCGTGATGGGATCGATGATTGCCACCTCTGACACCGAAACCTTGCCGTCGCCCTCGATCCAGTTCACGGCGATGGTGCCATCCGCGCCGTTTGCGGTATAGATGCCCTCGGCGAGCCGCGTACCCGCAGCAAAGGAATCCTTGCCGAAGGAGAGCATAACGCCCGCGCCGAGCTTCAGCTTGCCGCCAGCGGCCACGTCGAGCGCCCCACAGTTGAAGCGTACGCCGCTACCAGTCGCCACCTCGAAGGTGGCGTTCGGGCCGACGTTCACGATCTGGAGACTGGAGAAGGTTGCGCCTTCGACCAGACGCATCGTGCCGTTCGTGACGGAGAGTCCGCCGCCGGCCGTCGAAGCCGACTTCGCGATGGTGAACACGTAGTCCTCGCCGCCCGCCTGCTTCGCGTTAGGTTCGAAGGAGATGCCACCCGTTGCGTAGAGTTGGCCGGTGAAGCGCTGCTCTGCCACCTTCGGCGTGCCGGTGAGACGCAGATAGGCCCGCGCACCGGTGTCCGAAGAGGAGATGCCATGCGTCGTGTTGGCAACGCTCGCCGATTCTCTCAGCGCACCGTTGTTCAGAACCCACTGGTTGTACCAGGTTTTGACGTTGTCTTTCGTGTAGCTGTTTTCCAGAACGAGATTCCCGGCCGCGTTCGAATCGAAGATGAACTCGCCGTTCGCCAGCGGCGTCGTACTCGACTTGATCCAGAAGCTGCCGCCCTGAAGCTTCGTGATCGTCGGCTGGTACAGATTCGCCCCCTCACCGGCGGAACGGAACTTACCGCCGCCCGTCTTCACGAAAGTGGCGGTACCCTTCACGCCCTTCTGGTTCGTGAACGTGCGCCCGGCTGGCACGTCGATCGGCACTTCGCCGGTGCCAGTGAACTGAAGTCCTGCCCACCACCCCATGTCGCCGCTGGACGACATTTTGAGACCTTCGCCGCCCGCAAGCAGATTGATGTAGCCCTGATGGATTGTGTTGTTGACCTGAAAGTCAACCTTCCACAGAGCCGGCATGGTATTTCCATCGATGTACGACATGTAGCTGATCGACTTGTTGAAGATCGCGATGTCGCCTTCATGAGGGTAATCGGTGGCTTGCACGAGAACCCCGCCCTCGCCCATGACACTCCAGTTGTCGGCAGTACACCAGTTGTAACGACTGGCCGCTATAAGCGTGCCGCCGCCTTTGGCATAGTAGGTGTTGCGGACCACTTCGTCCGCCGAAGTCGAGCCGGCAATCGCCAACGTGGCAACTGCAATGGAAACGAATCCAGGTTTCATTCGCACTCCTTTTCTAGGCAATATCACTTTGTGTGACATTATACCAAAAAAAAAGATAAAGGTGAACTCCTAATTCAAAAAAAATTACAATTTTACAATTTACAATTTAGACGGTTCAAAACAATCCACCACCACTATAATATCACCAACAATTTCACTAATGATTTCACCAACAATCGACTCTGGCAATTGTTATTATGACCAGTGCCAATGACCGAGACGAGTGACCATGGCCACAATCATGCCTAGCCCATAACAATACAGTTTTTCCGCATTATAATCTCTTGCGTCTTGTCGGCCAGTTTGCTATACTATTGCCATGCTCTCAAACACCCATTCAACTTCTTCCGTTCCCAGTGGAGCGGCCGCCGCCGAACTCAACGCCTGGCTGGCAAAGTACGAACCTGTCGAGCGCGACATCCTCCGTTCCCGCGAACGACGGCTTGCTAATGCCGCCCAAAAGCGGGAACACCTCAGTCGCCAGTTTGGCGACCTTTGCGAGGCATCCGAAGGGCTGGCGGTGTGCTGGCGCAGGGACGGTGTTTCACCCGAAGAGATATTGGCGTATGCGAACGGCGACATTCTGTTGCTTCGTGCGCTACTACCGTTTCTACGTAAGGCAGCATCCCAGCGGGTGAACACTGTACGTCGTCGACTCACACGTCCACTGTACTATAAGCGCGAGAACCAGCGTCGCCGCGAACTGGCAGCCGAACGCCGCCGCATCCGAAGACGTGAAACTGAAAATGCCTGTCCCACACGGGATGAAATCCTTGACGCCTGGCTGCATGTGCGGGATGGACGTGACGAGATGCTGCGTTTCGGTAGCATACTCGAAGATCTAGAATGTTATGTGGACAACCAGCTCCGATTTGTGAACGGTGCTCTAGTCGGGCGCGGAACCGGCATCAAGGGTTGGCTGCGCGAGAACATCCCAGTGCTTGCCCTCAAGTACACAACCGTCATGAAGTACAAGGCGACGGCGAAGAAGTTGCGCCAGATTGTCGAGCTGAAAGATCCGATTCCCCTGGCGACAGTGCTTGACACACCTAGGGGCGATGAGAGAGATTATAATGCGGAAAAAGTAAATTCGACAAATGATGTGAGTCGGGAAGTGACGATATTGCGGGCGAGGGCGATTTTCCTGGAGGTGTTTGAAGCAAAACCAGCGAAAAAGGACGCATCTAAAGGCACTAGTCACGAGGGAAAGACCGCAGAATCATCGGCTACTGACAGCAGGATGTTGAATGGGCTCGAGAAGTACACGGTGACTAGTGTACTAGCGCGAATAGATGCATTGCTAGATCCTGAGATGGTGGAAGAAGCAACTATGCTGGTCCATTGGAGGGAACGTTACAAGCGAGAGATTACATTGCGGACAAAACATAGGTGGCGGGGAATCCTTTCCCGCCTAGTATGCTAGACGGCGATGTGGACAGGGGGGAAGGCGCATTTAACCATTTAATCCTCAAAGGGAGATAGACGGCGATGTGGACAGGGGTTGAATGTAGGGGATAATGGAATGGCTTAGGTTCGCATTGGAAGTTGCGCCGGTTAATGGTTGGAGAGACTGGAAAGGTTTAAAAATGAAAAGATTGCACCCGATTGGTGGAATTCTAGTTGCATCGGCATTGATTGCCTTGATCGAGCTTCTGATTACTTCGGAGTGCCGAGCCGATACACCGCACCAGAATGCCAGCAATTCTATCACCGACAAATCGGCTGTGCGAATGCGAAATTCTTTCCAGCCCGAAGACTTCGAGACCAAGCGAACGGACGGACGCTTCGAAAACCACATGGCCTTCGCCTGGGACTATGTTCGCCGAATGGTGCCCGAATACTCGTTTAACAAGTTGAAGGATGCTGACGAACTGCCGCCCTGGCGGGCGAAGGTCCGGGCAAAGCTCGGCGAGTTGCTGATGTTGCCTGAGAAGCTACCCGCACCTGAATTCAAAATGCTTCGGGAGGAAAGGCGCGACGAATACCGGCTTTATCGCTACGAGTTCTATCCCGAAGCGCGCCTGGCCGTACCGATCCTCGTGCTGGTGCCGGAACGCGCAATCAACGACGAATCTAAGGTGCCAGCCGTCGTCTGCCTACCTGGAAGCGGCGCGTCACTCAATTCACTCGCAGGCGAGCCCGATGAATACGGCAACCACTATCCAGCACGCAACCGCCAAGCCTGGCACTATGCACAACTCGGCATGGTCAGCGTGGCAATCGAAAATCCGGCAACGGCCGAGAGTGGAGTTCGCGAGGTCAACCACTTCGCGACCCAGGCACAGTTCGCTCGCATGATGACGCTAGCCGGGCGGAGCAATTGGGGGTTCATGGTTGAACATGTCCTCGAGACGGTCGACTTCCTCAGGCGCCACCCTAATGTCGACCCGAAACGAGTTGCCATCTCCGGCATGTCACTCGGCTGTATACCCGCGCTGTACGCGGCCGTGATGAGCGACAATATCGCGGCAGTCGTCTACAACGACTACGTCAGCTCATGGGCGGCAAATGCCCTGTCGGTCACAAAGGGCCTGGGCGGTGGCGTCGACGCACGACGTCCGTTCGGCTTCTACCGGTGGTTCGACGACGAACCCGACCTGATGGCGGCAGTTGCTCCACGACCGATGATTTTCGCAGAAGGTGGCGCATGGACAAACTGCATAGAAAAGGTACTGCGAGCCTATCGCCTGGCAGGCGCGGAAAAGAATCTACACGTTGCCTACTACGAGAAGTACGCCGACCCGGCAGCGCGCAAGCACGAGGGGGTCGACCTTCACCAGGCAAAGGGGCTGACAGACAACGACTACCTCGTAATGTCGAACGTCGACGCGGACCAGCATAGCTTTCATCCTGACATAAATCTGCCGTGGCTGGCCAAGGTCTTCTTCGGCACCTCAAAACTGACACCACGGCAGAAGACTGTGATCGAGGAGTCCGTCAAGTGGCCTGCCTGGCAGCAGATGCCGCTCAAGGATTGTCGTTGCGATGACTAGCGATCCGGCAGACGGCGCACGAACGTGGCGTTGCCGTGGCTCGTCGCCCAGAGAACGGACTTGTCGAAAGGATCGACCGCCAGCGAAAAGACCTGCGGATTCTTGAGTGTCGCGTCGCGTAGCGTGCGCCACGTCGCACCGGCGTCCTTCGAGATCATCACCCGCGAATTGTCGTTGAAGTGGTCGTAGTAGTCGTTGCTCGCCAAGGCAACGGCGATCCACCGGCCGGCGAAGACCGCGTCGAAGGCGTTGTTCTCCGCAACGATGCGCCGCCAGCTCGTGCCGCCGTCCTCCGAAAGCCAGCACCCGCCGAACCGCGTCCGATTGAGCGTTGAACTGTAGTTCGACCGCGCCGAGAGAAGGATCCGATTGCCGTCGAACCGGACGTGCTGGATGTCGCCGACGGACATCGCGTCGTCCGTCACCAGCGTCCAGGTCGCGCCGCCGTCCGTCGACTTCCAGAGCCTACCTGGCGAGACGACCGTCGTCTTCACACCCGCGTAGAGAACGCCTCCGACCGCCTCGAGCGTCGACGCCGACTTACCGTCAGGCAACGCCGACTCGGGGACGAACTCCCAGTGGGCGCCGCCGTCTGCGCTCAGGGCGACGCCCCGGTTGGCGACGATTACAGCGAGACGATACGGCGCGGACGAATTGACGCAGACGAGGCTCGACTCCTGCGCCGTCAGCCAGTCCGGTTCCTCCCCTTCTGGAATCGTCGGCATCCAGCTCCGGAGTCCGTCGCGGCTCACCATGATGCGCCGCCGCGCGGTTTCGCTACCGAACGTTCCCCAGACTAGCCCCGGTTCAGTCGGCGAAAGCGCGAGCGAATAGCACGAGAGGTCGCGCGGCAGGGAATTACGCACCATCGACACGCCACCGTTGGTCGTGACGAACGCGCCAACGTCGAGGTAGCCGAGATAGACCCGGCCGCGCTGATGCGGGTCGGGCAACACGGTCGTGCCGCAGATGACCTCGAGCCCCGCGCTCGCAAACGTCCCGTCTGCCTGACGCTCGGTGTAGCGCTGCGACCAGTTCGCGCCTCCGTCGTCCGACCGCCACACTGCAAACGCCGTGCCGAAGTAGAGCGGACTATCCCCAAGCGACGAAAGTGCCAATGTCGAGATCGACATGTCGAGCGCCCCGTCGAACGGGAGCCACCCCTGGGGTTCGAGCTCGACCGCGCCCTTCTGCAGCGGATGCGTCCACGTCTCGCCACCATCGACAGACTTCCAGATGCCAGAAGTCCAATAGGTGCAACCACCCGCGTAGACGACGGATGCGTCGTGGGGATCGACCACGAGCGGACCGTAGCTCGAGCAGTTCATGTCGCTGGTTCCAGCCGTGCCCGTGTGCTGGTCAAGTCCCGTATTCTTCGCCGTCCACGTTGCACCACCGTCCGTCGACTTGTAGATACCGCCGGCGAACGGCTTCTCGCCGGCCTTCTGCCGCACGGTAACGTACATGATGTCGGGATTACCCGGTGCCATTGCAAGCTTGCGCGTGCGCAGATGGGCCGGCAGACCCGCGTTGGAAGCTGCCCAGTGGATACCGCCGTCCGTCGAGATGTAGATGCCCTTCGCCGTCGAAGCGACGAGATGCCGCCCATTGCGCGGATCGACCGCGAGATCTAGCACGTACGCGCCGGACGGGAACTGCCCCGCCGCCACGACCTCCATCCAGCTCTCGCCACCGTTCGAAGAGACGTAGAGATGCTGGTCGTCGTGGCCAGAGACGTTGCGGTAGCTGCCGGCGGCCGCGTAGACGCGCATCGCATCGTCAGGATCGTAGGCGACCTTCGAGATGAGGCAGGCAAACGAACCCGACTGCGGCGCGGGCAGGCCCGTGCGCTTCTCGACCCAGGTGCGGCCGCGGTCCGTCGACTTGTAGAGCGAATATCCGCCGACTATGAGCGTGTCGGGATCTGTGGGATGTTCGGCGATCGTCTCGACCCACATCTCGCGCAGGCCGTCGTTGCGCATCTCGTAGTGGCGGCCGCCGTCCTCCGAGATGTAGAAGCCGCCGACGTCGCATCCGACCATCAACCGTTCGGCCGAATGGCGGCTCGGCTGCACGGTCTGGATATAACCACCGCCGCCCGGACCGACGCTCCGCCAGGCCGTCGTCACGTCGACCGGCGCTGCGGGATCTGGCACTGACTTCCCTCCAGAGATGACGCAGACGAAGCCGTCTGCTCCTCGCCATGCCCCCCTCGCGCCGTTACGGATGATGCCGCCCTTTCGACAGCTGATACGTACACCATCGGCGAGCTGCGCATCATCCGGCAGCTGCAGCGCACCGCCATCGACCGTAATCGTGGTACCGGCGGCCGCGCAAAGGGAGGAGGGTGCGAACGGCGATTCGCGCGTGCCGCCCACCACCGCGAGCGCGCCGGCTGAAAGTTCGAGTCCTCCCGGAAGATCGCGGTCGGCAACGAGTGTGCCCACGCCAAGTTTCTCGAAGACAAAAGCGCCCAGTACCCGTTTCGGCAAGACGGCGCTCAGAACGACGTCCGCATTATCGCGGCCAAACCGCACCGTCGCCGTCGCCGTGGAGGAATTGGTCATGCACCCGACGCCATGGATCGCCGTCATCTCAGACGTCCTGCCGGCGAAGTCGACGGAAGTTCCCTCCGCGTCGAGAGAAATCGGTTTCCCAAGCGGTAGCGACTCTTCTCCGGTGAGAGACCACTGGACATTGTCCGTCAGGCGCACGCCGCCGAGCTGGTTCCAATTGACGCGAACGCGGTCGGCAGCCTTCAGCTGAAGCTGGTTGTTGATGCCCGAGCCGCGGAAGAGCACACCACCGCGTCCCTCGAACGCCAGCATCCCCCGCTGCGGTGCCAGACACGTCCACTGCGAGGCGAGATTTAGCTCGATCGGCCGTGCGTCAACGCTGCGAAAGACAATGCGCCCCTCGTCGTTCGTGCAATCAAAGAAGCGCTGGTTGAAACCCGTGCGGGCCAGTGTGCCGCCGTTGAAGTTGACCGTTGCCGTTGCCGCGTTCGTGAGCATCAGCTGACGCGCAGTGAGCGTTGAACGCGGATCGAGCGTGATTTCCGGCAGACGCGTCGCTCCGGGCGCGAACTCGACGCGGCCGACATCGGTGATGCGCACCTTCGTTCCTTCGCCGACCGTCCAGTCGGCGCGGACGAACGCGCGTTCGACCGTGCGGTCGACGGTGTTGGTCCAGGGACGGATGACTGTCAGCATGCCGCTGGCTGTCGGCGCCTGGCGAACGCGCACGACGAGACCGGTCGGGCCGACGATCGGCTCGACGGCGATGCCGTCCCAGTCGCCGGCTAGGCGCACAGTCCAGTTGGCGAGGCCATCGCCGCCGGACGTGCCGAGCAGGATCGGGTAGTCACCCTCGACCGGCGGCACGCCAGCGAGCGCCGTAGTATTTGTCAGTACGACTGTGCCTGCGGCGGGATAGGTGAGTACGCCCATCGTCTCGCAGCGTGCCGCGTTGATCTCGCCGAGATTGGAAACTCCGAAGTCGAACGGCATCGTCCAGGTCGCCGCCGTCAGGCGATTCGTGACCGAGTTGGTGCGCGTAGCGGCACAGACCGCATGTCGCGGCAGGTTGGCGGGCGTCGTGCCGACGACCGTCACCGAGCCCCAACCCGAGCGCGGCGTCAAGTCGAGCGTACAGACGTTGACCGCGCTCGTCCAGCCGCAATAATCGACCGTGTATTTGCGATTCCCGTCATTATGGAAGCCGACCTTCAGGTTGATGTTGGGGCTCGGACATATCTTGCCGTCGGAGCTCGACCCGAACAGGCCAATCTCGACGTTACCGACACCCTTGTCGAACGCGGGACCCGAGCCCGTCGTGTCGGCGACAAGATAGAGGTCCTTGTACGTGACCTGGTTAATCTTCACCGTGTTGCCGCTGTGGACGAAGACACCAACGCCGCATGACACCTTTTCGTCCGCAACCGAGACCGCCCCCCAGCCCGAGCAGACATTGGTGACGACGAGGGTACATGGCGGATCGCCCGGCTCTCGCTGCGGAAAGTAGTACAGGTTCTGGGTGGAGGGGTTAGACATATACGCCGTCCAGGTGCCGAGGTGCGAAACGGAGAGGGGGGACCTGATCGTGAAGTTGTTGCCGTTCTGCTGCGTGCCGGAGGTCAGTGTACCGGCGAAGTCAAACTCGCCCGCGAAAGTCTGGGCGGTATAGAAGTTGGAGAGAGAAAGCGAACCTGTGCCTGTGAAGCGACCGTAGACGGTCGGTGCGCCGTCGGCACTGCTGCCGGACATCTTTCCGTTCATCTCGATGTCGGCGAGATACCCCTTCGCCTGTTCGGCGGCGTTGGCCACGAGCGTGAACGTGCCGGCCACGTAGTCGGGCGTGACATCCGCCCCGCGGAAACGGAACCAGCACTCGGCGGGAACGGTCAGGCGATATCCGGTCGGAAAGACATTCGCCTTCACGTAGGCGAGATACCTGAGACGGGAGAAATCGTAAACGTGTCCGGACGGTAGGGCGTCGAGCAGAATGCCACCGACAAAGCGGATCTTCGCATCTGCGGGCAGCCCTGCCTCGGTCAGTTTTCCCCAGGCGACGTAGCCAAGTTCAGTAAAGGCACTGAACGGAAGCAAGCCTGCGGCGCAGTCGGCATCACCGAGTTCATACCACCCGTCTTCGGATACGGGTGGAACATCCTGGACGATACCGGCCGCGCCTACCAACGCGAGGCTTGACATCAGAACGGCCAAGACCGGCCGAAGTCCTCTTTCCGTCTTGTGCATACGCCTCACCTCTTCTCTTTCAGCGGAAGTAGTACCAACACCAGGCGTCGTAGTCCACCAGGCACTCGCGCCAATGCCAGAGTTCCATGTCGAAGACGAGCGCGTTGCGGAACTCGACGGCGTCGAGCACGCGATGGCGCAGATTGACGGATGGGCCAGGGCTCATGTTGCCGCGGCCATCAGGCTGCGCAAGGAATGGATGCGAGAACACCTCGCCTCGGCACCAGGCATAGCCATAGTGGTCTTCGGTGCCAGTTCCGATGTAGGACGGCGTACGCTCGCCATCGACATATATCTTCTCGTCGCCCTCGCCCCACCAGATGACGGCGGGATTGAGAATGTAGACGCCACACCCGACCAGTCGACCAGGACCGCCCTTCACGGAAAGATAGTTCAAGTCGCGATGGTCGCCCTTCTCACGCGTGCGGAACTGTCGATACGGCGTGCGGGAGCAGCGGAAATGCAGGCTGCGCCCCTCCTTCCACTCGTAACCGCCAGTCTTGACGAAGAAACCACGAATGGGAATGCGTCCGTTACCAGCACATACTGCCACGCGGGCTGACTTCCGGAACGGCATCACCCATCGGCCACGCATCAGACCCTTCTGTTTCGCACAGAAGCGCGAGTTGAACTCGCGTAGCGAGGGACCGGTGCCGAAGAACTCCACCGCCGGCACCTCGATCGTCCGCTCGCCGTCGCAATCGGCCACCAGCATGACCTCGTCGGGCATCAGCTGGTTCGTGGTCCACCGGCCGAAATCGCAGTCGAGCACGATCTCGCGTATCGCCCCGGGGCCGGCAAACTCCAGAGATCGCTCCTCGTTCGCGTTGAGCGTGAGATTGGTAATGCACTTCGTCTCAATGTCATTCGGCAACGGGAAGTCTATCCAGGCGGAAATGGCGTTCTTCGCCAGCCCCAGCTCGGTGCGGTACTTCGCGAGAGAATCACGGGTAAAACCCTCGACCTTGGTGCCGGCGGGATACGTGCGCGTCTCGACATTGTAGTAGACGGCATGCGATTCGATTTCGGCATGCTCGATCGTCACCTTGCATGAACGCGCATAGGGGATCGGCAGATAGAGATCGTGGCCTCGGTGACCGGCGTCGATCGTGCCAGGCACCGACGCAGCCAGCGGCGAACCACAGAGACCTTCACCGGAAAGGATGTCGTATCCGCTGCCCTCCACGACCTTCTCTCCGTCAACATAGAAGCGCAGGATACCGCCGCCGGGAACGCTGGCGAACGTCATCCAGAAGCGCACGATCGCGCCAGGGCCCTTCGCGTCCAGCATTACGTGCTCGATCTTGCCGGCGGCGTTCTTCTCGTCGCGCACGTATTTGTTCCTGTCGTCGTTCGCAAACCATCCAGGACGACCTGGGGCAATGCTTGCACGATCGTGGCTCGACCACATCTGCGTAGTCCACGGTCGCTCGGGCAGATACGTCACCGCATCGGGGTCGGCCATCTCGCGCAGCAGCGTCCCCAGGGTGACGTCGCCCGACGCGCCGTCAACGGCCAGAACCGACAGTGCCAGAAGCATCGCACGCGCCATGTTCAAGAATGACATCTCATGCTTCATTTCCATTATTCCTTTCCTACTGAAGGTCGCGAATCACCCGGACCTCGTACCGGCGTAGGTCGAGCCTACGCGGGGCGAAGCCAGGCACGGCGATCTCCGCGGCGACCGCCTCGGTAGCGGTGTTGACGACGATGAGCGTCGTCCTCCCCTCAACGGTCTTGGCCCACCATTCGATCTTCGCCTTGCCGACAGTCACGGTGCCTGCGCGCACGCTTCCGTCGGCATCGACAACCTGGCGGAGCGCACCGAGCTCCTTCACCACCCTCACGAGATTCGCCCAGGACTTCGGCGCCTGCGCCGCTGTGAAGTACGAGCGGGTATCGCGGGCGAACCACCACCACCATACTCCGTTGCATTCCTTTACGATACCGAGGAACGCGCACGCACGAAGGTAGTCGTAGTCCTTCGAGAACTTCTCCGGGTCAGGCGTGATGCCCTTCTTCCAGAGCTTTCCGAGTTCACCATCGTTGCAGTTGACGAGCAGCGTAATGGGGGAGGGGCAGTCCTTCAGGAATCGGCGATGTTCGTCCAACTGGCGGACGACGCCGGCCGGATCGCCGTATGCCTGGGTCCAGTGCGTATCCCAGCTGCCGCGATACTCGTCCATCGTACGATTCCAGGTGGACATCACGACGGCGTGGTACGGATCGAGCTTCCGGATGAAGTCCGCGTAGGCCGTGAGCTGGTCGGGCGAGACAAACTGGTTCTTTATCTCCGGCTCGTCGAAGAGATACCAGCAGAACATGGCGGGGTGCGCGCCGATCGCCGCTACGCGGCTGGCGACATGCTCGTACTCGCCGTTCACCAGCGAGCTGCGGTCGAATCCGACGAACGCGCGCAGACCCTCGGCCGCCCAGCAGGCGTCAAGATACTTCGCGCAGGCGGCGTCGTCCTGCGAAGACTCCCAGCGGTAGGTATGCACGACATCATACCCGGCCCGACGCACTTCGAGCATGTACTTGGGCGCGACCTCGTAGATGCCGAGCGGGAAGAACCGCCTGCCGCCGACGGCAAAGCGCCCGTCCGCGGCAATCACCGAATCGTTCGCGGGCTTCGGCGCGTTGTTGAGCCAGAACCGGCGCGCGCCGCGATTGCCGGCAGCGTCGACGAGCACCATGTCGCCAGCAGTCAACCCAGGCCTCCAGCCGCCCGCAGGCGGGTCGAAGCGGAAGTCGAGAAGACCGTCGCGTTCTCCGGCGAACTTCGCCGTCACGCCATCAAACGTCACCTTCGCGCGGGGAACCGAGGGATCGTCCTTCACTCTCACGGTGAAGGACTCGGTCGGCGCCGTCACGCGCGCGGCCTCGGTCTTGAGCAGCGGAGGAAGCGTGTCGCGGTTAGCGGGAGCAGTCTGCACGAACATGGCTGGGCCTGCATCAAGCGCCCCGGCGCCGTTCACGCGCCAGAACCAGCGTCCGGGACGAAGTGGACGCTCGAGCTGGTATTCGGCGACACCGCCCGCATCGTAGGCGAAGGTGAGGTCCTTGGGAAACGAATCGCTGCGGGAAATCTCCACCGTGTAACGGCGGACGCCCAGGCGGTGGCGCCAGATGAAATGCGGACAGTTGTTGGCCAGCGTGACGCCGTCCGCCGGCTCGAGCTTGTCGACCTTCGCCAGCCGCCGCTCGAGGCGTACCTCGTCGAACCACGCCCGGCCCGTGGCCCTGAGCGCGAGGAACACCGCCGCGTATCCGGCGTCGACGGGAGCGGTGGCCCACTCCGTCGTCACCATGCGCCATTCGTTCGTGCCCCAGAGTCCCTTGCTGTAGGCGCCGCCCTGCATCCACTTGCGGTTCCGATCGTCCCATTCAAGGATCAGCGCCGCGCCGACAGACGACTTGCCGCCGATCTTCGCCTCGCGCACGTTCTCGGTGCGAACCTTTGCCACCAGCCGGTATTCCGCACCACCGACGATCGGTACCTGCCGGGTGATGTAGACGCCCTGGTCCTTCGCGGGATCCATGATCGCAAGGCAAGCCGAATTTCTGCCGTCTGTCGCCTGCGACGCGTCGACAGAACCATTGGACGGGAACGACCATTCCTTCCTTCCATCCTCGAATCCATCATTGGCGAACGGCACCGGCTCCTTGGAAATGAATGGTGTCGAGAGCCGTTTCGCCCGCAGACATGCCGTCTCTCCGTCGAAGACCTCCGCGGCCACCCATTCATGCTCGAAGACGCGCCGCTCGGGCGCATCGACCGCGGTACCGGCGATGAACCGCGCACCGCCACGCCCTTCCTTACGCATGTCCTGCAAGGTGAAACCACTTCTACTCGAAAGATTGCGGAAGACCATCCTCGACTCCGGCAGCTCGAATGCGAGTTCCTTCGTCCGGATCGGGCCGAAACTGGTGTCGCGGTAGAGCTCGACGATCCGACCGTCCGTACGCAGGCAGGGAACGCCTTCGGCAACGGCAAGGTCATCAAAGGGGAGGTTGAAGCCGTATTCGAACGGTCCTGGCGCCTTGAGGAACTCAGCCGTGAGCGTGAACTTGGCCCTAGACGCAGAAAGCTCCACATCGAGTTTGAGACGCAGATGTTCGTTCGTCTTCGCGAACGTCGCCACGTTTCCGTCGCGCCGCACGAAGACGACGCGGCCGCCGAAACGGGTGCCGCGGTAGTGCTCGGTCCAGTAGCCGGTTGCGACGTCAGACATCACCCTCCGCCCTCTGAACGAGAGCGAAAGCGCCTCTTTGCCGCCGCCGGAGAGCTTCCAATCCCCGACCTCGATGGTTTCGGCGAACGCCTGGCAGGCGATCAGCAGGATTGCGAACAGCGTAATTCTCATGTTCAACGTCCTTTCTTGGTGAGCGCCTGCGGGAGAGCCAGCCGCTTCTGGATCAGGCCTTCGCGACCACGATCTTCGCCTGGCGTCCGTTCAGGTCCACAGCGGACGAATCGACGACGGCGGCGAAGGCGAGCGAAATTGCGAGCGTTTCCGCCTTCACATAGTCGGCGTGCGACTCGAGCGCGGTCTTGAGCTCGTCGTCGCACTCGACGGTGACGACGATGCGCTGCGTAACCTCGAAATCGGCCTCCTTGCGCATCGACTGCACGGTGCTGACGAATTCGCGCGCGAGCCCCTCGGCGACGAGCTCCGGCGTGAGCGCGGTCTCGAGCCCGACGACCGTGGCCCCCTCAGACGCGACGACCATGCCCTCCTTCGGCTTGCGCGTGACGAGCACGTCCTCGGCGGCGAGCTCAACCCCCTCGATGGTCGCGGTGCCACCAAAGGACTTCATCGCGGCGATCGCGGCGGCGACGGCCTTCATCTTCGGGCCGCATTTCTTGCCGAGCGTCTTGAAGTTCGCCTTGAAGGTGACGTCGCAGAGCGCGGTCTCGTCGGCGATGTATTCGGCCTTCTTTACGTTGAGTTCGTCGAGAATGAGCTCGTCGAGGCCGGTCTCGGCACCCGCAATGCGGATGACGCTGAGGGGCTGGCGCACCTTGAGGTCGTTGTCGACGCGCAGCTGGCGGCCGAGCTTGACGATCGTCTGGACGGCGGCCATGCGCTGCTCGAGCGCGGTGTCGCGCGCGCCGGCGCGGGCCGTGGGGAACGCGCACAGATGCACGCTCTCGGGGTCGGAGGCACCCTTCAGGTTACGGTATATCTCCTCGCTGATGAACGGAGTGAAAGGCGCGGCGACCTTGCAGAGCTGCACGAGCACGTAGCGGAGCGTGCGATAGGCGTGGAGCTTGTCGCCATCGTTCTGGCTCTTCCAGAAGCGGCGGCGGCTGCGGCGGATGTACCAGTTCGTGAGGTCCTCGATGAAGGCGACAAACGGACGCACCGCACGCTGCAGGTCGTACTGGTCCATTGCCTCCGTGACATCGTGGACAAGCGTCTCGAGCGAGCTGACGATCCAGCGGTCGAGCACGTTGTCGCTCGCGGGCTCGACGACCTCGGGGTCGTTGAAACCGTCCACGTTCGCGTAGGTCACGAAGAACGAATAGGCGTTCCACCACGGGATGAGCAGATCGCGGAGGAGCTGCTTGACACCGTTCTCGCTAAACTTGAGGTTCTCGGCGCGCACGACCGGCGAGTAGATCATGTAGAGGCGGATGGCGTCCGCACCGTACGTGTCGAGCATCAGCGTGGGGTCGGGATAGTTCTTGAGTCGCTTGGACATCTTCTTGCCGTCCTCGGCGAGGACGAGTCCGTTCACGACCACGTTCCTGTACGGACCCCTGCCAAAGAGCATCGTGCCCAGAAGCATGAGCGTGTAGAACCAGCCGCGGGTTTGATCGAGGCCTTCGGCGATGAAGTCGGCGGGGAAGAATTGGTCAACCACAGAAACGGCCGGGGGCTCTGGCGCCCCCGCAC
>JAZRXT010000003.1:0-35968 GCA_045600365.1 Kiritimatiellia bacterium | reverse complement strand
ATCTCCTTTCGGGCTACATTCCCGAGACCGAGCGCATCGTGACGGTCGAGGACGCGGCGGAACTGCGGCTCCAGCAGCCGCACGTCGGGCGCCTCGAGGCGCGTCCCCCGTACATCGAGGGCAAGGGCGCGGTGACGATCCGCGACCTGGTGAAGAACTGTCTGCGAATGCGCCCCGACCGCATCATCGTGGGCGAATGCCGTGGCGGCGAGGCGCTCGACATGCTGCAGGCGATGAACACGGGCCACGACGGGTCGCTGACCACGGTGCACGCCAACTCGCCGCGCGACGTGATCTCGCGTTTGGAGACGATGGTGCTCATGAGCGGAATGGAGCTGCCGTCTCGCGCCATCCGCGAGCAGATTGCCTCTGCAGTGGACATCGTGATCCACGAGTCGCGTCTTTCCGATGGCTCGCGCAAGGTTACCGCCATTTCCGAGGTCTCCGGCATGGAGGGCCAGCAGATTGTGATGCAGGACATCTTCGCCTTCCGCCAGAGCGGAGTGGACGCGCACGGCAAGGTCACGGGCGTCTTCACGCCGACCGGCGCCGTGCCGTCGTTCTACGAGCATCTGCGCAGCCGCGGGCTCTATCTCGATCCCTGCATGTTTGATCCGAACAGCTCCCGCGAGGTGCAGCTGGTCGAGGTCGGGGAGGAAGAATGAACGGTGATCTGCTGCTCTGGGGCGCGCTGGCCGCGGTGGCGGCGGCGTTTTCGCTGTTTGGCTGGCTCATCGTGAGCGCGGTGAACGACGGGGCGGATAGCTATGCCGCCCAGATGGGACGCGAGGCGAGCCGCGGGTTCGAGGACGTCTTCATGTTCATTCCGCCCGCGAAGATCGCGCGCTTGGGCCGGCTGGCGGCGCTGGCGGCGTTCTTCCTCTTCTTCATCCCGCTCTTCAGCTTCACCAGCATCGCCTCCACCGTCATCGGCATCGCGCTGGGCCTGGCGGCGGCGGCGTTCACCTTCACTCTGCCGGGCAGATACGTCGAGTTCCTCCGCAATCGCCGCCGGCTCAAGTTCAATCTGCAGCTGGTGGAGGCGCTGGCCTCGATGTCAAATGCGCTGCGGGCCGGATTCTCGATCAACCAGGCGTTCGAGAGCGTGGTGCAGAACGGCGAGAAGCCGATCGCGCAGGAGTTCCAGGTGCTGCTGCAGCAGATGCGCGTGGGCATGAGCTTCGACGACGCGCTCGCCTCGCTCGACCGGCGCGTTGGTTCCGACGATCTCACGCTGGTGTGCACCTCGATCGACATCGCGCGCCGCACCGGCGGCAATCTCACCGAGATATTCGACCGCATTTCCGACACCATCCGCGGCCGCATGCGCATTGAGCGCCGGGTGCGCACACTCACCGCGCAGGGGCGTCTGCAGGGTCTCGTGGTCACGCTGATGCCCTTTGGCCTCGGCATCGTGATGACGGTGATGAAGCCGTCGGTGATGAAGCCGTTCCTCGTCTCGATGAAGGGTGGCATCTGCATTGGCATCACCGTGGCGCTGGTGGTGGTGGGATGGCTGTTCATCCGCCGCATCATCCGCATTGACGTGTAGGAAATCTGTAGCCGTTGCCGACAATCAGATCGACCTTATTCGGATTGGTGGGTGCATATGACTTTATCTCGCGGTCGCGCATCGCGGGGCCTTGTCGGTTTTCGGCCGCATGTGGACACGTATGACTTGTCGTCTTGTTGTTTAGTTGGCGACGTGGTGAAAAAGACGTAGCGGCGAAGAAATGTTGTTACCATTCTGGACCTGGATGGCAATAATATAGGTGACATGGCATTGATTGAGGATATACGGCGGGATCTTGAACGGGGCACTGTTCAGATGATTCGCGACTACCATGACATCCTACTGGAGGATGCCATGAGTGTTGTTGGCGATAGGGATTCCGCAGAGGATGTCGTTTTTGCAACCTTCGAAGACGCGATACGCTGCCTTGACAATTACGACGAGACCAGGGGACGTTTCATCGATTGGTTGAAGGGCATCTGCAGAAACCAAGGGCTGCGCCATACCCGCGGCAAGATGCGGAAATCCACCGTTCCAGTTCCTCCAGAGACCTTGGAGGCGATGGAAACAGACGCCAATGACTCAACGAAGCTGGATGTATTTGCGAAATCCGATGCCGAATTGCTGCACAGGGCGATAGACGAACTTCCTGACGAGATGCGCGAGGCGATAATTCTCAGGTATATGTCGGACCTGCCGATAGTGAAAATTGCCGAATTCCTGAAAATATCGCCAGGGACGGTCAAGGTTCGGTTGATGAGGGCCAGACGCGCCCTGTATGCCAAGTTGCGCCATCAGATAGAGCATCCGAAACCGCTGACGGTGATTCTTGCGCTTGTCGCTTCGGTTGTGATTTCTGCGGCGGTCGTGATCGGCGTCGGGTCTGGAGGAGGATCCCATGCTCCAGAGCAGGATGCCAGCGAGTCAGGCCGTGTGGATGCGAAGTCATCTGTTTCCGCCGATTGCGTTTCTTCTGAACGTGTTTCGACTAACGCTTTGACGGGTGTGTACGGAATTGGGGAAACGGTGGATGTGAATTCGGGAAGGGCGCTGTCGTCTGCCGGGGAGAGAAGTTCTGCGGTAAACCATGAACAAAAGGAATCAACCATGGAATTGAAGAATGCGATAATGGCCGCCACGATGTCCGCGACTCTGCTGGCCACGGCCAACACGATCCGGATAATGCCACTTGGCGACTCGATAACGTGTGGCGTTGGCTCAGAGGAGACGGCTGGATATCGTGGACCATTGTGGACGGAACTCAAAGACCAGGGCTACGAGGTGGATTTTGTCGGGACTCGCCTTGACTATTCCATCGATGGCGTGGACGGCGATCATTGCGGATTCCCAGGCTGGGGCGTGGGCGGCCCCATCAACAGTCGCAACGGGCTTTACGAAAGTATATCATCCTGGTTCGCCTCGATCAGCGCCCCGCACGTCATTCTTCTGCACATCGGCACGAATGACGCTGGGGATTCCAACCGATTCGCGGATATTTTGACGCACTATGGCATGCTGCTGGATAGGATACACGCCGCCCAGCCCGATGCCAGAGTCCTTGCCTCAACGCTGCTATGGCGAGGTGACAATCCCACGCGCCTGTCGCTGATACAGAATGTCTTCAACGCCGGCATCACCAATCTCGTCGCCCAGCAGGTCGCCAAGGGGCAGCACGTCTCGCTAGTGGATCTCTATTCGGCTGTGTCGGAGAATCCGGAGTTCTTCTTGCAGGACGGAGTCCATCCCAATGCAGCGGGGTATCGTCGGATCGCCGACGCCTGGGCGGCGGAGATCACGCGGCTCTTCCCGTCTCCTGAAGCCGTCCCGGTGGAGAATGCGCCTGCCGTCGTGAATGCCGTTACCGATGCGGGGGCTGGATACACGAGCGTGACGATCTGGTTCAACCAGTCGATGGACGCCGCGTCGTGTACGCACGCATCTGCCTATCGTCTGTCCGATGAAACGTTTGGCCTTCCCGAAGTCACGCTCGTCAACAATCGCACCGTCAACCTGCGATGGTCGAAAAGCGCCCGCGGCCAGCAATTGGCCCTGACGGTCGATGGTGTGGCCACGGCCTCGGGCGGGAACACGATCTCAGGTCAGCAGTTGTCGTTTGCATTCCCTGAGGCCGGAGGCGTGGTCTGGGAAATGCCGCAGAACATCACGGGTGATTCGGACGTCGTGACGGAGGGTGGTCTTCTCTATGCCTACACGCAGGCCCCCGAGGGAACGACCGTGAACGGAGTCACGTTCAAGGCCGGCAACGGCGGCGGCAACTTCCCGGCCAGCGAGAAACTCCCGAATCTGGGGGTAGCCAGCTTCGCGAACTGGTATTCCGCGTTTCTGCCGGACGAGGTGGAATGTCCGCAGGGAATGAGCGACGGTTATCGTCGGCTGATCAACTGCGGCGTCTACAAGGTTACGTCAACGGAGTCGACGACGTTGACGCTGCACAACCTCATACCCGGGCACCGGTACCTTGTCCAGATATGGTCTAACGATAGCCGCAGCCAGTCGACAACGGTCAACGGCGACACCGGCGTCGGCCTCGACGACCAGGTTTCCATTCGCTATCGTGTCCCCGGCACCCTCTTCGGGCAGTACGCGGTGGGGCGTTTCACTGCCGAGGGCGAGGAGGCCACGATCACCATGCGCGCCACGGGGTCGGCAGGATTGTCCATTGCCTACAATTCAGTGCAGGTGCGCGACATCACGGCCAACGCGATTCGCTGGGAGTCGGTGAAGACCATCTACGACGACAACGACGTTCACACCGAAGGCACCCTGATCGGCGCCTACAACGGCACTGGCGGGAACGCGTTCACGGTCAACGGGGTCACCTTCGCTGGTATCGGCAATGGCGCCGGCGTCATGACGGACGCCTGCAGGCTGGTCTCGCCCATCAATGAGTCCATCAGAAACTACTACAACGCGTCCGCGCCGTTGAACGCGAACGCCGTGTATCCGGAGACGGCGACCGACGCCTACAAGGGGATGCTGGGCGTGCTCTGCTATGTTTCGGGAACAACGATGAATCTGGAGATGAAGCGTCTTGCCCCGGGCGGACGCTACCTCGTCCAGTTCTGGTACAATGATTCGCGCAACAGCGGCTACAAGACCTACATGCGAATCGACAAGTGCCGGGAGCTGGACTGTCAGGACTTCGACAACGCTCGGAGGGGACAGTACGTGACCGGCCGCTTCACCGCCACGTCGTCCACGATGGTGATCTCGCTTGATGGACTGGAGCATGGCGGCAACGGCGGAAACGCTTCGCTGGTGGCCCTGCAGCTGCGCCGTCTGGACACGGGGCTCTCCAGTTCAAGTGGCTGGACGGGATGGAAGTACGCCAAGGACGAAACGGATGTGGAGACCTCGGGCACCAAGGTCTATGCCTGCACGCCCGGCTACGTCGACCTGACCGTGAACGGGGTGATCTTCAACCGTCAGGAAGGCGCGACGGATTCATGGGAAAACGGCAAAATCCGGATCACCGGCATGCACAACTATCATGACAATGCATTCATGAACCAGTATGACGGACCTGACCTCGGCACCTACAGGCAGCTGCTTCAGAAGGCGCTGTATTCGCAGTACGCACAGTGTCCGGAGCTCATGAGCGTCATGACGTTCGGCGGCCTCAAGCCGTATACGCGCTACCTGCTTCAGGTCTGGGTGAACGACAACCGGCCTGGTACTGGCGACAGACCCGCCGTGGAATTCGGCACGGGCGCGCGCATTCCGTATCGTTCTCCCGAGGAGCCGCATCTCGGCCCAATCGGCTACGCACGGATCGTCACGGAGGACAGCACGTCGTACACTATCACGAACGTCTACGGGGTGGTGATCGGCTATGCCGGTTCGTACTCGTGTCCGCAGATCAATGCGCTTCAGCTGCGGGAGATGCCGTCGCTGCTGGACGAGGACATGACAGGATGCCTCGAATGGGAGGGGTACGGTGAACCATGGTCCGGCGACGTGGGGCGGAGGACGGTGGCAGTTCTGTCGCATGGTGGGACGATGGAACTGACGGGGAACGCGTATTGCGGAGGAATCTTCTCCTCCGGCGAGGTGACGATTCGGGGTGCAGGGGGCATAGAATGCGAGGGCGAGATCTCGGCGCCGACGTGCCGCGTGGAAACTGCCTGGATGAGCGAGGATATATCGCGTGCGTCTCCGGGATTGACGGTTCTTGCAGGCGCGGCCTCCAACTTGTGTCAGATCGTGGTTGCTTCCGGCAGAATCGACTGCGCCGTGCCGGGCGGAATGGCTGTTTCCGGAGTTAGCATTGCATCTGGTGCGACGCTTGGTCTCAAAACCGATCTTACAACGACCGGGTTCGAGTGCGCGGTTGGAGGCGTTGTGGCGTTCGAGGATGCAGGAGCGCTGGCCTTGCGCGAGAAAGCCAATCTCAACGGCGTAGTGTTCGATCTGCGCCGGCTTCAACCGTCGCGTATGAAGCCGTTCCTCCGCATGCCCTTGACGAATATGGATGAAGAATCAGAATTCGTGTTCGCCAACTCCGCGTTCAAGGTTGATAGGCGTGTTGGCATAGACGGCATCGAGTCGTGGTATCTGCTTATGAATAATGCGACGCTGATACTGGTGAGATGAGGAAGTGGACATGAAGTGTTCGGGAATTGGTCTAGCCGTAATCGCGTTGCTTTCCTGCGCTGGGAACGCTTTTGGTGAAAGCGCGTGGCGGCGAATCGAATGGGGTGCGCTGCCTCAGTTCGCTGAGTCGAATGTTGCGATTGTCAAGGAGCCGATACGCGGGATAGTGGTCAATCATATCTGGCTCGGGTACACGCAATTCGCTCCGAACGCGGTCAGGGCGCGTCCTGACCTGGCGGAGAAGGGGATTGTCTACGTCTCTCCGTATGCGGGGCCATGGTCGTGGATGAACCGAAATTCGGTTGAGCTTTCGGATGCGGTTGTGGACGTCGTCATGCGGCATTACGGCCTTGACGGCACGAATACCATGATCGTGTCCAACGGAACTTCGATGGGTGGGCTTGGGGCTCTAATATGGGCAAAGTCGTCCCGGCACAGGGTCGGTGCGGTCGTGGCCAGCTGTCCGGTCACCGATCTTGTCCTGCACTATTCGGAACGTCCCGATCTTCCTCGGACTATTTCATGGGCGTTTGCCGACGCGCCCGACATGGATGCCGCGATACGGGCGCACTCGCCGCAGCATCTTGTCGCCCAAATGCCGAGGATCCCATACTTCATAGTGCATTCTACCGCAGATAGGGCGGTGAACAAGTCCATGCATTCTGATCGGTTTGTGTCCGCCATGCGCGAGCTCGGGCACCAGGTCGATTACATCCCGTCATTGGGAACTGGCCATGCAAAGCTCACACCCGAGGCGACCGCGAAGCTGAACGCGGCATTGCTGGGATTCTTTGGTGAGTGATTTTCTGAAGTGACATTAATTGACCGCTCCTTGACATCCCGGTGCAGAAAATCACACCCAGGTGTCAGGGGTTAGGCAATCGGCAATAGAGCTGGGTGCGTTTTCTCAAACACCAGAACATCCAAAAAGGCCCCATGGATGTTGCAAGAGAAAGTCGCACCCGCTAATCTATTGTCACAAATTTTGTGTTGACGAGAGGCGATCAGGTTTGGTAGAATACCAGACGTTGACACGGTGTGGAATATAACTGACTCGCTAGGGCATTTAAGTTGGCACAAACAGGAAATGTTCAAGGGACGTGGAGGAATCGGCGGCACGGACTGGTCTTTTACACATACAGACTTTATGAGAAGGTTCTTGAGAGACACTGAACCATTTTGGGAGAACTAAAAAATGAAAAAACAGATGATGATAATGGGACCGGTCCTTGCCGCAGCGTTGGGATCATGGGCTTCTTCAGCCACGCTGACCTGGACGTTTGCGGATGGGCGAAGAGAGAACGAAACCGTTGAGCTGGTGGCGACCGTGGACGGGGCGAGCGAATTGCTCACGCTGCCCGGTGCGCGTATCGCGGCGAAGGGCGCGGTGCAGCTAGACATCGTGCCCGAGTTTGCTCGGGCGGCGAAGGGTGAAGGCGGCTACTGGTTCACGCCCTATGGCTTCTACGGCGAATACGACTGCGACGACGGCAGACAGTTCTCCGGGAAGGACCGCATGCCAATGCCGATGTTCGGCTGGTCGAACCCGCGAGGGGCGTATCTGGCGATAGTCGAGTCGCTCAAGTACTTCGTCCGCGAGACGGTGCTCGCGAAGAATGGCACCTACACCGTGGCGGCCACTCTCGAGCGCGAACTATGCGAGCGCCCGTATGAGGATCTGGTGATCCGTTACCACCGGCGGCCGGCGGGAACGTCCTACGCCGCGCTGGCGAAGATATACCGCGACTACCAGCTGAAGCGCGGGGCGGTGAAGCCGTTTCGCGAGCGCTTCAAGGAGAACAAGGTGCTCGAGCAGGCGATCATGGCCCCGGAAATCCGCATCCGGCAGGCATGGAAACCGGTGCCTAGCCCAGTTAAGTTCCAGTCGCCCGAGAACGAGCCGGAGGTCAAGGCCATGGTCACATTCGAGCGGGTGAAGGCGATCATCGACGAGCTGAAGCGACAGGGCGTTGCGGAGGCCGAACTCTGCCTGGTGGGATGGAATGTGGGCGGACACGACGGACGCTGGCCGCAGTATTTCCCGTCCGAACCGAAGCTCGGCGGCGACGAGGGACTCAAGGACGCGATTTGCCACGCCCGCGCGGCCGGGTATCTCATCGTGCCGCACGGCAATTTCGTCGAGGGCTACACGGTCGCGGACAGCTGGGACGCGGAATGGGTGACGAAGAATGCGGATGGTTCGCTTCGCCTCTACAACCAGAGCGGCACGACCTGGGGCGGCGGATTGCCGTACAAGATGTGTCCGCAGCGCTCTTACGAGAAGTTCTGCCTCAAGCAGATGCCGCGGCTGGCGGCATTCGGCTTCTGCGGGCTCGGCTATTTCGACGTGACCACGATCTGCGAACCCATCACGTGCCACGATCCGCGTCATCCGTGCAATCGTCTGCAGGGGGCGGAGTACTGGGGACGCAATGCCGCGCTTTCGCGCCAGACGCTCGGCGGCTTCCAGAGCGAGGGTGCCAACGACTACATTGCCGGTGAGCTCGACTTCTCGCTCTACAACTTCTTTGGCGACCCTGCGGCGGTGGAGCGTAGCCACATCGAGAAGAAGGGAGCGCTCGCGAAGCGGGTCGTGCCGGTGGTGCAGATCGTCTACAATGGCGTCATCGCGCAGAACCCGTTCACCATCACGATGAATGCGACGCTCAAGGACCGCTACGCGCAGCTGAAGGCGGTCGAGTTCTCGGGACGCCCCGCCTTCTACATCTACCAGAAGTTCAAGACCGGCGGCGCGAGCTGGATGGGCAAGGAGGATCTCACCTGCGCCACCGACGAGGAACTCAGGTGGTCAGTCGGCAAGATCAAGGAGGGCTACGATCGCTACCTGCTGCTTCGGCACCTCCAGCTCGAATACATCGAGGAGCACGCTGAGATTGCCCCGAAGGTGTTCAGAACTACCTACGCGAACGGCGAGTCGGTGGTCTGCGACTACAACACGCTGGAGTGGAAGATCGTTAAATAGTTAAATGGTTAAATTGCTTGTTTCTGGGGCAACGGGCATCTTGCCCGTTGCACGGGCCGCTCGGGGAACGGCCCCTACCTGTTGCGCTGCCCTCCCATTTGTTGTATGTTATTGTTGCTGTCGGTAAATAAATGTGATATAATTTATATATTGTCAGTAAACAAAGTAGATTGATATGATCCCGTCTGAAGTGCTCAAAAAGGTGATTGTCGAGTATCAGCAATTCATCGAAACGGTTGAATTGCAGGAGCGAGCGTATGCGTTCGATCCTAAGGCGAAGTATGTGATGGTCGGCGTGCGCCATGCCGGAAAGTCCTATCTGCTCTATCAGCGCGCACGGCAACTTCTGGCATCTGGGCGCTCGATCGAGGATATTTGCTACATCAACTTCGACGATGAGCGACTGGCGGGGATGAAGGCCGAGGATCTCGACACGATACTCACGGCCTATCGGGCGCTCTTTGATCGGTCCCCCGTGCTGTTCTTTGACGAGATTCAGAATGTCAGCGGTTGGGAGAAGTTTGCGCGGCGGCTGGCCAACGAGAAGTATCAGGTGTTCATCACGGGGTCGAACGCCAAGATGCTGGGCCGTGAAATCGCGACAACGCTGGGCGGACGCTATCTGACGATGGAGGTCATGCCGTATTCGTTCGCCGAATATGTTCGTGCGCATGGAGGTACGGTGAAGAAGAACTGGAAGTATGGGCGTGAGGCGGGGCGGATTGACCGCCTGTGCGAGTGTTATCTTCGGTTCGGCGGATTCCCCGAGGTGCTGGACTACACGGACAAGCGCGCGTGGCTCAACGGACTCTACGGACGCATTTTCTTCGGCGATATGATCGTGCGCAACGGCATCAAGAACGAAGATGGGCTTCGCCTGGCCGTCCGCAAGCTTGCCGAAAGCGTCGGGCAACCGGCGGCCTACAATCGCATCGCCAATCTCGTGAAGGCGGGGGGAGGGATGACGACGACGGCCAGCGTTCGAGATTACGTACGGTTCATGCGCGAGTCGTGCCTGGTGTTCTCGATTCCGAACAGCGCGGCTAAGTTCGCAGAGCGCGAGTCGATCAAGAAGCACTATTTCATCGACAACGGTCTTTTGAACATCTTTCTCATGAATCCCGACAGCGCACTGCTGGAGAATGTCTGTGCCATCGCCCTGCGTCGCGTTTACGGGGATGCGCTTTGCTTCTATCGGCACAACGTCGAGGTTGATTTCCACGTGCCGTCGGAGGGGTTGGCTTTGCAGGTCTGCTGGTCCCTTGCCGATCCGACCACACGTGCGCGCGAACTCAATGGGCTTGCGAAGTTGGATGCGAGAAGTACGCTCCGACGGATGGTTGTGGTGACACGCGACGAGGAAGAGCGCGTCACGTTGCCGGACGGCCAGCAGGTGGAGGTGATGCCGCTTGCGCAGTGGTTGATGGAAATCGAGGAAGGCAAGAGCCATGAAGTTTAAGTTCAAAGACCTGCAGTCGATCCGGGAAGAGTGCGAAGTGTGGGGTACAGAGTGCGGAGTTGTTTGACGACCCACCCATTTATGAACGAAGCGAATTTAGCCCGAAGGGCATTTACGAGCGAAGCGAATTTAACTATGAATCGCGACCCTCTCGGCGCTCGTTCCTAAAAGCTCAACGGCGGCGGATCCATATCAGGAACAGCACCAGGATGACCACGGCCAGGATGGAGATGCGCACGCGGTTATATGAGGTGGCGGCGCTGGGAGGTGGCGCGGAGGACTGTGACGGGACCACCGCCAGCGATGCCGTTGTAGGCTGGGCGTTGGTGGTTGCGGGGGCGAGTGGAACCGTGAGCATTCTCTCCTGACGGCGCTGTTCGCGCAGGGTGAGCCCAGCCGCGCGCCGCTGCGCCGCCTCCTGCTTCCACGTGTGTTTGAGCTTGGTGCGCTCCCAGCTTTCCAGTTCTGGATCCTGCTCGCCGTCCGTCATTTCCCTCCTCCTGCCGTCGGCCACGACGGATTGAGCGTGTCCGGCACTTCCTGCCATGACACCGTGTACGGATCCTGCGGACCGACCGGCAGCCCTAGCAGGTCGGTGATGTTCGATCCATCGCGCGGGCGCAGTCGCATGTCCCAGTTGAAGCGGATGCCGCCACCCGAGCCGATGAGGCCCTCGTCGCGGCACACGATGGAGCCGTTGAGATTGAACACGCCGGATCCGGAACCAATCGCCCCGAAGATGCCGTGGTTGTTGTACAGCACGCCGTCGATGCGCGTGACCGCTGTGGCAAGGGAGGAGAGGATCTTGTCGTCGCATACAGTCTCGTAATACTTGCGGTTGGCGGCGTTGACCAGCTGGAGCTTCTTGTCTTCCACCACCTTGGTGCCGGTGGCGCGCCCTTTTTTGTCGTAGGTGGTCTCGGTGTGGGTGCCCACCACCACGTTGTCCGTGCGCACCTTGAGCTTGCTGCCGGTTGTCTCCACCGCAGTGTAGCTGCCGCAGAACTTTTCGGGATAGGGGTAGCCGATGTCCTGATCCGACTCGTCGCACGTGTACTTCTCCACGACCGACGACGAACCGCCGTTGATGTACTTGTCGACGGAGCTGTGCCAGGTGCTGGAGGAGCAGTCGCCGATCACGATGTTCCCCTTGGCCACCAGGCCCAGCAGATCCTTCTTCTCGTTTGCCTCGATTTCCCGTTTTGAGGTGGTCTGGTTGCCGGAATGGCTCCAGGTGGGTGCGTTCAAGTAGCGCAGGTCGCCGATGATGTGGATGTTGCGCCCGGAATAGATGGTGCCCTGTCCCTTGACGTATCCCTTGATGATCACGTCGGAATCAACCACCACGGGGCCGTTGACCTCGATTGGATTCGCCTGGGTTCCGATGAGGACGATCGAGCCGTTGTCGGCAAGTGCCGCGTTGCCGGAGGGCCCGACGCCGTCGTAGTGGGCATTAACCGTGCTGGCGTTTATCTTGTGGGAGGTGCCGGCCGAATCTGTGTAGGAGTAGGCGGGGCATTTGAGCGTTCCGCCGAGTTCCTGGGCGTATTCCACGTATGCGGAAAGGTCGGACACATACGGCATCGGAATCGGGTCGGCCGCCTCGCTGATGATGGTGTCGGAACCCATGCGGTTGGTGCCGAGCGCGCGCGTTGATCTGCTGAGGGTGAGCGAAGTGCCTGTCGATGGCTGGCCGGTGGCGGCGTTCTTCGGCGCGTTGTAGGCGCCTGGGATGTCGTACTCGGTCTTGTCTACGCGCGCCGAATTGCCGGCCTGAGAGCGGTAGTGGCTTTGGGAGTAGATCTTGGCGCTTGAGAGCGTTATGTAGCCGTCCACGTTCAGCTCCTCGTTCGCCGCCGCGTAGATGAAGCCATTGACGACGGACTGGTTGACGTTGACGTTGCCATTGGCGCGCATGTCGCCGTTGATGATGATGCTCGAACCGTTCATCCAGCCGTAGTTGTTCACGAAGTAGGCGTAGTCGAAGACGTGGCTCTGCCCCGTGGAGAAGCAGACGCGCTCCTGGATCGTGGCGTGCTCGGAAAGTCCGTCGGGATACGTGTACTTGGCGGTGGCCACGATCGGCACCACGGCAATCGAAGCGTTGTTCGAATGGTCCACCTTGCGTCCTACCGCCACGTACACCACGCAGTCGTTGATGTTGGTGGGTGAAACGAGCGTCACCGGCGGAATCCCGTCCTTGGCCACGCCGATGGTGCGGTGGTCTGCGGAAAGATTGTCGAACCAGTTGTATGCCTCGGCCTGGCGGGGGTCAATCCTCACAGAGGCACCGGAGTTGGCACCGGTATACCGCGAGAAGCCGTTCTGGATGGAGTACTTGGCGTGTTCGATGGCCGACTGCGCGGCTAGGCGGCAGCGGCTGCGGGCCACATGGATGCGGGTCATGCGGGCGGCGTTGGAGAGGTATGAGAATACGCCACCGAGCACTATCGCGGTGATCGCCAGCATCGCCACGGCGATCGCCAGCACGAAACCTGAACGACGGTTAGAAGTCATGGAACGTCTCCCCGTCGGTCTCCGTGCGCTGCACCACCCCGAACAGCGGTACCGACACGCGTTCGGTGCGCGTGAGGCCGTGTCCGGAGTATCTAAGACTCATGTAGTAGTGGGCTCCCGCCATCCCCACGGCGCTCTGGGAGGCGTTGAACTGGGCCAGGTCGACGAGGCCATTCGCGCTGTGCATGCTGTCGCTCCACTCGCCAGCGGACCATCCCAGGCCGATGTTCTGCGCGAAGAGCCAGCGCCAGGTGTCGTTGGCGCCGTTGTCCTTGAGAAAGGAACTTCCGTTTTTGGAGGAAAGCTGGAAGGTGGATGCCGAATTTGTGCCGCAGTCGAACGAGGTGACATGTTCCCAGGGAAGCGTGCATTTGATGGCGCTGTTGTTGACGGTGTGGGATTTTGCGGAGAGCAGCCCGCCCGAGAAGTGCGTTCCGTCGAATGGCGTGGCCTGGAAGAGTAGCTTGTCGCGTAGCTCCCGCGTAGCGAGGGCGTATTCGGTCTCGGCCATGCACGACTTCGCGAGACGCTGGGCGCCGAAGAAGATCGAGGCGATCTGCGCGAACACAATCACCAAGATCGCCGATGCGATCACAAGCTCAAGCAGTGTGAAGCCGCTTCTGCTGGAGGTGTTCGCGCTCATTTCACGTGCACCCGGTTCATGTTCGCCCGGTATAGCCGGGCAGAAGTATGGCTTCGTGACGACGACGGTCCCCACTCCACATCGGCAACTATCATCGCGCCCGCGTTGACGCAATTGGAGATTGTGACCGTGCACTTGGCGGGAGAATTGGCCAGGTGAAGCACCGGTGCCGCGGCCATGGGAAGGGTGGTGACGTGCCGGAAGCAGGGATTCATGGAGTCGGCCTGGTCCATCAGGGCGCCGCCTGCCTCGTTGAAGCGCTTCCACACCGTGTCCCATGCGTATGCGTCCGCCGTCAGCAGCTGCGAGTTCTCGTGCGCGATGCGGGCTGCCACCGCCACGCCCTCGAAGAGAGCGAGAGACACTACGGTGACGATGGCTCCCGCCAGCATCACCTCCACCAGTGTCACGCCGGCCTTGGCCCGTACCTTGCTCCCGCGTCGAAACACTCAGGCGTCTCCCCTTGCTTCCGCCATTGTCCTGTCGCCCCGGGGATTGTCGTTCCTTTCCGGCTCGGCATCGACCGCGGCGGCGGATTCGGCGGATATACGTTCGAGCAGTTCGTCGACGACGCGGGGGGAGGCGAGATAGAACCGGCAGGGGCAGTCAAGAGCCGCTTCGACCCTGCGTACAAGTTCCCGGTCAAGTGGGTTTAGCACCACCACCAGGGTGGTGTCGGCCAGGCGGGCGAATGGCAGCACGCCCCTCACGCGCACCACGCTTTCCGGCAGTCGGAGCAGCGTGTCGCGATCCACTTGGAATGCATCGAGAGGAATGGGAGGGGCGCCAGCCGCGTCGGCAATGTACGCCGCAGCCGTTTCGGACAGCGCAGAATTCTCTTTTTCGAGAACCGCCAATGCGGAAATGAGAAAATCGCCGTGTGCGGCGGCCAGCTCCTCCAGCTTTGCGCCCACGGACTTGCTGGTGGTCTCGTCTATCACCTTGTGCTGAACTAGATTCTGCAATAGCTGGTTTTCGGCCTCGAGCGCGAAACGGACCTCGGACGAACTCGCCTGCTTTGCACCCTCCGGCATGCCGTCGGCACCATGGTGCGTGGCCATGGCGGACGGACGCGACGGCATCGAGCCCGTCGAGGCGCGGATGCGTAGTACAGCCGCCTGGGCGTCTGGCTCGGAATATTCCATCAGCCGCTCGGCTATGCGTTCGGCGGATTCCGCATCGCCGTCCTTCAGCAGGACGCCGGCCAGCGCCACTAGTGCCTTGCGGCGCTTTTCCGCATTGCCTATCTGCTCGTAGGCGACACAGAGAAACTCCAGCGTGGTGCGATCATCGGGCATCACCTTGAGCATTTCCTCGAAATAGGCAATGCCTTCTTCTAGCTTGGGATCGAATTTAATGGCCATGTCGGTGTTTCGTCGGTGGTGGTGTTTTATAGGAAGGTGCAGAATCCGTGCCATTGTGGGCAGTTGCCACCGTTCGTCCGCGTGGCATGTTTTCTGCTATCTAGTGGTAAATCCCAACAGCCGAGATTATATGCCACTTATTTCCGTCAAGAAATCGAGAACGAGGTACATCAACTTCGCGGACGCCCTCAAGCAGCGGGGCGTCATTGATGCCGAGCAGCTGACCACGGTCATCGAGGAGGCCCGCCAGGCCCGTGAACCATTGGAGCGGTATCTCGTCAGGAAGAACCTTGTCGACCCGGCGGCGTTCGCCATGGCGGCGGCGGACTATCTCAACCTCCCTCCGCTCGTCCTGCCCGACAACTTCGCCGTCCAGCGCGAGCTGCTTGCGCCCAAGCCGCTGGAGTTCTGGCTCAAGGTGAAGGCCCTGCCGGTGTACAAGCTTGCCGGCCGGTTGACGGTGGCCTTCGCCGATTCCTTCGACCTGCCGGCGCAGGAGGAGGTGGCGCATGTGACGGGGGCGAGAATCTGGAGCTGCGTCGCCCCCGAGAAGGCGGTGATGGACGCTCTGGGCCGCCTGAAGATGCAGGATGACGCCGCCAATCCCGCCCTCGCGATGGAGAACATCATGAAGGGCCAGGAGACGGAAATCGAGTTCTCCTCGGCCGACGAGAAGGAGGATGCGATTGACGCCACTCTGGAGACGGCCGGCGAGGCGCCGGTCATCCGGATGGTGAACACGATGATGATCGAGGCGCTCAAGACCAAGGCGAGCGACATCCATTTCGAGGCGCTGGAGAAGAGCTCGCGCCTGCGCTACCGCATCGACGGCGAGCTGGTGGAGCGGCCCGCTCCGCCGAAGGCGCTGCATTCGGCTGTCATCAGCCGCATCAAGATCATGTCCAACCTCGACATCGCCGAGCGGCGCAAGCCGCAGGACGGCCGCTTCAAGGTCAAGGCGCTCAAGAAGGAGGTCGACGTGCGCGTGTCGATCCTTCCCACGGTGCATGGCGAGAAGGTGGTGATGCGTATCCTCGACAAGGCGAATCTCGCGCCAGGTCTCGCCTCGCTTGGTTTGGACGACTACGCCTACAAGGCGATGAAGTTCGCGATCGAGCAGCCGCACGGCATCATTCTCGTCACCGGCCCCACCGGTTCGGGCAAGACCACGACGCTCTACTCGTGCCTGCAGGATCTCAACCAGCCGAACGTGAACATCGTCACCGCCGAGGACCCGGTCGAATACGAGCTGGGTGGCGTCAACCAGTGCCATGTCAACGTGGCCCAGGGGTTGACCTTCGCCGGCATTCTTCGTTCGGTTCTGCGTCAGGACCCCGACATAGTGCTCGTGGGCGAAATCCGCGACAACGAGACTGCCGACATCGCGGTGAAGGCCGCGCTCACCGGTCATCTGGTGCTGTCGACCCTGCATACCAACGACGCCTGCGGCGTGATTCCGCGTCTGATCGACATGGAGGTGCCCCCGTTTCTGCTGGCAAGCTCGCTCATCCTCGCCCAGGCGCAGCGCCTTTTCCGCAAGCTGTGTCCGTTCTGCCGCAAGCCGGTGGAGCCCAACCTTGAGCTGCTGGAGGCGAATCGGGTGGATCCCGCGCCCTTCAGCGGGGTGGAGATATTTGGTCCTGGCGGGTGCCCGAAGTGCCACAACAGCGGCTACAAGGGCCGGGGGGCGTTCATGGAGGTGCTGCCGATCTCGAACCGCATCCGGGCGATCATCGAGAAGGGTGGCGATGCCGAGATGCTGAAGAAACTGGCGCTCGAGGAGGGGATGGTGACGCTGAAGGAGGCCGGAATGCGCAAGGTGCGCGCCGGCATCACCTCGCTGGAGGCCGCCTTCGAGGTGACGGGCGGCGAATGACGGAACGGAAAGGCATACGCACATGGCGCGCAGACAGATAAAGGTCAAGGGTGCACGGCAGATCGTGAAGAAGGAGGTAATTCCCTTCACCCGCCAGGTGGCGTCGATGCTCGGCGCGGGCATGACCATTCTCGCGTCGATCCAGACGCTGGAGGAGCAGTGCGACAATCAGAACTTCAAGGCCGTGCTGAGGCATCTGTGCGACGTGATCGAAAGCGGCGAGCCGCTGTCGTCCGGCCTCGAGGACTTTCCCCAGCTCTTCGACGACATGTACGTGAACATGGTGGTGGCGGGCGAGCAGTCAGGTGAATTCGCCGGCATCATGCGGCGTCTGGCCTCGATTCTGCAGTCGAGTTCGCGTCTGCGGGCGAAGGTGAAGAGCGCCATGACCTACCCGACGGTGATTGTGTCGATCGCGCTCCTGATGAGTGCCGGCCTGATCCAGTTCGTGGTGCCGGTGTTCGCGGAAATGTTTGCCGGTTTCGGCAAGCCGCTGCCAGCGCTCACCCAGGCGCTTGTCAATGTCGCGGATGCCGTGAAGCGGTGGTGGTACATCATTCTGCCGTCGCTCGCCGCTGCCGTGTGGGTGTTCAATGGCTGGAAGGCGACGGAGATGGGGCGTCTCCAGTTCGACGAATGGATGCTGAAGCTGCCGGTGTTCGGCATGCTGAACCAGAAGAGCGCCATCGGGCGCTTCTGCCGTCTGCTCTCGCAGATGATCGCCTGCGGCGTGCCGATCCTTAAGTCGATGGAGGTGGTGGCGGGCTCGCTGGGCAACCACGTGCTGGAGAAGTCGGTGATGGATGCCCGCGCCGAGGTGGAACAGGGGAACCAGCTCAACACCTCGCTCGACGGCAAGCCCTACATGCCGGTGCTGATGGTGCGAATGGTGGCCGCCGGTGAAAAGGCCGGCAAGGTGGAGGATATGCTCGACTCGGTGGCGGATGCGTACGACGAGGAGGTGGAGGCGATGCTCACCACCCTCACCTCGCTGATGGAGCCATTTCTGATGGTGTTCCTGGGCGCGATCATCGGTACCATCGTGATGGCGATGTTCATGCCAATCTTCAACCTCGGCTCGCTGGCAGGCTGATGTATTGGTTAAATAGTTGGATGGTTGAGTGGTTGGATGATTGAATGGTGGGATTGACCGCAATGGTTCTTGCGCCATTCGCGCATGGTGAGGCCGGTGTGGGCTTTGAATAGGCGCTTGAGGTAGTTTTCGCTGCGGTAGCCGAGCATCGCCGGGAGTTGTGAAATCGGGATGTCAGTGGATTTCAGCAGTTCGAAAAGGCGTGCGAAACGGGCCTCGGTTATCTCTTCAAGAACCGTGTGGTCGAGTTCGCTGCGGAAAAGTACATCCGCAAGCGTGCGCGAGCATCCCATCGCCTTGGCAACGTCGTCCACGCCAATATACATGCACGCATTAAGGCGGATGAATTCGCGCGCCTTGCGCACACGGTGGTCGAGAGACGGTTGATGGTCGGTGGAGGCACGATGTACTATGCCGATTGGAGGTATCGTGACATCCGTCACAGCGCTTTCATGACCATTCATCAGGCGTGAGAGCACCTGGGCGGCGGCGAAGCCAGTACGTTCGAAGTCGGGGGCCACGCTGGTGAGCGACGGGGTGGTGTATTCGCATAGCGACACATGGTTGTCGACGCCGACGACGGAGACTTCATCGGGAACCGCGATCTTCGACGTTGCGCAGACGTTGAGCAGTACCTCGGCAATACGGTCATTGGCGGCGAAAATGCCACAGGGCCGCGGCAGCTGGTCGAGCCATTTTGCGATTGCGGCGGCGTGGACACCGCCGTTACGCAGACCCTCGTTCGCCGCGGTCATGTACTGAGGAGATGGCAGCAAGACGCCCGGCGTCTTGATTTCGGCGGCGAAGGCGTCGCCACGGATGCGCGACCATTCGGCAGGAAGATGCCATGGCAGGTAGGCGAAGTACTTGAGCGAGAGCTTACGCAGTTCACGGGCGGCGAGGCGTCCGATCGCGGCAGAGTCCGAACGCACTTGCGGCGCTGACGAACGAGGTGGACGCGAGGAGATGTAGACCTTTGGAACATGTCCCAGCCGGAACGGCACATTGCCGTTGCCATTGTAGATGATGGCACCGTCCCACTTTCCGCTGGGCGGGGTGGGCGTTGCCGCGGTGTCCTTCGACTGCACGATCGTCAGCTGCCACCGCGAGAACTTGGCGAGGCGGCGGATGCCAAGCATGTAGGACTCAAACTGGCTGGTGTGCTGTCTGATGGCTATGAGTACGTTCTTCATGGGGGACATATTATACCACATTCCTTGGTGATGTGTAAAAAGATATGTTTTTTCTGTTTGTTAGGTCACATGGATTTCCCCCCATGCGGTATAATATGCGCCGGTTTGCACTGATAAGAGAAAGTCCATGAATCGGAAAAAAGAAAAATGCCAAGTCGCAGGGATGTTCGCGCTAGCGGGGATGATGGTCTGCGGCGGCGCGTTCACGGCGAATGCGCAGCAGATCGACTTCTCCAGGGAAAAGAAGGCGACGGTTAAACACTACCGCTTCGTCGGCGACCATCGCGAGGAGTCGATGTGGAGCGCGGTGTACGGCGCGAAGTCGGGCAAGATCTACGTGGGCCTCTGCTGTCACGCCGAGGCCGCGCATTTCTACGAGTTCGATCCCGCGACCGAAACGATGCGCCACATCGTCGATCTCGCCGAACTCCACAATGAACGCGGCGAGGGCATTAACACGAACGGCAAGATCCACGTGCGCATGGGCGAAGACAACGACGGCAACGTCTATTTCGGTTCGCTCAACGAGGACACCGGCCCCGAGTGCATCGATCCCTCCAGCTATCTTGGCGCGTTCTGGTATCGCTACAACCCGAAGCTCGACAAGGTGGAAGTGCTGGGCAGGATCAGCCGCCACTTCGGCCTCCTGGGCATGGTGATGGATCCCAGGTACATGCGTCTCTACGGACTTGCCGAGGACGGCCACCTCTACATGTACGACATTGCCGGCGCGTCCACGCGCGACCTCGGCAAGGTGGACGATTGGGACATCTGCCGCACGATCTTCGCGGACGACGAGGGCAACGTGTACGGTTCGTTCCCGGTGGCGCAGATATGGAAGTACGACGTCAAGCGCGACGAGGTGATCGATCTGCCGAACATCCGCCTCGCCATCGACAACCGCATTCCGCCGCGCACGATGTCCAAGCCCATGATCGACCGCAAGGTGATCTGGCGCGTGATCGAATGGGATCCGGTGGACAGGTGCGCCTATGGCATCATCGGCGGCAATTCGATGCTCTTCCGCTATGACGTGCACGACGGCGCGGAAGGCCGTATCGACTACATCACTCCGCTGTGTGCGCCGCAGTACTGGAACGCAAAGTCCATGCGGCAGGTGCCGTTCGCCACGCTTGCGCTCGCAATCTCCACCGATCACCGCATATACTTCGCTCCAACGGCCTCTGGTTCTTTCGACTACGTGGGCACTTCGTGGGACGTACATGACGAAGAGGCCTTCCAGGCGAAACTCGCCGGCGGCTACTTCCCGCCCGTCTCCTATTTGATGCGCTACGATCTGCAGAAGAAAGAGCGTGAGGCACTGGGGCTGATGGTGACCGAGGAAGGGCGCCTCTGCTTCGGTCTCGGCGGTGCCGCGAGCGGCAAGAGGGATGGCAGGATCTATTTCGTGGGCGCGATCGAGGAGAAGGACGAAAAGGCCGTGGTCGGAAAGGTCGCGAGACGCTGGCCGTTCTCGATGGGACTCGTCGCATACGATCCCGCCAAGGAAGGGAAGAACTAGAAGACGCAGGGCCGACAAGACAAACAGGACCTACAAGACTCGCAGGACAAGGACATGAACAAGACGAAAGCGATTTTTGGAGTTGTACTCATGCTGGGGTGCGCGGTGCCGCAGATGCTTCTCGGGCAGAAGTGCGTGAATCCGCATTTCGACGCGCAGCGGCTCGACTTCCGCGATCTCGGATATCCGGGGGCGACGGAAATTCCCGCCGATTCCTCGTGCATCACCGCGCTCATGAAGCACGATGCGAACGGCAAGATCTACGGTGCCACCAGCGGCAAGCGCGCGCACCTTTTCGTCTATGATCGCCACGTGAACAAGGTGTTCCCGCTCGGCGCTCTGCCGGAAGGCGAGAAGGGCGTGCATGGTGCGATCGCACAAGGCGAAGACGGACGCGTCTTCGTGGGGACGGGACTCAACGAGATCGAGCTCTTCAAGCTCTCGCGCAAGATGCCGGAAGGTCGTCGTGCAATCGAGAACCAGCTCTGGCGCGACATTCGGAACCGCTACGCCGACTACGCAGGCGGGCACGTCTACGCCTACGAGCCCGCGAAGGGAGATGCGCAGGTGTATCTGCCCGGTGCCGCCGCCGAGGTGAAGGATCTCGGCATTCCAGTGCCGCACAATTCCGTCTACGCGATGACGATGCATCGGGACGGTGCCACACTCTACGGCATTTCATATCCGGATGCGGAGCTCTTCTCGGTGAACGTGATTTCCGGCGAGACTAAACGCCTTGGCGTGGTGATGCAGAAACTCTCCTATCCCGGGCCCGAGCGCTGCTGGCGCGGCGTGCCGCGCGCGATTGTGAGCGACAACCTGGGGACGCTCTGGACTTCGGGAGACGATGGTCTGCTCGTGGGCTATGCGCCGAAGATCGGCGAGTTCGTGAAGACCACGATGCGCGTGCCGGGCGAATACTGGGAAACGCAGGCGTGCAACTGCTTCCCGGTGGTCGAGCAGATCTTCGCGCGCGAGGACGGCGCCCTGATCGGCACGACGTCCGACGGCTTCGTGTTCACGGCGCATACCTGCCAGAACCGCCTTCGCAACTGGGGCAAGCCGCGAGTGGAGCGTCGTATTCGCGCCGCAACCATCGGCAAGGACGGGCGGCTCTACATGATTGCGGGCGAGAAGGACAACGTGACGCGGCTTTTTTCGTTCCGGCAGGACGAAGGACATCTTGACTGGGGCGTATTGGGCGTGGATCGCAGCCCATACTACGCGAAGATCGCCTATCAATTTGATGCCATGGCGACAGGCGAAGATGGCACGGTCTTCATAGGAGAATCCGATCGTCGCGCGAAACTATTCCTCTTCGTGCCCGGGGCGGAAGTGGTGCCGGGCGTACTCAATCCAACCAATCCGCGATGACATGTCGGGGCAAGGGGGCTAAAGATGAAAGCGCAATTAGTTATAGTGGTGGTGTTGGCGGCAATGGGCGCGTTCGCGCGCGATGTAAGCGTGCGCGATTTCGGCGCACGGCCTGACGGGAGCGTGTGTACCGAGGCGTTCGCTTCGGCCATCCGCGCCGCCGCGAAGGGCGACCGCGTGGTGGTGCCTTCGGGCAGGTGGACGATTGGCCCAATCCATCTCAAGAGCGACATGGAACTGCATTTCGAGGAAGGCGCGGTGCTGGACTTCGTGGACGGCCCCGACGCGTATCTGCCCGCCGTGCGCACGTCTTTCTCGTGCATTGAATGTCTCAACTATTCGCCGATGGTGTATGCGTGGGGCTGCACGAACGTGAGCGTCACGGGCAAGGGGCTGCTCATGCCGCGGATGGACTTCTGGCGCACGTGGTTTGACCGCAACACGCCCGAGCGGGTGGCCGCGACCGGGGTGTTGTATGGATGGGGTGAAAACGACGTGCCGGTGGAACAGCGGGACGCCACGAAGATGAAGGACGGATTCTTTCGTCCGTCGCTCGTGGAGTTCGAGCGCTGCAAGAACGTGAGATTGGAGGATTTCACGGTGCGGGAGAGCCCGTGCTGGACCATCCATCTGCGTCTGTGCGAGGACGTGACGGTGCGCGGACTCGATCTTCGCGCCCAGGGACACAACAACGACGGCATCGACATTGACGCATCGAAACGGGTGCTGGTCGAGAACTGCACGCTTGATCAGGGGGATGACGGATTCGTGATCAAGAGCGGACGCGACCGCGACGGGCGGCGCGTCGGCGTGGCGGTGGAAGACGTGGAAATCCGCAACTGCGTGCTCAGAAACGGATACACTCTGATGGCGGTGGGAAGCGAGGTGGCCGGCGGCGTGCGCAATATCTGGATTCATGATTGCCGTGCCATAGGCGGCGATCTGTACACGCTCCTGAGCATCAAGACCTCGGATCGCAAGGGGGCGTTCATCGAGAACGTGCGCATGGATCATGTGACGGCGACTCGCGCCGATTGCGTGATGAGACTTAGAACGGACGTGAATTTCCAGTGGGGAAGATATCCGGCGCGCGAGACGGCGGTCACCGAAATCAATGGAGTGAGCTGCACCGATGTGCAATGCGAAGTCGCGGATCAAGTGTATCGCCTCGTAGGAGACGCGCGCAAGCCGCCTCGGAATCTGTCGATCGCGCGCGTGAACATCGGGCGTCTGCGCAAGAGCGTTGGCTCCGTGACCAACGTGCTGGAATTCATGGAGAAGGACATCGTCTTCGGAACGAACGAGACGGTGGCGGCGGCGTTGAGGCGTCCCATTCTGCCCACGGGATGGAATCGAACGGCCAGTTCGATGCTGCTGGCGCGAGCGCACCGCGCCGATTCCGAGCAGAACGCGGCGGCGACATTCGATCCGGCGAGACGGGAACGGCAGCTTCAGTTCCTAGGTATGGGCGAAATGTCCAAGACGCTGATCAACGCCAAGATCACGGCAACGCATTCCTACTGCGGGTATCGGGTGGAGAATCTACTGTTTGAATCTTCGCCGGGCGAATACGTGACAGCCAACGTCTATGTGCCGATAAACTGGGCGGCGAATCCTCCGTATCCCGCGTTGCTGCTGCTGTGCGGACATAACGCCGATGGCAAGACGGCCCCGTGCTATCGCTATATGGCGACGCGGCTGGCAGAGGTGGGGTATCTCGTGCTCGTGATGGATCCGCTGGGACAGGGAGAGCGCGCGCAACGCGATGCGGATGCGTCGCTTTCGGCGGTGTTCCAGCATCATCGGATCGGATATCGCGCATTGCTGGCCGGACGGTCCATGGCGGGTTGCATGCTGTGGGATGAGATACGGGCGATCGACTATCTCGTGTCGCGTTCGGACGTGGATGCCGAGCGCATCGGCGCGCTCGGACATTCCGGCGGCGGCACGCAGTGCGCCCTCGTGGCGGCCTTTGACAGCCGCGTCAAGGCGTCCGCGCCCTCGGGCTACCTTTCCTCGCTGTGGGCGCAGGCGTCGCTACGAGGCCTGGCCGATCCCGAGCAGGTGATGTACGGGTCGCTTGCGGGCGGGCTTAACCATGCCGGCCTCATTCTCGCGGGCGGGCATCCCGTGAAGATCCATGCGTCGTGGGACGACATAGTGCCGTTCATCGGCACGCAGGCGACTCTGGAAACGGTGCAGCGCATCGGCGGGGAGGATCGCTATCAGATGCATTCGCAGCCTGGTCCGCACCGGTGGAACGAATCGGCGCTTGCTTCCTCTATCAATTGGTTTAACCACTGGCTTCGCGGCAGGAAACTCGCCGACAACGAGAAATATCTGCGTACGATGGACTATGGATTCGATGTCGAGGAGGCGGCGAAGGCGTTTGCTCCGCCCGAAGAGGACCTGCGCGTGACGCCGGAAGGCGCGGTGAGAAAACTCGCGGGGTTCCGTTCGATCTACACCATCATGCGCGAGGGTCTGGCGAGCGGACGGAAGCGGCGCGCGCTCAAGGAGGTGAAGGCGAAGGCGACGACGATCGACCTCAATCGACGGGCGGACGGCGCGCGGTTGGAGCGCAAAGTGTGGACGTTCGGCGATGGGATGGTGTCCCCTGCGGTGGTGTTCTCGCCGGCGAAGCGGAGCGGATTGCCGCCGGTGCTGGTGTTTGAGGATCGTGGCCGCGAGAAGGCGGCGGCGCGGGTGGAGAATTTCCTTGCCGAAGGGCGCGAGGTGATGGTGGCGGATCTTTTCGCCACGGGCGAGACGCGCAAGTGCCGCACGAATATCTACAGCCGCGAACACGAGGACGAAGAGGCGGCGAAGTTCCTGCTGCTGCTTGGCGAATCCCTGCCGGAACGGCGGGCGGAGGAAATCGTGTTCTTTGCCGAGGAGATGGCGCGGCAGACGGGTGGCAGGGTGGACGTCTCGGCAGGCGGGTGTCTCCTGATTCCGGCGAGGCTGGCGGCGGCGTCGCGGCCGGATCTTTTCGGCAAGGTGGAGGGCACCGAGAGCGTGCCCTCGTGGCGGGAGATGTTCGATTCGGAAGATGACCTGTCGCTGTGCGACGTCGTGCCGGGGGCGATGGTGGACGAGTTGATCACGCTCACGAACGAGTTCGGTTCGGTGGGGGTGAATCTGCATGGCGGCGACGTGATGTTCTGGCGGAACGCGAAGGGCGATGATCTTTTTAGACGGTTGTCGGACGGCACTGGCGGCGCCCGGCTCTGCTGGCCGTGGTTCGCGAACGACGGGCATGAGCATGCGCGGCGGCATGGCATTGCGCGGTACCATGATTTCGCGGTGGTCGGGCGCACGGCGAACAGGCTTGAGCTGGCCATGAAGGCGAACGACCGGACGCGGAAGGAATTCCCGTACGATTTCGAGTTGACGGTGAAGTATGTGCTTGAGCGAGATCATCTGGAGATTGAGGTGACTGGCAGGAACACGGGCAAGGAACCGTTCATGGTGAGCGAGGCGATACATCCGTATCTTCCGGTAACCGATCCGGAGGCCTGTAGGATAGATGGAGATGTCGCCAATGGAACAATTGCGGTGAAGACGGGTCCGGCGCGGAGGTGCAAGATCAACGTGAGTGGCGGCAAGGCGAGTGAGATCACGTTCGGCGGAGCGGGGGCGGAGCGGGAAATCAAGATGAAATGCAGCGGAGCTGGCAGCGCAATTGTGTGGAATCCGGGAGAGTCGCTTGCAAATTCAGCACACGTGACGTCCAAGCTTGCACCGGGGGAATGGCGCAAGTTCGTGTGCGTGGAGACGGGAAACGTGGACGAAAATGTCTACGAGCTCAAATCTGGCGAAAGTCACGTCTTCAAGGTGCAGTTTTTCAAGTGACGTCCAGCGGCCTGTCGGACAACCGCCCGCCACGTCCTCCGTACCCCATCCGGGATGGACGCGCTCCCGCGCGTCCGCCGCGGCTTCTTATTCGCGCGTGACAGTTGGATTTTCTTTGCTTGCCCTGATTGCGATTTTATGGTAGAATATGTTCGTATTTACTTCAAAAACCAAAGGAGAATTAAAAATGGGCGATGTTATCGGAGCCGGTGAACTGCACAAGGGCGTCAAGCTGCTTATCGACGGTGAACCCTGGGAAATCACTGAGTTCGATTTCTCCAAGCCGGGCAAGGGCCAGGCGATCTACAACTGCAAGTTGCGCAACATGATCAACGGCAACGGCATGAGCCGCAGCTATCGTTCCGGCGACAAGTTCGAACGTCCCGAGCTGATCCAGCGCAGCGTCACTTATTCCTACGACGATGGCACGGCGTTTGTCTTCACCGACGAGAACTACGAGGAGATCCGCGTCGCCGTCGACGTCATGGGCGACAAGAAGTTCTTCCTCATGGACGAGATGGAGGTCAAGGCGCTCTTCTTCAACGACAAGGTCATCGGCGTCGATCTGCCCCAGCTCGTCGAGCGCAAGGTCATCAAGGTCGAGCCCGGCGTGAAGGGCGATACCGCCAGCGGCAAGGTCACCAAGCCCGCCACCGTCGAGGGCGGCTACGTGTGCAAGGTGCCGCTGTTCATCAATGAGGGCGACACTATCCGCATCAATACCGAGACCGGCGACTACAACGACCGCACGGCCACCAAGTAGGACTTCCCATGAAGATTCTGGTGACGGGCGGCGCGGGCTACATCGGCTCGCACACCGTGTTGGAACTGCTGAAGGCGGGTCACGACGCGGTGGTGGTGGACAACCTCTGCAATTCGAGCGAGGAGTCCCTCCGGCGCGTGGCGGAGCTTGCTGGCAAGGCCCCGAAGTTCTACCAGCTCGACATTCGCGACGAGAAGGCGCTTGATGCGGTGATGGCGGCCGAGAAGCCGTTTGACGCCACGATTCACTTCGCCGCCCTCAAGGCGGTGGGCGAGTCGACGACGATTCCGCTCAAGTACTACGCCAACAACCTGGGCGGCACCTTCACCCTGCTGAAGGTCCTCGCCGCCCACAACTGCAAGAACATCGTGTTCTCCTCCTCCGCCACCGTCTATGGCCAGCCCCAGACCGTGCCGATCCGCGAGGACTTCCCGACGCCCGGCTGCACCAATCCCTACGGCTGGACCAAGCTCATGATGGAGCAGGTCTTCCGCGATGTGCAGAAGGCAGACCCCGAGTGGAACACCGTCATCCTGCGCTACTTCAACCCGATCGGCGCCCACGAGTCGGGCCGCATCGGCGAGGATCCGGCCGGTATCCCCAACAATCTGCTGCCGTACGTGGCGCAGGTCGCCGTGGGTCGGCTGAAGGAGCTGAGCGTTTTCGGCAACGACTACCCCACGCCAGACGGCACCGGCATCCGCGACTACATCCACGTCGTGGATCTCGCCATCGGCCACCTCAAGGCAATCGAGACGCTGGCCTCCAAGCCCGGCTTCAAGGTCTACAACCTCGGCACCGGCAATGGCTATTCCGTGCTCCAGATAGTGCGCGCATTCGAGCAGGCGAGCGGACGCAAGGTGCCGTACGCCATCAAGCCCCGCCGCCCCGGCGACATCGCCGAGTGCTGGGCGGATCCCGCCCTGGCGGCGAAGGAACTCGGATGGAAGGCCGAACGCGGCATCGAGAAGATGTGCGAGGACCTCTGGCGCTGGCAGTCAACCAATCCCTACGGCTATCGGGGAAAGGAATGATTTGCCTGTGATTGACACGGCGGCCGGGGTGCTCGACGCTCTGGAGTCGGTGCTGGCGCTTGAACGCGAACTTGGCGCGCGCACCGTGGAAATGGACCGTTCGCTGCTTCGCGACGGTCCTCCGCCTGAACTACGTCCAGCCCCCCTTGCGGCCGCCCCCGCCCCGGCCCCTGCACCAGTACCCGTCGCGGACTGCTTTGCCGAGCCCAGGGCGTTCGTCGACGCTTCGGCAAAACCGGCCGAACCGGCTGCCAAAGCCGTCGCCGCGACCGCCAACTACGCATTCATCTTCGACAGTCTGCCGAAGGATGCGGCCGAAGAGATGGTGACGAAGATCATTGCGGCGATGAAGTGCCAGCCTGGCGCGGTCGTACGCATGGAGGCGACCGAGGCCGCGAAGAAGCGTCCGCGCGCCCGCATCTACGTCGTGATGGGCAGCGACGCCCGCAAGATATTCATGCCATCGAAACCCGCGGTTCGCGGACAGTGGACTGAGGTGGATGGCGTGCCGACGCTTGTTACCTACTCGCCGGCGCGGCTACTCAGGTTCTTCGCCAATGACGTCGTGCGGCTCGACCAGTCGAAGCGCGAAATGTGGCGCGATCTGCAGTCCGCCATGGCGAGATTGAAAGTTGAAACTCAAAAGTGAGCAATTGGAGAAGTGGAAGTGAATAGAAGACAGTTCTTCGCCGCCGGTGCGGCGGCAGGCATGTCCCCGGTTTTCGCGGCGTGTTCGCCCAAGTGCGCCTGTGCGGCGAAAAAGCGGGCCCAGCTCAACCTCTGCCTCCAGTGGGGCGGCATTCCGGAGCGTGACGACATCAACGCCAAGCTCGACTTCCTCGAGGCGAACGGCTACCAGGCGGTGGAGATCCCCTCCGGCAAGTGGGTGCTGGACAAGGGACGCCAGCTCGCCGACGCGCTCAAGGGCCGCAAGCTCTTTCTCGCCACTGCCTGTGGACCTTCCAGGTTTGACCGTGCGGACAAGGCGGGCAACGACAGGGAAGTTGAATCCTTCCTCCCGGTGCTGGAGGTACTCGGTGCCATCGGCAGCGTGGGACTGATTATCTGCCCGGCGCGCGGCAAGCCGGAGGTGGGGCTGAAGGAGCTGCGCCAGGCGTTCGTCGAGGACTACGGCAAGCGCCTTGCCGAGAAGGCGGCGTCCTGCGGAACCTCAATCGTGCTCGAGCCTCTTCAGCGCGCCGAGACCCCGTTCCTGCGCCAGGTCTCCGACGGGGCCAGGATGGCCCAGGAGATCGGAAGGGGATGCACCGTGATGGGCGACTTCTGGCACATGAGCAAGGAGGAGGCGAGTATGTTCGGCGCCTTCGTGACTGCCGGCGATCTGCTCTCGCACGTGCATGTGGCGTCGCTGCGTCGCCGCAAGATCCCCGGCTCGGACGGCGAGGCGGATAACTACGTCGACGGCTTCCGCGGGCTCAAGTTCATCGGCTACCGGGGCGCGGTGTCGCTCGAGGCCGGATATGTGCCGAAGGGCAAGGACGCGAAGGGCAAGGACATCATGCCCGACCTCCCTGAGCGTCGCGAGATCCTCAAGCGGATGTGCGACCTTCTCCGCTCCCAGTGGGAGCAGGCGTAGAATTGACGTTTTTTCAGAGCGCAAAAAAAGGGATTGAAATGAACAGAAGGGATTTCATCAAGGTTTCAGCCATTGCGGCGGCCATGCCGGCGGTGCTCAAGGCGGAAGGCGCGGAGAAAGTTCTGCGCGTCGCGGTTGTCGGCTGCGGCGGTCGTGGCGTGGGCGGCGGCTTCAAGCCCGTCAACGAGCAGGACTACTACAAGCTCGGCGCACTCGGCAACATGATCCAGGCGGCGGCGGAATGCCGCAAGCAGGGGTTTGACGTCAAGGTGCAGCCGGTCGCCTTCACCGACTTCTTCATCGACAAGGCGCGCGCCGCCGCCGAGAAGTTCGGCGTCGACAAGGCCAATGCCTACGGCGGCGCCAACGGATACAAGGAGATCATGAAGCGCGCCGACGTCGACGCGGTCATTCTCACCACCCCGCTCAATTTCCGTCCGATCCACACCATGGCCGCAATCGCAGCCGGCAAGCACGTGTTCGCCGAAAAGGGCGTCGCGGTCGACGCGCCGGGAGTGCGACTGATGATAGCCGCCTCGAAACTCGCCACCGAGAAAAAGCTCACCATCGTGTGCGGCACGCAGCGCCGTCACCAGCGCGGCTATCTGCTCGTCAAGAAGGCGCTGGACGAGGGGCGGCTCGGTACGATCCTCGGCGGCGAGGTCTACTGGAACAGCAGAGTGCCGTGGGTGAGGAACCGCCGTCAGGGTGAGTCCAATGCCGCCTATCTCTGCGGTAACTGGCTCAACTTCGCCGAACTCTCCGGCGACCATATCTGCGAGCAGCACGTCCACAACATCGACGTCGCCAACTGGTTCCTCGGCCGCTTCCCGAAGACCTGCGTCGCCTTCGGCGCCCGCACCCGCCGCGTGTCCGGCAACCAGTACGACTTCTTCTCCGCCGACTTCGACTACGGCGAGGGGGTGCACATTCATTCGATGTGCCGCCAGGTGGAGGGATGCGCCAACAACGTGAGCGAGCTCTTCCGCACCGACCGCGCCGTGCTCACCGGTTCCGGCGCACGTACCCCGGCCGGCAAGCGCATCGAACTCGAGGGCGATTTCGCCGACCTCAATCCCTATGTGCAGGAGCACGTCGATCTGCTGAAGAGCGTCTTTGGCGTCGGCCCCTACTACAACGAGGGCGTGGCATGCGCGCTCTCCACCGCCTGCGGCGTGATGGTGCGCCTTTCCGCCTACACCGGGCAGATGGTGGCGCTCAACCAGCTCATCTCCAACGAGAAGAGCCCGTTCTACAATCTGGCCTGCACGCCCACGCCCGAGGACTTCGAGAAGGAGGGCGACGTGGCAATGCCCAGCTGTGGCGACAACGAGTGGCCGCTGCCGGGCGGCGCCTGGCGCAATCTCGAGAAGGATATGCCGGGGCGCAAGAGCACCGACAAGGCGTCGTTCACGTCCGCCATCGGGCTGGCGTGAGCCACGCGGTTCGAACGGTCAGTTAGTTCGCTAGCAGCTGCAGAGAAGGAGTAAAGTCCATGAAACGCACAATCATTGCCGCCATGTCCATCGCCCTCGCCCTTGCGGCCATTCCCGTCTGCGGGGCGACGCAGGTCGAGTGGGCCAAGGGGAAGGGGATCGAGAAGTGGAACGTGGGGGGCCACCAGTGCCGCACTTCGCTTGAATCCGGGGGCTTGGTGGTGGTGTGCAATGGCGCGGACGGGCATCTCTACAGCCCGGCGGTCGACCTGAAGGCATCCGCCCTCCACGAGCTCGTGATCCGTGCGCGCGGCGACCGCGCCGGTTTTGGCGAGGTCTTCTGGGCGGCGCCCAAAGACTCCATGAACCAGAAGAAGAGCGTTTCCTTCGAGTGGCTTGCCGATGGCAAGTGGCACGAGTATCGGATTCGCCCCTTCTGGCAGGGCGAGAAGCGGATTGCCAAGTTCCGCATCGACTTCCCTAGCTCGGCGGCGGATGGCGGCAAGTTCGAGATTTCGCGCATTGCGGTGGAGGGCGTGGCGTGCGAGAAGACGATCCCCACTTCGAAATACACCGGCGTCGCCTTTTCGTGCACCGGCGAGGCCTGCGATGGGCTGGGGGTGTTCGAATGGGCGGCCTCCAATTCGCGCGGACTCCAGAAGCGCGAATTCCGGCTGCCGGTCGACGGACGCTCTCACCGGCTCTACCTCGATCTGAACGGCAACGGCAACTGGTCCGGAGACCTTGAATACTTCAAGTTCCGCAAGCTCGACGGTTCCCCGCTGGCGGTCAAGTACGTGTGGGTGGAGGACGTGCCAGACTTCCCCGTCGACCTGGTCCTCATGAGCGCCCGTGCCTCCGACGCCTTCAACCGCGTCGGTCAGCGCACTCCGGTGACCATCCAGCTCGGCAACCTCGGCACCATCGACGCGCGGAACGTGCGCATCGAATTCAAGTCGTCACCGGGCATGCGCGTGGTCAATGCCGCCGAACTCGCCGCTGTGGCCATCGATGCCGGCGATACGACTAGCGTCGAGGCGCAGCTGGAGTTCGAGCGCGCGGGCGAGTACACGCTGCCGTTCACGATCGTGGCCGCCGGCGCGGTGGCGTCACTCGCCGGCGAGGTGAAGGTTAAGGTGTCGCCCTCGCTCGGCCTCCCCGCGGCCGCGTACGTGCCGCAGCCGAAGCCGGCCGAGACCGACTACGACATCGGGGCACTCTATTTCCCCGGCTGGGCCAGGGTGGAGGCCTGGCAGCGCGTGTGGAAGACGTGTCCCGAGCGCAAGCCCGTGCTGGGCTGGTACGACGAGGCGAATCCGGAAGTGGTCGACTGGCAGATCAAGTGGCTCGACGAGAACGGCATCCGCACGCTCTACGTCGACTGGTACTGGTGCCGCGGCAGCCAGGGCCTTTACCACTGGGTGAAGGCGTTCTACAAGGCGAAGTACCGCGGACTGATCAAGTGGGCGATGATGTGGGCCAACCACAACGCGGCCGGTTCGCATTCGGTCGAGGACCAGCGCGCCGTTACGAAGTTCTGGATCGAGAACTATTTCAACACCCCCGAATACCTCACGATCGACGGCAAGCCCGTGGTGTGGATATGGGCCCCGAGCAACATGCAGCGCGATGTGCCCGAAGGCGGCTGCCGCCGCCTGCTCGACATCTCCCGCGAGATGGCCGTGGCCGCCGGCTACAAGGGCATCCACTTCGTGGCGATGAAGTGGCCGGAGTCGGAGTACAAGCCGAGCGTGATCCAGATGTACAAGGACTTCGGTTTTGACATGACTGGCATCTATCACTTCATGTCGCATGGAGGCCGCAGCGACACCAGCCGCCGCTTCTCCTACAAGCTGGTGGCCGACGCCAATCCCGAGAACTGGTGGGGCCAGTACAAGAGCGGCATCCTTCCGTTCATTCCCAACCTCTCCACCGGCTGGGATGATCGGCCGTGGAATGACCATTGCGAGATCTACGGCAAGAACGCCGCCGACTTCCGCCGGATCTGCGTGGCGGCGAAGGATTTTGCCGACAAGACGGGCGTGAAGCGCCTCTGCCTCGCCCCGCTCAACGAATGGGGCGAGGGTTCGTACGCCGAACCCAATGCCGAGCACGGCTTCGGATTCTACGAGGCGGTACGCGACGTGTTCTGCAAGCGCCCGGCAGGCGGGTGGCCGCTCAACTACGGCCCCAAGGACGTGAGACTCGGGCCGTACGACCTGCCGCCGCCGGCAAAGCCGTTGCGCGTCACCTCCTGGGATCTGCGCAACGGCGAGAACAATGGGTGGTCCACGATGATGGGCATCGACAAGGACCGCGCCACCGGCGAGGGCACGCTCTATCGCACCACCACGGCCGACCCCGCATTCAAGGTCTCCTTCAAGCCGGTGGACGCCAAGCGCTTCAAGGAAGTGGTGGTGCGCATGCGCACCCGCAATGCCAAGGGGGCGATCCAGCTCTTCTGGGGACACTCCCCGTACGATATGCGCGAGGCGAGCTCGATTGCCTTGCCGCTGGGTGCCGATGGCGAGTGGAAGGACTACGTGTTCCCGGTCGGCACCAAGGGCGGATGGCGTGGCCGCGTCGGGGCGCTGCGCGTCGACCCCTGCAACACGCCGTTCTCCGAGATCGAGATCGCCTCGGTGCGGCTTGTAAACGCCGATGTCAGATAGAGGAGGTGGTATGAAATCCAAACAGTTGATCGAGGTACTGCTGGTGGATGCGTCGTTGACCGGCGTGCCAGAGAAGGGATTGCTGAAAAGCCGCAATCTGATGACGGTGGAGATGATCTGGCCGCGCACGGGCATCGCCCGCCGTTCGGCCTCCCGCGACTGCACGTTTACGCGCGGCAAGTGCGGTTTCGCCGATGAACCCTGGGCGAAGCGCGTACTGTTCCGCGAGGACGTCGAGGGCCATACTGCGCTGGCAGTTTCCATTTCCGAGCCGGTCTCGATCCAGAAGCTCCGCCGTTTCCTCCAGCTTTCAGCAAAGTATGCGCTCAAGCAGGGGGCTGATTTCGTCGAAGCGGCGATGGTGGGATATGCCGATATCGCGTCCGCCCCCGTCGACGCCCTAGCCGCCATGGTCGGCGAGAAGGATGCGCCGAAGACGATCGCCCAAGGCGTGCTCGACATCCCCGATGATCTCCTGCCCGCGCCGGGGAGCGAGGTCACGGTCGAGGTGCCGCTCTACCGCGTCAAGCTGCTGAAGAAGCAGATCGGCACGGTCAGGCTGCAGTTGAAGGGTTGAGCGACCATGCGCGCCTCTTTCAAGATATGCCTGGCGACGCTGTCGGCGACGGCCACCCTGGCGGTGGCCGGGGCGGCTGAGCCGGTTCTGCGCTTTGGCGTCCTGGGCGACGTGCATATCGACCAGCGGCATTTCGCCGAACCCGGGGGCGGACATTCCGTCGAGGTCTTCCGCACTGCGCTGCGCTGCCTGGGAGCGCGAGGCGTCGACGGCGTGGTCATCGCCGGTGATCTCACCCAGGACGGCGGCATCGCGGAACTGAAGCGCCTGGAGGCAACGTGGCAGGAGGTGTTTCCCGGGAGTCGGCGCGCGGATGGCCAGCACGTGGAACGGCTCTTTGCCTTCGGCGACCACGACGTCGAGAAACCGTATCTCTTTCTCAAGTACTGGCCAGAGCGGCTTAAGAACCCAGCCGTAGTCGCTGACCTGAAGGCAAATCACATCGCCTACGTCGACCGCGCGAAGGTGTGGAAGGACGTGTTCCACGAGGACTTCGCGCCCATCATGCGCAAGACGGTGAAGGGGTACGGCTTCGTTTTGGCGCATCTTGTCAATGCGGACGAGGACGGTATGCGCTACGCCGATCCGCTCCACATCCCCGGGCTTGAGGAGTTCTTCGAGACGAATTCATTCGACCGGACGCGCCCGTTCTTCTACGTGCAGCACAAGATTCCCCGCGGCACCGTGGGTGGCACCTACCAGTCGGGACAGGACTCCGGCCGCACGACGGCCGTTCTCTCGCGCTATCCGAATGCGGTTGGTTTCAATGGTCACAAGCATCGCACCGCGACGGAGGAGCTTTCACTCTGGCAGGGTGCGTTCACGCAGATCCAGTCTCCTGGCCTGGCGACGCTCCTTACGGCGGCTGGGCGCGAGAACTCGCGCTGTTCCTGCGAGGCGCCTTGCTCGACGCCGCCACAGCAGATGGAGGCGATCGACACGCGCACCGACGGCTCGCATGCGCTGGTCGTCAGCGTCTACTGCGACCATCTGCTCGTCGAACGCATCGATGTTCTGCACGATGGCGAAGCGGTCGCCGAGCCGTGGACCATTCCGTGGCCGAACGACGGGAGCGCCGCCTATGAGGCGCGCGGCCGGAGGGCGGGTGTGCCGCAGTTTGCCGCCGGGGCGAAGGCGTCGGTCAAGACGTGCCGCGGCAGGGATCGCGCGGGGAAGGAGACAGACCAGATTGTCGTCTCATTCCCGAGTGCCACATCGTCGAAGACGACGCCCCGCGCCTACGACTACGAGGTGACGGCGGTGTTGTCGAAGGGCGTTGTTTCGCGCATAGTCTCGCAGAAGCGTGTCTATTCGCCGAAGTGCTACTGGCCGGAACCATACGATACCAACGCCGTCGTCTGTGTCTTCGCCCGCGCTGAGATCCCCGACAACCACGAGAGCGTGAAGTTCGTGGTTCGCCCGATGAATGCGTGGGGTGCGGCGGGCGAGCCCATCGAATCCGTGCCCGCTGTCTACTGGGCCAAGGGACCGCTCTACCCATTCTGAAGGCGGAAAGGTAAGGTGGTTCGATGAAGTCTTGCGCGTCTCTTGCGATCCTGGCTGCCAGCATGCTGGCCTTCGCTGCCGACGCGCATGGCGAGGGCGCGTCGCCCCAGGCTGTCTTCGGCGTGCTGGCCGACATCCATCTGACGGAGGAACCATCGCGCATTGCGATGTTCGAGCGCACGCTCCGCCACCTTGATGCGCGGAAGGTCGATGGGGTTGTCATCGCCGGCGACATGGTGCAGGGCGGTACGGTTCCGGAGCTGATGGCGTTTGGCCGTCTCTGGCGGAAGGTGTTTCCTGGCAACCGTCGCTCGGATGGCGGCCACGTCGAGAAGCTCTTCGTCTACGGCGACCACGAGACGGAGAACATGTACTGC
>JAZRXT010000002.1:0-9712 GCA_045600365.1 Kiritimatiellia bacterium | reverse complement strand
GTTCGTCTGCGCCTCCAACGTCAACGACGTCCTCACGCGCTTCATCGCGACGGGCGTCTACGATCCGGGCGACAAGTTCACCGTCACCAACTCCCCGTCCATGGACATCCGCAAATCCTCCAACGTCGAGCGCCTCCTGTGGCTCGTCAATGGCGGCCTCGAGAACCCGGTGGCCGCCTGCGCCGAGACGAAGTGGTTGATGGACGACTTCGCGGCCACCGGGCGCTACGCGCTCAACGACACCGCCCGCGCACGTCTGCAGGCGGAATTCATCGGTGCCTTCGCGACTCCCGAGGAGACGGAGGCGGAAATGCGCCGCATGCGCGACGCCGCCGGCTACATCCTGGACCCCCACACCGCAGTGGCAACCGCCGTGGCCCGCAAGCTCGGTTTCCCGCGCGACGGCGTACCCTGCGTCGTGGCCGCCACCGCCACGCCCTACAAGTTCCCCGAAACGTGCCTGCGCGCCTTCGGCAAGGACGTGCTCACCAATCCTCCTCCCGCATTCAAGGCACTGGAGACGCTGCCCATCACCCAGAAGCTAACGGTGGACATCGACGGCATCGACACCGCCATCCTGAGAATTATGAATGAGGAATTAGGAATTAGGAATGAGGAATGAGGTCAATTCCTAATTCCTAATTCTCTGGGCGTCACCAGGGACACGCTGCGGAATTCCGGGCGGATGATTCGGTTGGCGACCTCGAGAATGTCATCGCGGGTGACCGCCTCGATTTCGGCAGTCACCGACTCGAAGGAACGAAGCTCGCCATAGGTCTGCACGCAGTTGCCATAGCCGAACATCCGCGCCCGCTGGCTCTCCAGACCAATGCGGAAATTGCCCACAAGGAACTCCTGGGCCCGGCGCAGCTCGGCCACCGACGGCGGCTTCGTCCGGATCCGATCAAGTTCGACGTCTATCGCCTTGAGCGTACGATCCAGATTGCCAGCGTCAATCCCGGCGAAGACCGCCCACCCGCCAACGTCGTCGAAAAGCTGCAGCTGGGAATGGATGTCGTAGCTGAGACCGCGCTTCTCGCGTATGCTCTGGAAGAGACGCGAGCTCATCGTGCGCCCCATCAGACAGTCGAACACGGTCGCCGCGTACTTGATGCGGGAATGGGCGTGAATGCCGAACGAAGTGCGGTAGCCAAGCGCCAACTGCACCTGCTGGACGTCGCGCTCGGCGCGGATCTCGCGAACTGGAAGCGGACGGCGCCCCACACGCTTGAATCCTGGCGGTGTTCCTGGTGCCAGCCTCCCCAGCGTGTTCACAACGGCGCGCCACACCGCCGCGGGATCGAAGTTGCCGGTGACCACGGCCACCGTGGCGGACGGCACATAGCAGCGGCGGATGTAGTCGCGAAGCGTCTTCGGCTTCATCTTCATCAGCGTCTCGGGTCCGCCGGCAATGGGCTGCCCAAGGGCATTGGACGGGAAGAGCGCACTGGAGAGATTCTCGCTGGCGACCGAATCGGGCTCGTCGGAGTACATCTTGATCTCCTCGAGCACCACCATGCGCTCGCGCTCGAACTCGTCGGGCGGGATGGCCGCATTGAGGTACATGTCGGAAATGATGTCAACCGCCGTGAGAATGCAGTTCCCCGGCACATGGGCGTAGAAGCAGGTACTAGACTCGGACGTGCTGGCGTTGAAATTGCCGCCGCGCCCCTCAATCGCCTGGGTGATCTCCAAGGCGCTGCGCCTGCGTGTACCCTTGAAGAGCATGTGCTCGATGAAATGCGAGATGCCGGCGAGCTCGGCCGGCTCGTGGCGGGAGCCGCTCGCGACGAACAGACCGAAACACGCGCTCTGCACGTGATCGTCCTTCGCCAGCACTAGCCTGAGACCGTTGGGTAGTGTTTCCAGAACGGCATCGTTCATTTCACGCCCTCGGCGGCGGCGTTCATCGCGGCAAGCGTGGTGCGCCCGTCATAGAGCGCCTTGCCCACAATGGCGGCGCGAAGATTGGAACGACCCAGCGCGATGAGGGCGGCAACGTCCTCTGGGCTCGAGACGCCGCCAGACGCGGTGATGGCGCACTCGGGCGCGGCGTCGCAGATCGCCGCCATCTGCGCGAGGTTGGGTCCGCCCAGCATGCCGTCGGTCGCAGTATCGGTGTAGATGATGGTCTTGACGCCCATTCCCTGCACGGCCTTGGCAAACTCAACCGCGCCGACCTCGGTGGTCTTGACCCAGCCACGGGTCTGAACATAGCCGTTGCGCGCGTCGATGCCCACTGCGATGCGCTCGCCGTGGAGCTCGATGGCGCGGGAGAGAAAAGCCGGATCCTCCAGCGCGGCGGAACCGATGATGGCGCGCGTGGCGCCGGCCTCGAGCACTGCCTCCAGTGCGGCGGGGTTGCGCAGACCGCCCCCCACCTCGACTGGGCCGCCAAACGCGGCGATTATGCTGCGGATCACCTCCGCATGACGCGGAGTGCCGGCGAAGGCACCGTCGAGATCCACCACGTGGAGCTCGCGCCCGCCCTGCTCGCGCCAGTCGCGCGCCTGCGCGGCCGGGTCGTCGTTGTAGGTCGTAACGTCGTCGGCACGGCCCTGGCGAAGGCGCACGCATACGCCGCCCTTGAGATCGATTGCTGGGAGAATGACCATGGTTTTGCTTTTAGCCCTTGAAATCAGTTAGATGTCCAAGAATGGAGCGGAAGCCGCGCCAGTAGAAGGAGAAGTCGAATACCGCCGGGGAGAAGAGACGGCGCAGAAGCGCCTCGGGCTGGAAGAAGCCAGAATAGACACGGCGCACGGCACACTTGATCTCTTCCTCCGAGATCTTTGGGGTCAATGTGATCTGGCGACGCATGTCGTATTCGTTCCAGTCGAGAGTGGCGAGCGCGTTCGCCTCCTTGAGTTCGCGGAACAGGGGTGTGCCGGGATAGGGCACGGTGATGGTGCACTGGAGCGTCGACGCCCAGCCCTTCGCCAGCATCTGACGCGCAAGGGCGACGGTGTTGGCCACCTCAGCCGGGCCCTCCCAGGCGTGGCCGAACATGAAAGTGAGGTGGACATCGAGGCCAGCCGCGCTCGCCCATTTCGCGCCCTGGCGAATGTCCTCCACCTTGAGCGCCTTCACAAAGCGGTCGAGCGTCTCCTGGTTGGCGCTCTCCACGCCGAAGAGCACCAGGCGGAAGCCGGCGCGGCGCATGAGCCTGTAGTCCTCGGGACCGAGACGGCCAAAGCGCATGTTGCAGTCGATCCGCAGCTTCTTTGGCAGACCGCGGCGGATCAATTCATTGCAGAACGTATCCAGCCACTTGCCAACTGGCAGTGAACCGGAATCATCCATGATCTCGCGCACACCGTAGTTCTTCACGAGATGCTCGATCTCGTCGACCACGTCAATGGGATCGCGCGTGCGGTAGGTCGGGTAGAGCGTGGTCCAGCTGCAGAAGGTGCACTTGGCGTGCCAGCAGTCGCGCCCGCTCATGATGTAGGTGCCGGGCGTCCGCCGGAAATTGCCGTTCTTCTCGGCATAGAGACGCCACTTGCAGAGATCGCGGTCGATCCATCCGCATGAATTCAGGTCGTGGTCGAGCTTGAAGCGCCCGGTCGAGGCCACGCCCTCGCCGGTACGATACCAGATCCCGGGCTCGAACGCGGAGGGATCGAAGGCCGCCCTGACGAGGTTGACGAGCAGGAAGTCCCAGTCTCCGCCGGTGAGGACGTAGTCCACCGGACAGTTCTCCATCGTCTCCTCGGGCAGGGCCGTCACGTGGTCGCCCACGAGCGCGAAACGGCAGTCGCCATGACGCGCCCGGAGTTCCTTCACAATCTCCCAGTGGCGCTTGACCACCGGGGTCTTGGTTTCCATAACCACCAGCTCCGGACGGAACTCGTCAAGGCGGCGGCGGAACTCGTCCTCCGACCACTCCTCGGCGATTCCGTCCAGCCACGCCACCTCGTGCCCTTCCCGCTTGAGCATCGTGGCGGCGGTTGCCGGCACGACGGGGAAGATGTAGGTGGGACGCGAGAACCACTGGAATTGGCGGTTCTGCGACAGGAGCGGCACGCCCCTGTCGCTTTTCAGCGGTGGATATGCGATCGCTATTCGCACTAGCTTACCACTTGTAGCCAATGCCGAGCATGTAGCGGAAGTCGCTCGACTTGGTGGAGGGGCCGGGGTCGGAGTTGTAGTCCCACTCGACCTTGCCCAAGAACTGCCAGTCGATGCTGAAGTCGTAGGTGACGCCGACGTCGGCGTCGATCAGGTAGGACTCGGCCCAGTCGCCGGTGTCGGGCAGATACTCGAGGTTGTGGACGAAGGCGAGCTTGTCGACCCAGCAGGGAGCCCACGCGAGGTGATGGGCATAGCGGAACGCCATGCGGTCGTCGTCCTTCACGTGCTCGTACTTCTCCTTGATGTACGTGAGACCGGCTTCCTGGTTGAAGCTCCACTTGCCGGTTCCGTCATGCTCGTAGCCGTCGAGCCACTGGTAGCCCATACCAACACCGGCGCGGTAGCGGTACTGCAGATCGTTGATGCCGTCGCGCTCGTACTTGCCGTTGATGTAGGAATAGACCTTGTTCGCCCAGAAGTGGTCTTCCTGCGCGTTGATCTCGATGCGGTCCTCGGTCTTCTTCTTCGAGTCGCGGTCAACGCCGTTCTGCGCGAAGTAGTAGCCGAAGTTGGAGGTGAACCGATCGCTCTCCCAGCGACGGTTCGCGTCGGCGGCAAGCGCCACCTTCTCGCTCGTGGTGTTGCCACGCGCGGAGTTGGCGGCCAGGTTCACGCTACCATGCCACTTCTCGGGCATGGGGTTGACGGCCTTGACGTTCTTCATGTCAAGGGGCTTGCCAGAAAGAGTGAAGGCACCGTCGGCCATGCCGACGCGGCCCTTGTCCTCCTTGAGGTCAAGATACTGCACAGTGCCGTCCTTCTCGGTGACGATGCTGGCCACCTTGTCGGCCTTGATCGTCAGTTCTCCCACGTCCTCGCTCTTGAAGACGATGTCGCCACCGGCGACGCGCACCAGCTCGCCGTTGAGCCGTGAGCCGCTCTTGAACACGATCTCGTCCGCACCGACGCCGCATATGCAGCAGGCAGCGAGCACGATCCCGCCCATTACTTTCACATTCATTCTCTGTTTTTCTCCTTTGGTTTGTTCATTTTCTGCCACGATGCATCCATCGTCGGCAAAAAAATTTCCTAATATTATATCACATCTTGGGACAGATTTGTGATATAATTTACGGGAAAGGGAAAAAAAGAAAGGCCCACGCAAAATGATTCTGTCAAAAAAGGCGCTTGTCACCGGCGCCGCTGGCTTCCTCGGTTCGCATCTCTGCCGCCGGCTGCTCGCCGATGGCTACGAGGTGACGGCGCTCGACAATCTCTTCACCGGCACCAAGGCCAACATCTACGATCTCTTCGGCAATCCCAGGTTCTCCTTCGTGCTCCACGACATCACCCAGCCATTCTGGGGCCAGTTCGACGAAATCTACAATCTCGCCTGCCCCGCCTCGCCCATCCACTACCAGAAGAACCCGGTGGAGACTACGAAGAGCTCGGTGCTGGGAATGATGAACGTGCTCGACCTCGCGCTCAAGACCAAGGCGCGCGTACTGCACACCTCCACGAGCGAGATCTACGGCGATCCCCTGGTGCATCCGCAGGTTGAAACCTACTGGGGCAACGTCAACACCATCGGCATCCGCTCGTGCTACGACGAGGGCAAGCGCGTGGCCGAAACCCTCGCCGCCGACTACCGCCGCGAATACGGCGTCGACGTGCGCATGGTGCGCATCTTCAACACCTACGGGCCCAACATGCACCCGAAGGACGGCCGCGTGATCTCGAACTTCATCATGCAGGCGCTCGGCAACCGCGACATCACGATCTTCGGCGACGGCTCGCAGACCCGCTCCTTCCAGTACTGCGACGATCTTATCGAGGCGTTCCGCCGCTACATGACGCTCGGACGCAAGACGGTCGACGACTTCATGAGCGCCCACCACCTCGGCGCCGCCGTCATCAACACCGGCAACCCCGGCGAATACACCATCCGCGAGCTCGCCGAGGAGACGCTGCGCCAGATCCCGGGGTCGAAGTCGAAGCTCATCTTCGAACCCATCCCCGCCGACGACCCCAAGCGCCGCAAGCCCGACATCACGCTCGCGAAGGAACTGCTCGGCTGGGAGCCCAAGGTCCCCCTGCGCGAAGGCCTCGCCAAGACGATCGAGTACTTCAAGCGGATGAAGGGCTGATCCGGGAACCATTCGATCCACCAACATGAAAGCACTCATCCCCGCCGCCGGATACGGCACCAGATTCCTGCCCGCCTCCAAGACCGTGCCGAAGGAAATGCTCCCGATCGGCGCCAAGCCGGCGATCCAGCTGATCGTCGAGGAGGCGCTTGCCGCCGGAGCGGACGAAGTGGTGATCGTCACTTCGCCCGACAAGCCGTCGCTGCGCCGCCACTTCGAACCCGACCCCGTTTGGCGCGAACGCTGCCGCTCCAAGCCGGAAATCGACGCCGCGCTCGCCGAGGTGGAGAATATCGGCCGACACCTCAGCTGGGTGTTCCAGACCGAGCAGCGTGGTCTCGGGCACGCCGTCCTCCAGGCAGCAGACCTGCTGAAAAACGAACAGGAGCCGGTGCTCGTGCTGCTCGGCGACGCGCTCGTCTCCGGCGAAACACCTTCTGCCGCCATGGCGGCCATCTCCCGCGCCAATGGCGGCGCCTCGGTGGTGGGGCTTGAGGAAGTGCCGCCGGAAAAGGTCTCGCGCTACGGCATCGTCGCCGGCGAGGCAGCACCAGATGTTCCCGGCGCAGCCCCCGGCCGGACGCTCAGGCTCACGGATCTCGTCGAAAAACCGTCCATCGAAGCGGCACCGTCGCGCCTCGCGATCGCCGGACGCTACCTGCTCGATCCTGCGGTGTTCGATCTGCTCGCCACCCAGCGGCCCGGCCACGGCGGCGAGATCCAGCTTACGGACTCCATCCGCCGCCTACTCGCCGACCACGCAGTCTTCGGCTACCGCTATCCCGGCCGCCGCCACGACATCGGCAACCCGGCCGGCTATTATGAAACGCTGCAGGCGTTCCATAAATAGTTAAATTCGCTTCGCTCGTAAATCTTGTGGGTGAGTGATCGTTGGATAATCCACACAGTATTTATGAACACAGCCAATTTAACTATTTCACGATGATGACCATGGTGCCGCCGCGGCGGAGACGAACCGTCTTGCCGTCGGCGTCAAGGGTCAGCACCCAGTTGCCACTTCCATTGGTTGGAAGACCAGTCACCGATGCGGCCCTGGCAACTACACAACCATGAACGGACGTGTCCTCTGGGTCGGTAAGCTCGAAGGTCGCACCCGAATCGAACGAGAGCGCACCCGAGAACGTCGCCACATTGCCGGCCACCAGCGCGGCGGGCGAAATCGTCCAGCCGTCCGCCACCGACACGTCGGCATTCGAGACCGACGGCGTATCCACCTCGCTCGGATTTGTAATATCCTCGTTTCGACATGCCAAAATACGACTCCCCTTCGTCAGTATTACCTCGCAGCCGACACATGCCGTCACTACCTGTAAGGCGCGTGTCGACATTGGCGGGCGGAGTATTGTCCCACCCTCGTGATCCCATTACAAACCCTCCATAGACCTCCACGTCCTTGATCGGGTCGTCATTCTCGCCATCAATTACGCGGACTCGATAACTGGCCATGAACGCGGACACGGGCGCTCTTACAAGTATCCCAGATACCAGTAAAAGTATATTCTTCATCGCATCGTCCTCCTCAACATTATGGCTGTGGATTGCCGAGATAGCCGGGTTTTGAGCACCAAAGATTCTTCTTCATGTCCCATTCAAGATTACGGTCGTTGGGGGTTGGATTGAAATAGTAGCGAAATCGCACGCCATCAACATTCCGTAGATCAAAGTCCCCGTATATCTTCCCGTAATAAGCACTCTTGATTTTTCCTTGGTCATCGTATTCCGTTCTGATACGAAACGTGTAGCAACGATTCTCGGCAAAGTCTGTCCTATACCCATTGACACCTCCAAAGAATCCTTTCCAGCGTTCTATCGACGACAGGTATCCACTCTCCGCCGCCTTTCTTATCTTAAGACCTTTCCCTTTGGTGTTGGTTATTTCCTGGATGCCATTGCCCTCCCCAGGCAATGTCGCCACCATGGAGAAGCGATACATCTTTGTCAATATCTCATCAGTATAATATCCTCTTCTTTTTTCCCAGCCAAGGATATCCTCATTAAAGACAAACTGAATATCGGACATTTCACCTTTGCCAAATGGGGGCAACCAATCATGTTTCAGAAAGTCATAGGACATTCGAACATTTTCAATCTTGGTGACATCATTCGTCTTTAAATATCCGGATGGTCCATCATTGCCCATGATAAATGCGTACTCCCCTGGTCTCTTATGGCGAAAGATGCCTGCGCAATCTTTCACATAAAGCGGAATGGGATTCATGACGCGATCAAGGCGCATGGTTACCACAATATCATCTGGCATCCAACGCCAGAATTTCAGCATTGAACATTCGGCGTAGTCAAATGAATACCATTCTGAATCATAGAAATGCTCATTATTTCTGGCTATGCAGCAGGAATGTCCGACATCGGTAAATCCACTCAAACGACACATTCCCCTGCCGTCAGTTTGAGACTCGTCTGAATTGTCTTTACTTCCACCGTGCCATCCCAACGAATGGTTACGGAAGCCACCGTGTACATGTATTCCCTTAATCGGCATATCAGTATCGGAATCAACCACTTTCACAGTAAGGTACGCCATTCTACCGCCATTTACGGCGCAGCATATTACCGACACTGCCAACAATAGCATTATTTTCATTCCGTCTCCTCTTTTACAAGCTTTCTAAAGAACTTGTGGACAAACCGGAAAGCTATTTTTTTGATGTCAGAATGAAGCCATCGGCTATCATCTCGCGGCCAATTTCCAGATCGACAAGTCGCATAGTCAACGTTTACAAACTCGTCATTATTAATGCTATTGGCCCCAGCGGCGAAACTTGTCGCCGGAATTCCGTCGGCAAGAATACGTGACCGAATCGGTACCACGGCATCTAGAGAAACAGAATTGGTTGTGAACAGCCAATCTTCGTCGAACGGCCGGAACACGGGATGTCGTCTGAGATCGTCGTCCTTGAGCTTCGAGACCACGTTCCTGAAGCGAGTCGTCATGCGCCGGTTGGGCCACGTCAAATACAAGAAGTTCGTAGCATAATGCGGATTGTACCCCCAGCCGCCTTCGCAGTGCATCCACTCCTCCGGCGCAATGTCGGAGTATTCAGTCCCCTTGAAGAGTTCCTGCAGCGCCCAGAATTTCCGACGCGCCAACCTTCCGGACAACCATTCGCTCTCATCAGCATTACCAAGTGTGTCCTCGGTGGTGGAATAGCAGTTTACGGCGTTGGTGATTCCATAAAAACGATCCTTCCATGTCAACATGATTCTACCATCCCCAACCTCAAAAAGACTGTGCCAGCTAGCTGAATACACTCGGGTCGGTACCTTTCTCCAGTCATGGTCGATCATGGCATGGGCATACGCAGTTTGACCATACGCCTCCATCGGCACGGCGGCGTTCAGCATGTAGTATCTGCGGTATTGGAGATTGTGGTCCTTGATCGCCGAGGGCACCAGCATGTTGCCCAGGGAGTGGGCAAGGACGATCTTGCTTCCGGGCAGCATCTGGACAT
>JAZRXT010000001.1:0-8360 GCA_045600365.1 Kiritimatiellia bacterium | reverse complement strand
TACGGCATCGTGTTCATGCCATTCTGAAACAGCGGGAATCTGGTGCTGTGAAGGGACGACTCCGACTTTCCGCCATTGCCGTCCTCGCGGCACTCGCGGCCTTGGCCGCGCCCGAGACGCTGCTGCGCTTTGACAGTCCGTCCTCGCTCCCCGGTCTGACTGCCAACCCCTGGGGTGGCGCCAAGCGGCGCACCATCGCCTACGATGCGGAAAGGGGGGCGGTCCGGCTCACCTGGTCGAACTCGAATGTAACGGTCTGTTTCCGCGACCTTCCGAAGCTGCTGCCGGGCTCCGGGAATTTCAGCGGCGATCCCTTCGGCAGATATTCGATCGAGTACCGCGTCAACCGACTGGACGGGATGGCCCAGTTCAATTACCGAAGTCGGAACCTCGACTGGGTTTCAATCGCCGGCTTTCGGCGTGACGGGAAAAGGAACGTGGTTTCCTCCGCGCCCGGTGGCTGGAACCGGCAGGGACTGTCCCTTGATCATTCCGCTGTCGAGGACATGTGGCTCCTGCTCAACGGCAGCGGCGACATGGAGTTCTACTCCGTCGGCGCCGAAAGGGCGCCGAAGGTGGTGATCCCCGCCGAGGAGTACATTCCGGTCGACACCGAGGAGTTCCGCTTCTTCCCCGAACCGAGAATCCACCGCCGCGGAAAGGGATCCACCCATCTGGCGAAGACCGGGACGGCGGAGGTCGCCGGCGACCATCTCGAATATGCGAGCGAGTGGTTCCGGAAGGAGATCCGCAGCTTCTATGGACTGGACGTGCCGAAAGTGGTCTTCGCGCTGGCGAAGACCGCAACGGGAAGATCGGCATTGGCGAAGTATGGACTTGTCGCCGACTTCGCCCAGGTTCAGTTCGACGGTTTCGCGGTCGCGGCGAAGGGCGGGGAGGCGCTGGTGGTTGCCAACCGGCCCGGTGGCGTCATGTTCGGCGCCCGGCTTCTCGCCCAGGCGGTGAAGATGGCGTCCGGCGACTGTGGACCTGCCATTCTCCCCGACTTCACCGTCGTCGACTGGCCGCGCAAGGAACATCGCATGCTCCATCAGTGCCTGCGCGTCTACTACCACTCGAACAAGTACGAGCCCGATCGGTACATGGAGCTCATGGAGCGCTTCCCGATCGATTCGCGCTACAACGAGTACATCTTCGAGCTGAGCGACTTCTACGATTGGCGGGGCGCGAACTTCCCGAAGGTGCCGATGATGTGGACGCGGGAGGACTTCGCCGAAATCGTGCGGCGCCTAAACGCCAACGGACAGATCGTGATTCCGTATGTGCAGTCCCCGGGGCACATGTGGGACTGGCTGGCGATGGACGGGAACCTCTTCGCGCGCATCAAAGAAGGGTCGAAGGGCAAGGATGTCATCTGCACCCGCAATCCCGAAAGCTGGCAGACGATCACCAACCTCATCGACGAGGTGATCACGATGTGCGGACCCGACCCGGCGCTGCGATCCAATATCCTCAGCGGCGGCGGCGACGAGGTGCGGTGGGCCGGTCCCCACGATTGCCCGCTCTGTATGGACACGCCCTACAACGAACTCTACGCCGAGTACATCAATCGCTTGAATGCGTTCGTCAATTCCCGCGGCATGACGCTGAAATTGGCGTCCGACATGTTCTCCGAGGCGCACAATGGTCTCGACCGCTTCAAGTGTGCAGAGGTGGTCGACAAATTGCCATCCAATCTGGTCTGGGATCATTGGGCTTCGATCGACTATCCTCTCATTCCCGAGTTGAGCCGCAAGGGAGCGCGGAACTGGAAGAACATGACAGGCTACCAGGAGAATCCCGACTACGACGAGCTTACGGAGGGTATAGGACTGGCGGTCTTCTGCTACAACTGGTGGCTCAACCGCTCACGGGCCGGCTTTCACGGTTCCTATGGGCTCCTCGCGCAGCGTCTTGCCGCCGAGGCCGCCTGGCGTGACCCTCCGAAGCCGGGAATCGGAATGGCGCGCGCGAGGCGCTGGGGCAACTTCCTGATGCGCAACTGGTCGCGAAAACCCATTCCCGCTGGCGGCAGTGCCTTTGTGGTGGTCGACCTCGGCGCCGCGGCGCATACACCGGTTGATGGCGTTTGGAATCACGGTACGGGAACGATTGCCGGGGTGCCGATGCGGCTGCGTCAGGATGCCGCCGGGAGTCTTCTCGGAATTCGTGCGGGGACGAACGAGGTGCGCGTCGTACTCGGGGGGAAGCTGGCCTCGCTTGTGATTCTTCATTCTGCCAGTTTGGCGAAGGGGGCGGAGAAGGAGTTCTTCGACCGTCGGTTCTACCACGATCCCACCGAGGGGCAGATCATCGGCGTGTTGCGGGTCGAATATGCCGATGGAACGAAGTCCTGCATCGAGATGAAGTATGGTTGGAACGTGGGCGAGGCCGCGCTGGGGGCGGGGCTGGGGCAGCAGCTGTCAAAGTTCCTTCCCGATGCGCGTTTCGCCTGGGAGTCGTCCGATGGCCGTGTCGCCTATCAGACCGAGTGGGTCAACCCGCAGCCCGGACGGGAGATAGCCGCAGTGGTGCTGGAAAGTCCTATGACGCGGGCAGAGTACACGCTCCTCGCCCTGTCGGCTCGGTCAGTGAGGTAGATTGTCCGCCCCAAAAATTTTCTCATGCTTGCCTTATGGGCAGAAATGATGTATAATAGACAAAGTGATTTTCTAAGACAATCTGCAAGTGGAAGTGAACAATGGTTATTCTGATCAGAAAAGACGCAACTGAGGAGAATGTCAATCGGCTGCTCGACTGGCTTCGCGCGCGCGACGTGACGCCCCATGTGTCCGTGGGTGCGCAGCAGACGATTGTCGGCTGCATCGGCGACGTGTCGCACATCGACGAGGGGATTCTTGCCGCTCTGTCCGACACTGTCGAGAGCGTAAAGCGCATCCAGGAGCCGTACAAGGCCGCCAACCGCAAGTTCCATCCCGATGACACGATTGTCGAGGTTCCGCGCCCGGGTGCGGAACCGCTGAAGTTCGGCGGCGGCAACTTCCAGGTGATTGCGGGGCCTTGCAGTGTCGAGAGCGAGGAGCAGGTGGTGGGCATTGCCAAGGCGGTCAAGGCCGCCGGTGCCACGCTGCTGCGCGGCGGCGCCTACAAGCCGCGCACTTCGCCGTATGCGTTCCAGGGAATGGGCCGCGATGGTCTGAAGCTTCTTTCCATTGCCAAGAGGGAGACGGGGCTTCCGATCGTCTCCGAGATCATGGCGCCGCGCGACATCGAGTACTTTGACGACGTCGACGTGTTGCAGATTGGCGCGCGCAACATGCAGAACTACGAGCTGCTCAAGGAGGTGGGTGCCAACACCCGCAAGCCCGTCCTGCTCAAGCGCGCCTTCTCCGGCACCATCAAGGAACTGCTGATGAGCGCCGAATACATCATTGCCAGCGGCAATCCCAATGTCATCCTCTGCGAGCGCGGCATCCGCACCTACGAGACGTCGACGCGCAATACGCTCGATCTCACCATGGTGCCGTATCTCCATGCCAAGACGCACCTGCCGGTGGTGGTCGATCCCAGCCACGCCACCGGCGTGGCCAAGCTCGTCCATCCCGTGGCGATGGCCGCCACCGTGATCGGCGCCGACGGCCTGATCATCGAGGTCCACAACAATCCCGCCTGCGCTCTGTGCGACGGAGCCCAGAGCCAGACGCCCGAGATGTTCGCGAAGACCATGGAAGGGGTCCGCAACGTGCGGCCCTTTGCCTGCAGGGGCTAGTTTCAGAAGTTAAGAATAAGGAGGCGGTATGAAGATCACGTTCCACGGCGCAGCGCAGACCACTACCGGCTCAATGCATCTGGTTGAGGCGTGTGGCAAGCGCATTCTGCTCGATTGCGGTCTCTACCAGGGCCACCGCAAGGAGGCCTTCGAGAAGAACCGCAACATGCCGATCGATCCGCGCACCATCGACGCGGTGGTGCTTTCGCACGCTCACATCGACCACTCCGGGAACCTTCCCCAGCTGGTGAGGCATGGATTCCGGGGCCGCGTGTTCGCCCGGGAGGCGACGGTGGACCTCTGCGGTGTTCTGCTGCGCGACTCGTGCTTCCTCCAGAACCGCGACCTTGAGTACGTCAACAAGAAGCGCCGCGCCCAGGGCAAGAACCTCTTCGAGCCGCTCTATGTCGAGGAGGACGTGGACCAGCTGATCTCCATGATGCGCCCCCAGCACACCCACGAGGCGCGCGAGATATTCCCCGGCATAACGCTCACTCTCCACAATGCCGGGCACATCATGGGATCGGCCCTGGTGTCGCTGGACGTTCGCGAGGGTGGCCGCAGTCGTCGGCTGCTCTTTTCCGGCGATCTCGGCCAGCCCGACCAGCCCATTCTCCGGCACTATGAATATCCCCAGGGAGCGGACGTTGTACTCATCGAGTCCACCTATGCCGATCGCCTCCATCCATCCGCCGAGGATGTGGAGGGGCGGCTCAAGGGCTATATCGACGACATCGTCCAGCAGCGCTCCAAGCTCATTGTGCCCGCATTCTCGGTGGGCCGCACCCAGCAGATTCTCTACTACCTCAACCGTCTGCATGCCGCCGGGCGCATTCCCGTGGTGCCGGTCTACATCGACTCGCCGCTCTCGCAGAAGGCCACCGCCATCTACGCGAAGCACACCGAGGTCTACAACGAGGCGGCGGCGCGCCTGATCGCGAGCGGCGTCAACCCACTCGAATTCCCCGGCATGAAGTTCGTCGAGACCCCGCAGCAGTCGATGGCGCTGAACGACGTGCCAGGACCGATGGTGATCATTGCCGCCAGCGGAATGTGCGAAGGCGGGCGCGTGCTGCACCATCTCAAGCAGTACGTGCCCGATCCAAGGAACATCGTCCTCATCGTCGGCTTCCAGGCGGAGAACACGCTGGGGCGTCGGCTGGTCGACTATGTCGATCCGATCCGCATCCTCGGCGAGGAACTGCCGCTGCGGGCGCGGGTGCAGACCATCAACGCGCTCTCCGCGCATGCCGACCGGAACGGTCTGACGGACTGGTTCGACTGTGTCAAGTCCAACGTCAGCCGCGCTTTCGCCGTGCACGGCGAACCCGAGAAGGTGGCGGCGATGAAGGATCTGCTGCTGAAGCATGGATGCCCCGCGGCGTTTGCGCCCGTCCCCGGCCAGAGTTTTGTCGTCGACTGACGCGTCGCGCGGCTCCGATGAAGGTCATCGCGTGGATAGCCGCCACCATCGTGGTGGTGTTCTCCCTTTCCTGGGTTCTGATTGATCCGCATCTCGAGGATGCTGAGACGTATCCCAGCGGCGCCATTCTGCGCGATCGGGCTGGCGAGGTGATGCGGGTGACGCTTGGTCCTGACGATACCGACTGCCGACCATACTACAGGGCCAGGCGGGAGGACTGGATCGTCAAGGCCCTGGTCGCGAGCGAGGACCGACGTTTCTTCAGTCACCACGGCGTGAATGTTCCCAGCGTGCTGCGCGCGGCACTGCAGAACATCTTCTCGATGCGCAGGATATCAGGAGCGTCGACGATCACGATGCAGGCGACGCGCCTCTTCCGCCCCCACCCGCACAATCTCCCCTGGAAGTACGTGGAGGCGTTTCGCGCGATGAAGACCGAACTTCGCCGCGACAAGCTCTGGATCGTGTCCCAGTACCTCAACCGCGCTCCCTTTGGCTCTAATCTCGTGGGCATAGAGGCGGCTGCCAATGGGTGGCTGGGCAAGTGCGCGGGCGAACTCGGCATTGGCGAGGCGGCGCTGCTGGCCGGGATGGTGCAGGGTCCATCGCGATTCCGCCCCGATCGACACCTCGACCGCGCACTCAAGCGGCGCCAGTACGTGCTGGGGCGGATGCTGGCATTGGGAATGATCACCCCGCAGCAGCACGAGGGGGCGCTCGCCTCGGTGCCGGAAATACGGCGCGGACCGCGTCCGTTCCGTGAACCGTTCTTCTGCGACTGGGCGATGCGCCATGTGGAGCGCCGAAGCTTGGCCGGCGGCGACTTCACCACCACGCTTGATCCCGATATCCAGCGGCGCGCGCAGACCGCTGTTGGCAATGCGTCTCATGGCGGCACTCGCAGTGCGGCGGCGGTGGTGATGCGCGTGGCCACCGGGGAGGTGCTCGCGCTCTCCTGTTCTGATGACTATTTCTCCCAGAACGCCGGGCAGGTCAACACCGCGCTCTCGCCGCGTCCTGCCGGTTCGACGCTCAAGCCGTTTCTCCTCGCCTGCGCCTTTGATCGCGGTCTTGCCACCCCCGAAGAGCGGCTTGCCGACGTGCCTCGCGCGTATCAGGGATACAACCCCGCCAATTTCGACGCCCTGTACCGCGGCTCGGTCACCGCCTCCGACGCGCTTGTGCTGTCGCTCAACCTGCCATTCGTGGAGATGCTCTCGCGGGTGGGAGTGCCGCAGTTCGGAGTGTTGCTGCGATCGCTCGGCCTCAGTAACCTGGGTGCCACTGACGATTCATTCGGCCTTGGCATGGCCATTGGCAACGTCCACGTCTCTCTGCTCGAGCTTTGCTCCGCATACGCCTCCCTCGCCCACGAGGGCGAGAGCGTCGAACCTTGCGCGCTCGCTTCCGAGGTGCGCAGGGGGGACGCCGCCGTGCCGAGGATGTTCTCCCGAGGTGCCAGCTGGCTGGTGGCGGACATCCTTTCCGGTGAGGAGCGCAGCGCCAGTGCGCTGGGACATGTGGCCGACGTGAGGGTGTCGCGCTTCGCCTGGAAGACCGGTACCTCCGCCGCCTATCGCGATGCCTGGACGGTCGCCTGGAATCCCGAATATGTTGTGGGCGTGTGGTGCGGACACAAGGACGGCCGTTTCGGCGATTCCGCCATCGTGGGCGCCACAGCAGCCGCCGGGCATTGCTGGAACCTCGTGCGCGGACTCTACCCCGCCGACAATGGCCCGTGGTTCAAACGCCCCGACGAGGTGGTGGAGCGTTCTATCTGCGTGGAGAGCGGAATGCCCGCCTCGCCGGATTGCCCGAAAACCACCGTCGGCAGGGCGATTCGCGGCCATTCGTCGTCGGCACCGTGTACGGTGCATCGACGTGGTGCCAATGGGAAACAGGTGTCGAACCGCGATGCCTACCTCGCCGCGGCGGCTGGGCTTTCCGGCACCAGGGCGCTGTCGATTTCGCAGCCTGACGACGGAACGGTGTTCCGCCTGGTGCGGGGCGTTGCCAATCAGCGTGTGGTGTGTAAGGTCGCCGGCAATGCGGCGGGTGTGAAGCTGTGGTGGTTTGTGGATGGCCGCAGCATGGAGGAAACTTCGGGCGACCAGCCGTTCGCATGGACTCCCGAGTCGGGTAGGCATGTCATTTCATGCACGACCGAGAAGGGCGTTTCGGCCTCGGTCCATGTTGAGGTTTTGTCCGAGTAGGCCGAATCCTCAGGTGCCGAAGGGGGCGAGGGTGTCGCCGGCGGCGAGACTGCCGTGGCCGGCCAGCGTGGTACCTGGTCCAAGCTGGGAGAAGTCGCCAAGCGACGTGTCGTGCCCGACTCCTGCGCGCGGCCCCACAATTACGAACTTGCCGAGCTCCGCTCCCACCGACACTACGGCCTGTGGCCCGATGAATACCCCGTGGCGGATATCGGCGGTGGGGGCGACTTCGGCGGATGGATCGATAATGACGGGGAAGTCGTGCCCGCGAAGACGGCGGTAGATCTGCTCGCGCACGGCATTGTCGCCCACTGCGACGAACACTGCGGCGCCGGGGTGGTCGTGCGATGCCTTTTCGATGTTTCCGAGCATGGGATAGCCCTCCAGCGACCCAGTTGCCTTGGTGGGATCGTCGTCGGCAAAGCCGATAACGCGCCAGTGGTCGCCGGTGTCGTTGATGCGCTCGATTGTCCATACCGCCTCGCGTCCGAATCCCCCGGCGCCAACAATCATGATTTCGCGTGACATTGTCTGTTTTCCTTTCGAGAAGCTGTGGATTGATGAATTGGAAACCTTGAAACCTGCTATTGAACGAGCGCCTTGATCACGCGCTTGCGTTCCCGTGCGCCGAGGCCGGCGCCGGAGGGAAGGCAGAGACCGCAGCGGAAGAGCTCCTCGCTAACCTTGCCACCCCAGGTCTTGCATTTTGCGAACACGGGCTGCAGGTGCATGGGTTTCCACACGGGACGGCATTCGGCGTTGATTGCGCACAGTCGCTCCGCAGTCTCGTTGCGACTGGTTTCGGTGGGGAAGATGAATACGCTCAGCCAGCGCGTCGGGTCGGTGTAGTCGGCGCACGGGAATGGCTTGGCGACGCCCGCGAGCGCGGCGCGATAGGCCTCGAAGGTGGACTGCTTGCGGCGTATGATTTCCTTCAGACGGGTCAGCTGGGCGCAGCCAAGCCCAGCCAGCAGATTGCTCATGCGGTAGTTGT